>JBHIAC010000152.1:0-7744 GCA_046758365.1 bacterium
AACTGGATAATTGAAGCAGTGATTTTTTCATTTTCTTCCTCCTTTTAAAAGATTATCGAGAAACCATTGATTTTCACAAATAGAAGTAATATCATTTTTATATACTAAAGTTGGTGTTTGTCATGCAGGTGCGCCTAAGCGGCGGCGTCTCGAAACACAACGTGCGCCGTCCGCTGGAGCGAGAAGTTAGGTGTCGGCGTTACCATGTCAATCAGATTCTGCAACGTCTTTCCTCGGTGACAAGTTGAAAGCTTCTAGCTCGAATCGAATGAGGCCTCAGGATGAGTACAAGACCGAAGATCCAAACCACTCGGATCGTTAGAAATTGAAAGTCCGTGCGGCTCTGATTTCAACGGTCAATCCGGCCCGGACACAAAATCGCCAAGCGCCCCACTCATCGTTACGGATAATGACCGGACCAACAAGATAACTCCATTGTCCACTGCTATAGAAGAATCCTGTGGAGGCTCCTACTTCCCACTGTTTTATCCTTCGACTTAAATCCAGGCTGTCCAGGAAAATATATCTAGGCACATTTCCTTCAATGGGTTCGAAGTAGCCCAAAAAAGAATAGACACTCCATTCACGTACGGTTCCGAGAACAAAGGTCCCTAAAGCCACGCCTCGTTCTCCGTTCTCTTTCCCAACGACGCCATAAAGCAACGGTGTGACCGTAAGTGTTGCCGTTACTGGAAACTGATAACCCATACCGATGTACAGCTCGTTTTGCCCCGGGACGCCAAAGTACACAATATCCACAACTGCCCCGATTCGAATAGCGTAATTAAACTCCGCGTAGCGATAGAATCCAGTTTCAGAGTCAGCAGCCCGCAGCTCGATATAGATTTGGGGTGAGTTTTGAGCAACGGCCTTGTCTTCCATCAATCCCAAGGCCGTATCGTCATGTGCCTCCATTTCCAGGGTCGTAGGCGTCATCGCCTTAATCCCAGAATCGATGACTCCTTGTAATAAATCCTCGAACGCTTGTCTCCCACTTACAATGTCGCTATAGGCAGAAAAGAGCTGCGCGTCCGTCGTGTAGAACGCAGCTAGATCCGCACCATTGCCTCGCCCAAGAGCGGACACGAACTTCTTGTTTCCGGCCTTAATTGCCGCACGAATGTCCCCCTGCTGAGCAGCCGTTGTACCAAGGCCGAGGAGCGGCATGAGGACTACGGAAAGAGCCAGGATTCCTTTTCGTGTATCTCGCATGATTCCCTCCTTACCTGAGATTTGAACTCCTAACATATTAATGAGCTTCTATCTACCTCCCAAAATTTGTTCCTAATAATAGGAATAAATGGCTACATTTAGATATATCACTCCTGTACGATTCGATAGGTTAAGCCTAAATCCAGAATCTCTCCATAAGACAGCTCCCAGACCTTCTTTTGTGGATTCCACTAACTCCCGGCTGATTTGACTAATTTTCTTTGATAGAAACAGATATTGCCAACCCCACTCCTTTTGTTGGCGTTTGGAAACTGCTTCGTCAGGGCCTGCGGCCTGTAAACCGTGCCATAACCTGCTTTCAAATCTTTACCGTACTTCTCAACCAGTTTCTTCTTGCCGGGCTGCCTTGGCTTAAGTTTTCTTCTCGTTACCAGGGCTAATTTAAAAGCATGTAAGGCACTCTCGATTCGTCGTCATGACCAAAACGCCTTTTGAATTTTTCCTTTTCCCGGCTACTTTTTATTAATCTGTTAAATTATTGCAAATTAGTCAAGTTATCGAATCTGTCCAAAGAAACGCATAATTTCCTGAATCAACTCCACCGGGTTGGTAGAATGGGGGCTGTTAACGGGGTCGATGATATCCATTTGGGCGGCGGCATTAACAAAGTCAGCAATGGAATAATAGCTAAGGGCTAAAGTAATCCTGATATCCAATGCATCAACTGAAGGATCATGGGAAAAAACAAAATCTGGTTCAGCATCAAGTGTAATATTCGCTTCTTCAATGGAATCCAAAAATCGATTTAAAGCGTGAAAAACCAGCGAGGCTCCGGCGTGAGCTTCGATTAGGGTTGAATCTAATTCAATTGCTTTTTCAAAATTTTCGTTTGCCTTTAAAAATTCTCCGAGACGACCGTAAGACCAACCCGCGCCATGGTAGGCATCCACAAAATTAGCGTCTGAAATCACTGCCGAATCGAATTTAGTGGCGGCCAAAGCAAAATTGTCGCTTTCAAATGCCTGCCATCCTTCTTCTGTTAATTCTTCAGCACTTCTCAAGACAGGCGCAGTAGAATGGGAACCACAATCAATGCCGAGGCTTACAAGAATTGAACTGATTATAATCCCTATTAAGGTGAATTTTACTTTTAATCTTTTATACATTTTACCGAACCAGAACAAGTTTTTTAGTATCTATAAAATCACCGGCTTTAATCTGATAAAGATACACACCACTGGCGACAGGGACCTTCCTCGCATCCGTGCCATCCCATTCAACTGCATGTTCCTTGGCTTCTAACATTTCATCTATTAAGGTGGCAATAATTTGGCCTTTAAGATTAATAATTCTTAGAATGGTGTGACTCGCTTTAGGCAATCCAAATTTAATGGTTGTGTTTGGATTGAAAGGATTAGGGTAATTTTGTTTTAAATAAAATTCATTTGGAATATTATCTTGGTTTACAAGTCCCTCATAATTTTTGACAACTAAACTATAACTCCCAGTTCGATTTACTAAAACAGAGATGGATTTATCATCCCGGTACAATTCGCCTCCTAATACTATCCAATGATCCTTCTCCAAGTAGGCCACAGCAAGATCATTTTCTGAAAGCACAGCCATATCATTTTCAACATACCTGATAGTTAATTCAACCGGCTTATCGAATGTAATTCCACTCGGCCCAACAGAATATCCAAGTCCAGTGGGTGTACAATCTTTATCATATAAAGCAACATAATTTTTAATTAACTGGAAATTATCATCTAAGGACAAGGTTGTAAAATAGAAAGGTTTATGAATAGCCTCCGGTGGTAGTATTAATTGGAAATTGCCATCCGCACTTGAAATTGTGCCACCCCGCTGAAAGTCAATTAAATTAACATTTAGTTGAAGCGTATCTGTCCCAGCAATGGTACCGAATTTGTGTCTGGCCATTACAACTAACTCAGCAGCACCACTGTCAAATAATTTAAAAGCATCATCGATAAAAACTTTGTTTGAGTCGTCGGCTGCATGAAATTTAAGCAAATGAGTAGAATCCTTTAGGGTAAAAGTCCCTTCGACGCTAACGGGATTTAGTGAGTTTTCGCCAATAGTAAAAATATCCACAATTTCGCTAAATACGGGATTCTGCAAAATGCCTGCGGTTAGTTTTGGAACTGTAGGATCTGCTGGAACGGAAATAATAGCTCTAATGAAAAAATTAAAACCATCTACAAAATGTGACCAAGTATTTCGTTCCCTTATAAAAACTGAAGAACGGTCTGTGGCAATCTTAGCTGTATCTAATATGGCAAATATGGTATCCCCAATGCCAATGTTTAAAAACTCCCAAGCAATATGAAAATCTTTTTCTTTGTTAACTGCGATATTCTTAGAACTAAAATCAACGCCATTCCAAGTAATGAACCCAGGGGTCCCGGTCACATTCTCAGTATCCACTGAGTCAATCTTGACCCCTGGTACTCCTAAGGAATCGTCACTATTATCATAAACAAAAAACCGAACGGTTCCACCTGTTCCAACACGTCTCCAAACGGCCATTTCTGCTCCAAGCAACTGCCCATCAGATGGAGGTGTAAAACGTACTGCATAGGAATCCCAATGCTCAGAATCAAATAGTAGGGAAGGTAAACCCACTTGGGCAATAATGGTCATGCTTTCTTGATCATGAAATTGTAGTGTATCTGTAAATGCGGCAGGTCCCCCTGACCCTTCTGCTTCAAATTCATAATCCGTTATAGTATTAAAATCTGGCACTTCAAAATAATAAGGAATTAAAACAAGTTGATCAAAAGTTAATCCGAAATCAGGAAATGGTAAAATTCCATCACCACTGCTATTTAGAGAAAAATCTAAGATTTCGGGAGAGGCATTTGCTTTAAGTTTTATCAACTTAGCTTTAAATTTAGGTTCATTATCTGGGCCATTAAATTGGAGAACCAGGTTCTCTCCTCCGCTAAATAAATAGTAATCTGCTGCATAGGTATTTACACTCTCAGTTCTTGGACTTACTGGTAAAAAACCGAAAGTTTGTGTTGGCCTAAGAGGTGGAAGTTTTAGTGAAGGATATCCCAACAAATTGCCGCCACCCGGGGTATAGTCCAAAAAATTCGCCAAAATCCAATTACTAAATATTTCATCAATTGTAACTCCGGGAAATCGTACATTTATCACATTTTGTAGAGCTGATAAGCCGTTGGCAGGATTGGCAACAATATCCCGGGCTAATGAGTTTCCTCCATAATGATCAATTAAGTATAGCATCCAAAGAAACACCCGCGAATAATCTCTAGGATGGCTAGACCAACTCATTAAAGTAATATCAGTGTTGTTCAAAAAATTCGACGGATCGTTGGGTAATCTAAACTCATTGACAAATACAGCATATTCTGAGAGTCCTTCGTTTATCCACAGCTCTTCATTGCGGTCATGATTCCAATGAATTAAATGTTGAAATTCATGGGCAATAGTTCCAGCGGCATCCTGGGCCCCAAATCTATTTATTCGAGAAATATCTTGATATAACATTTCTCTTTCATTACTGTCAGAATATTGGCTTTTAGGGAATTGATTAACCGACCAAAAATAGCCTGCAATATCACCAACCACATTAGCGGGTTCATTAATAGGAAGCAATAGGAGGGTGATTAAAGTATCACCGTCGATGCCCGGTTTGGGTTCAGGGCCAAATACCTCAGTATTTGTAGGATAAATCTGATTATCAAAGAGAAAGAGTATTTCATCCAAATCTTCTTCTCGGAAGCTTTCCGTGGTATCCACATAAATATAAGCATGAATCCCTTTCCTTTCAGCGCGAGCTACAATTTTTTTAACTTCTTGGCTTTCACCAGTAAAATCAATAGCATTGAACGTTCTGATATCACCTACTTCATCTTGGGGGGCCTTAAAATATAGAGACTTGTAAAATACTTTCGGGTTCTCCATTTGGGAGGTCATATCAGGATAAAGGCCTAACCCGCAGATTCTGGGTTGATTATCATTCCCAATAGAATTTATAGTGGTCTCGTCAATCTTTTTGTACAAATTCGAGACATTCTCAATTCTTACCTTTTCACTAATAGACGAAAAAACAGCAACAGAAATCACCAAAATAAATAATATCAGAATGGTCCATTTAGACCATGGACCAATTATTTTTTCCTTCAAAATAATTAATCTCCTTCTCCGTGAATCACTTTGTAACGGATTACTTCAACTGAATCTCTATTTCCTCTACTAAGGATATTTTCATGGAGATAACCCCAAACTTCAACTTTACGATTCTGAAGATTACTCAGCTCCCATTGCTTATCGCCGATTATAAGATAAACGATACCGTTCTCACTCTCCAAAGCTAAATGGGATATTGAATCAGCGTTTGATACATAAACAATACCCCTAAATAATTCAGGTTTATTTAAGTTGTTTCGATTTAACTCAGAAATTTTCGCCATTTTAGAACTGGTGAAATGGGGAGCACTTTCGTTATAAATATTTTGTTGGGATTGATTTTTGTCTTTAGAGCAGCCAATGAAAGTCAAAATTGAATAAAATAAAAGAATTAATTCAGGAATATTTAAATATTTAAAAAAATAATTGATCATTAAAATTCATCCCCGATTTTATAGGCTTTCAGAGTTCGAAGCAATATAAACTATTTTTTTAGCTAAAATTTCTATTGAATCTAAAATTGGAACACTTATGGATAGATTGGAACGAATAAGGCTTAATTCTGTACACCCTAAAATTAGAGCTTGTATTTCATTTTTAATTAATACCTCAGCCGATTTTTGAATAAATCCATACTCTTTGGATTTGCCTTTTAGACGATGAATGGCACGACCCAAATCATTTAATATCCAATCCTCAGGCGCGATTACTGCAATACCTTGTGGTTGAAATGCATTTTGATATAAACGAGATTTGATTGTGCCAGGGGTGGCCAGTAATCCAACTCTTTCCAGATTAGAACTTTCTTCCAAAGTTGCTAAGACAACCTCTTCAATAAGGTTTATCACTGGTACGGCAGAATATTTTTGCAGGTCTTCATAATAATAATGAGCTGTGTTGCATGGAATACAAATAAACTCTACTCCTGCTTGTTGAAGAACGGAGATACCTTTTATTAAAGCTGGTAAAGGACTTTCCCCTTGATTAAGAATTGCTTCTGTACGATCTGGAATATTTGGATTGTTGTAAATTATTATGGGAATATGGTCTTGATCAAATTTTGCAGGAGTCAATTCAATGATTCTCTGGAAAAAATGCGCAGTTGATTCAGGGCCCATCCCACCTAATACGCCTACGATCTTTTCTTTTTTGACTACCTGAGACATTTCTACCTTAATGAAGTTTGATTCCTTCTTCTTCGTAAGATATTAATATTACTCTAAGTCTGAATTCGTATTTTCACTATTATGGGCTTCTTGTTCAGCTTCCTCTATGATTTGATCAAAGTCGTCTCCTAAATCTTCACCCATTTCCTTGCCCATCTTTTTCATGAATTTTGCCATACTTTTTGGATCATTCTCATCCAGATCACCCCATTTGCTTGGGTCGGCTAAACTTTCTAAACGACTTTCTTCAGAACGAAGCGTGGCAAATCTAGACATGGCTCTTGTTAATTTGGCACTACCGCATTTGCGGCATGTTGCTTCAAAAGGCTGACCAATTTTCAATATTAAAAAACTGGACCTTTTCCCGCAATCCTGGCAAATATACTCATAGATAGGCATATTTTCCTCCTTACTTGTGATGTTCTAGTCTTCTGCAAAATTAATTTAAAGCATGCTCAAAATGGGGGTGTACCGGCTTCAGCCTGTTTATGACAATCTCAAACCTAAAAGTTGTACACCCTATTTTGCAGAAGTCTATTGATGTTTGTCAATCCTATCTATATTTTATTCGATGAGCATTAATACTGCATCTTTATCAACTGAATCTTTTTCTTTTATAAATACTTTCTTAACCATACCATCGGCATTAGCACGAATTTCATTCTCCATTTTCATAGCCTCTATAATAATCAAACCATCCCCTTTTTTTATTTCTTGACCTTCTTCTACTTCAATTTTCACAATTAAGCCTGGCATAGGAGCTATGATTTCTTTCTGACCTTTTGGCTTTTCATCCGTCTTAATAAGGCTTCTAAGCAGGCGACTTCTTTCATCTTCTAATTCAATAAAATATTTTGCCCCATCCAAATAGACTTCATAACCATTAGATTTTGGTACAATATATAATTGATAAGAATGATTATCAACAATTAAAGAAAAAAAGTTTGTCTCTCCCGTACATTTAAAATCCGCTTTTTTTACCTTCCCATTAAGGAGAATGGATAGATTTTCAGCAGAACCATTTAACTCTACTTCATATTCTTTGTTGGAGGTCTTTGCAAATAGTTTCATCGTATGTCAACTTAATTGGTTAATTAAGAAGAGGTTTTCAACAAGGTGGTTATTTATCAGTGGGTTTCAGAGTCCTTTGGTATTTCAATTCCGAATCAAAGTTTTATATTCTGTAAGTCATTATTTTTTCTTTTTTCCAACAATGAATTTCTTGG
>JBHIAC010000153.1:0-7696 GCA_046758365.1 bacterium
TCTGGAACCTTTTACGATAGGATCAAATCTATCGCTTACAATATCCTTATAAATCATAAAGTAATCGTATGAACAAATATCTTTTTGCAATAAATGCTCGGTTGTATTAAACAGAAAAGAATCTTCTTCCGTATCAATGCCCCCTTTTACATATTTATCCCCATATTCCAATATATTAAGTGAGCGGTCATCCGGATTATCATTGAAATCGCCCAAAAGTATAATATTTTTTTCTAATAGGTTTGATTTGATGTAATCAAGAATTAACATCGAAGCTGCTTCTCGTCTTTTATCTGTATTGAGCCTCCCTCCTGTTCGAGATCTTGCATAATGCACCAACAAAACAAACCCTTTATCATAACCTTCAACAGTTACTTGTAATAAGTCTCTTTTTCGTGGAAATGCATTATCGTAGATGCTATCAGGGAAAACATACTTATAGGATTTAATCTTAAGGGGTAAACGAACAGCCAATGCCACTTCTTGCACTTCATTCGGGTCATCAATCATGGCAATATCATAATCTTCTGTAAGTATATTTCTAAGCGCTGCAGGATTATTGATTTCTTGGAATCCAATAATATCAGCATCAAGTTGTTTAATGACGCTTTGCAAATTATTCTTTCGCGCAATAGAAATACCATTATCAAGAAAATAAATATTATAGGTAGCTATTTTGATGTTTTGGCCATAGCTTATACCACTTGAAACTATTATATAAATTAACCAAAAAATGAAATATCGCATTGAATAACTCCTTAACCTAAGTACGGACATATTAAAGATTGTTTGATGATAAATCATCAGGCTAACTTAGACGAGACGAGCGAAACCTGCTGCTTCAGGATGATGTGAAGGAGTGTGGGGAATCCCAGCTCACGCGCCCTCAAAGGCGGTGGTCCTAGATTCTTTAGAATTTGGCCCAAATCAGAATCTTGCTCTGATAAAATACGCAAACTTTGCCTTAAAAATATTAAAATATCCACTGAAGCAGCAGGTTAATTAATGAAATAAAAATTGAGGCCAAAATCGTAGTTCCAATACCCTTGATCTCGAAATTTTCAATGAGTTTGTCGGTCAGCCAAAGTAGAAAGGCATTGATGATAATAACAAAGAGACCTAAGCTTATAAAGATAAGCGGCAACGATAGAAAGACCAATATTTTATACAAAAGAAAGTTAATCACACTGTATACCACTGCTACAACAACAGCAGTACCAAAATTCTTTAAGCGAATACCAGGCATAAGCTGTGCAACAACAAAAATAGCTACACTTAGTAGAAGAATTCTCCAAATTATACTTATCATCGTGTAATCTCCAAATTATCTTATACTCTCGAATTAAACATAACAACATCTAGAATTAATAAAGATTTGCATTCTCTCAGTCAGAAATTAGCAATTTTTTCTCAAGTATTCGAGATTATATTTTATCTCTCTTTGCAGGACCAGCACACGTTAGCATAAGATAAGACATTAAGTTCCTGTTAGGCATTTCGCCTTATCGCCATTATTAGTCTCGAAATATTCTTTTTCCATCTCTGGTTTGTTGATAAATCTGCGTATGCTTTTGTTCCAATTTCCTCTGGGATTTTACCTCCTTTTTTAATTCTAACAGGGATTATGAACCCTTGTCCTATTTTATTTTCCTTTAGAATCGCCATCTTAAGTTCTCTTTTCGCCCAAGAGGTGGGAGGCTTAGTATTAAATGAAGGACTCAAGCAGATCAGACATTTCTCAGCTTTTCGAATGCCTTTTTTCATCTTATCAACGAAATCGTCACCCGGGAGAATTCTTTCGCTATCTATCCATATCTTAATATCCCTTTCCTGCCTTAGTGTTTTAACCAGCTTTTCTACTTTTTTCCAATCATTACTTGAATATGAAATAAATATCAATGGCATTTTGAATATAAACTCCGAGCTTACCCTTTATTTGCTCCTAACAGCCGTCACCATAATTTCAATCAAGGCGTCTTTTGGCAAACGGGCGACTTGAACAGCGGCACGGGCAGGTGGGGCTTCTTTGAAATAGGTAGCATATACGGCGTTCATGGCACCATAATTATTAAGATCAGAAAGAAAGACCTGACTCTGGACTACATTATCCATTGAGAAACCTGCTGCGTTTAGTACAGCCTGGATATTATCTAACACCTGACGTGTTTGCTCATCAATACCTCCTGCAACAAAATCACCAGTAGCGGGATCGATAGCAATTTGACCTGCCAGAAACAGTATATTGCCGACACGAATGGCCTGCGAGTACGGGCCGATGGCAGTAGGCGCATCTTTTGTAGATATGACCTCTCGATCCAGAGATTCTGGAGCACATCCCACCAGAATCAAACTAAAATATAATAAAAAGTAGATTTTTCTCATGATTTTGGGAGTCCCTTCTTTATTACAGTTTCCATGGCATCACAGAATCGATCGATTTCCTCAAGGGTCGTGTAGACGTTTGGCGTCACTCGGATGCCTTCAAATTCATCATGTTTTATAGGCGTGACGATAATACGATATTTCTTCCAAAGATAATTAGTGAGTTCAACCGGATCGATACTTTCAATCTGCACCGTGGCCAATCCACACGCAAAGCCAGGTTTCAAACTTGTGTGTAGACGCACTCGGTCGTGCTGGAGGAGTCGTTTGGCCCAGCGATCTCGGAGATAGATCATCCGAGCTTCTTTGCGTTTCGCCCCGATACCCAAGTGGAAGGTCAGCGCTTCTGCAATGGCCAGGTAGTTAGCCGCAGGATGGGTTCCAATTTCCTCAAATTTACGAATGTCGTCATCCATAGGCTCCGGTGCCGCCATCATTGGCCAGAGACCAGCGATCTTTTCCTTTGTTACATACAACATGCCAGTACCGTGAGGCGCAAAAAGCCATTTATGAAGACTCGTAGCAAAGTAATCGCAGTCGAGATCTTTTTGGGTAAAATCAAAATGAGCAAAAGAATGAGCCCCATCCACAATCACCGGGATGTCTTTTTTTCTTGCCAGCTGCACAACCTGCTTAACCGGCAGAATTTGGCCCGTGAGATTAATCATATGGCACATCAGGATGAGCTTGGTCTTAGGAGTTATGTTTTTCTCAAATAAGGAAACGATTTCATCTGGATCTTCAGCGGGTACAGGGATGGAGAACTGTTTGAGTACAATTCCTTCTCGACGTTCGCGCTGCTTCCAGGTGGTAATCATGCGCGGGTAGTCTTGACTCGTGGTCAGAAGTTCATCGCCGGGCTTGAGGTCAAAACCCAATTGGCAGATTTGCAGGCTCTCGGAGGCATTGCGTGTTAGAGCTATTTCTGCAGGATCACACCCGAAAGCTCGAGCCAGACGTTTGCGAACCGTCTCACGCTGTGGTTCCAAAATTCGCCACATCGTGTAGACAGGCGCGGTATTGGAGTAATCCAGATATCGCTTCATCGCCTCCTGTACAGCCGCTGGCGATGGACTCACACCTCCATTGTTTAGATTAACCAGACTGCGATCGACTGTAAAAGCCTCTTGTACATCAAACCAAACGGATTCATCAGCAGCCACTTCCTCCGGAGTACCAGGATGATTGGCCAAAGACTCGACAGCCCGGCGTACTCCTAATGGATCCAAAATGGCTACCGCCGTTGCTACGGCTGCTGGTCTTCCAATAGCACCTAAAAATTGCCGACGGGTATACATGTTAACCTCCTTTAAATATTAATGATATTGTCAAAAGTTTTGATTTGATTGTGCTGGAGATTAGTGAAGCAGTCTCCGACACGATGTAGATGGTGATATTTCATGACCCTTTCCCTTGATTCTAAAGATTATTCTCTTGCTGAATTCTTTTGTTTTCCCACCCCATGAAACCCAAAAGGGTGAATTCCAGCCTCTTGCCTTTGCTGAAACCCACCAACTACTCACTGGAATTTATCCTTCAGGATTTCATCAAAAATCATCCCGATCAAAAAATTAATTAAATGGTTGGGTTAACGATAAACTCTGCTTAGTGAATAATTTCCCTCCTTCTTCATCAATATACATTATATCTTCCAAACGAATCCCAAATTCACCATAAAGATATATTCCGGGTTCATCACTAAATGTCATGCCTGGGGTTAAAGGCAGGGAATTACCTTTTACCAGATAGGGCCACTCGTGACCATCCAATCCAATGCCGTGACCCAATCGGTGGGTGAAATATTTGTATTCCGGGCCAAAACCAGCCTGCACAATTACTTTACGAGCTGCGGTATCCACCTCGCCGCAGGGTACGCCAACTTTTGCAGCTTCTAACGCTTTGTCCTGCGCTTTCCGTACAATATCCCATATTTTAAGTTGTTTCTCAGTAGGTTCACCAAAAACGATCGTTCGCGTGATGTCAGAAGAGTAGCCATTTAATTTACAGCCTCCATCCATCAAAACAATCATCCCCTCTTTCAACGGCTGTTTGTTTTTAGTTCCATGGGGATAAGCGGAATTTTCACCATGCAAAACAAATACGCCTCCTTGCACACCGATTTTTCTAAATTCCTCACTTACAATTTTTGCTGTATCGTTTTCATTCATTCCTTGCCGCAATTTTATTAATCCAGCCTCATAAGCCTGGACAGTAATTTCATTGGCTTTGTGCATGATTTCTAATTCTTTCTTGGATTTTATACTGCGACATCCAATGGTAACCGGATCACCGCTTACCAGAATCAGTGAGGAAGCCGCTTTGGCGATTCCATTCATCTCAAAAAATCGCACCGTTTCCTCAATGCCGATGCGTCCTGTGGCGATTTTGAACTCAGCAAATATTCTCTTAATCAATTGATAAGGAGACTCATGTTCTTGCCAGGTATAGATTTTATAATCCGAATTAATGAGTTCCTGAACTCTCTGTTCCTCAAAGGCTGGACAAACAAAAACCGGGGTTCCTTTTCGTGGAATAATCATGGCAAATAATCGTTCACTTCGATGCCAATTGAATCCTCCGAAATAATATAACGACGAACCACCAGTAATCAACAAGGCATCGATTTTGCGCTGCGTCATGAGTTCTTTGGCCTTAGCCAGTCGCGCTTGATAATCAGATTCATCGATGTTTGGAACGTCTATTAATGCAGGGTGAGAAGTTGAAGCATGAGCAGGTGTGGATTCGGCCCAACCCAAAATAGATTTTCCCATCAATCCGAGGGCTGTGGCTTTAAGCATTTCCCGGCGCGTCCAGTACATAGGTGTTTCCTTTCGAAATCTAAATGATTTATCTTAATTAAAGATTGGTATTTAGGTTTAAAGTTGCGGGCATGTTAAATATTATTAAAAAAATATATAGTTCTGATATCGAAAAAGCAAGGATTTTTTTAAAATATTTATATTGAGCTGGCAAAGGATTACGTTTCTAAATTAAAATCCAGTATGAACATAAAGGCGGCCATCGTATATGGCTCCATGGCACGCGGCGCTTTTAATTTGGGAAGCGATATTGATCTTGTTATAATTTCGGATCAGCTGCCGGCTCATCCTTTGGAAAGAATGAAGCTTTTATACTCGCATGTCGAGGGGGGGCTTGAACCAAAGGGATATACTGCTTTTGAAATACAAAAAATGTTGAATAAAAATAATGCGATGTTGGAAGATGCCTTTGCACATGGTGTGTTTCTATGGGATGATGGCACTTGGGTAGGATTGAAGGAAATGGCTAATTTAAATGGCTCATGTGGGGATTAAGATGTTAAGAGACTCGGAAGTAGCTTAAGGCAATTATTTATTAAAAATTATCAGTTTGTAAATATTAAATGGCATGAGCGTTGTTTTATTCGTTGTCATACCTAACAACATTCCTGCAAAGTCCTAAATTTCTCCTCTGTTTTTTGTGATACTATTCTAACAGTACAGTCATTTTCTTATCTACAAATTCTTGCGCTTTTTCTGAAAGTAATGGACATCTGACGCTACCTCCTTAACGTATTAAATAAAACGCCAAAAGGACACTGGTAGCTACTGAAAGATAAACCTCTACTCCAATTACAATTGCTGATTTTATTACTCATTTAATCCCCTCCAACTTGAACCCTCACATTCGTTGGCGGGCTGGGTGGTTCATTATCTCCAATACCAATTGCCGTAAAAATCTGCGGGGAGCCTGATAAGCCCGAAGATGTAACGGTTACTTCATTGTTACCAGGCAAAGGGCCAAGGGTCAAAGTTATTGAGACACGACCGTTTGCCTTAGTAACTTGTGGTTGGCTGTTTGACAAGCTGCCGTCACCAGAGATAACTTCAAAATATACTGCAACATTTGGAACGGGGTTATTATTATCATCCCTCACTTCAACTACGAAAGGTTCGGGAAGTGTTAAACCTACCGGTGCTGTTTGATTGTTCCCCGAAATCATAATCAACTGGGTTGGCGGCCCAACTTCGTAAGGAATGCCGGCCTTCGGGTTCGGTGTATAATAGGCTTCATCAAAAATAGTTCCGTCACTAAGAAATTGCCTCAGACGCAGTGTGTCTCCATCTACAGTCAATTCACAATAGCCTTTATCACTTGTATAAGACTCAACCATATAGCCGTTGCCGTCATTATTTGGATTTACTGATTTCGCAGGAGCACCACCATTTCCAGTAATGATCTGCACTATACCATTATTCGGATCCAAAGGAGGATTCTTTTCGCCATTTAACTCCAGCTTTTTGGTCCTTACATAATGATGCGCATGTCCCATAAACATAATGTCACATCCATTTTGGTACAGCGGAACTCCCCAGGTTTCATGAATATCATCCCGATATTCTTTCGGCCCAAAATCGAAAATCGGGTGATGCCAGAAAAAAAATAACCAGGTTTTTGGATTGTTCTGAATAGCATCCATCAACATAGTATATTGATCACCGGTCATCGAGGAAGCATCCGAATCCAGAATTATAAATCTTGCGTTCTCATAATCAAAAATAAAATATTTTCCATCGTTGCCAAACTGTTGTACCTGGCCTGGTAGATATGTATTCCAGTTGACCAATCCTGTGGAATTACCAACATCATCATGATTGCCGGGGCTAGCCATATATTTGGGAGGATCCTGATCTTGTCCCGTCCCACCCAGTACATCATTACATGCTTTTTGCCAAGTCTCCCAGTCACTTGTAGAGGTGCCATTACTCACAACATCACCCACATTGATGATAAATCTGTAATCTGACGTATTATTCATCATCGATTGCAGAACTTTTCTATGTTGATCATCGTTGCTTCGGGTATCTCCATAAGCAATCCATTTCCATGATTCAGCATTGGTAGGAAAAGGAAAGATTGCCACTATCAATAAAACAAGAAGAATACCCCTATATAGAACTCCTCGCGAAAACTTTTCCTTGTTTGACTTCACAACATTCTCCTTAATTTTCCTTTTAATGATTGTAGTTGTCAATAATTTTTAAAAGCAAAGCTAACTTAATCACAGGAAAGGGAATATAAGAGTATAGACTAAAGTGTTTATTGCCCTCCTATCACGATTCTAATATTTTTCGGTGGAGTAGGTGGTGTGTTGTCAGCCACAATATCTTCGTTTACATGGCTCACCACACAAAATTTATCAGCAATATTTCCGTCTATATCCTTAAAATAAAATTCAGTTAATTTATTATTTCCATTAAGATTAAAAGTACCAAAGAGTGCACCATAATTGGCACTTTGTGTGGATGTGTATATACTTGCCCACCATGCCCCA
>JBHIAC010000154.1:0-7561 GCA_046758365.1 bacterium
AGGATCATTCAGTATTTTCATGCTGAATGCAAAATTATATAGGATATTTATCCCTCTATTCGAATTAACGAGTGGGGACAAATATCCTCTGTCATTTCATGTTCTGGATAAATATCCAGAACAATCAGTATCTACTTGTAACTGAGGTCTTACTGACAATAACATTATCGGCATAAGATAATGATCCTGTGCTCAATAAACCACAAGAAGAGCCGCCAAAATAATTTGGACTAAGTTGTGAGTAAATGCGCCTAAGATGCTCATGCCAAGAATACTAAATGCTCTTTTTAAAAAATAAAAAACGGTCTCATTACCCCAATAGCAATAAGACCGCCGTTTAAAGCAAAAAGAAAAACGGAGTTTTGAATAGAGTACCTAAAATAAATGCTCCTATTAACACACGAAGGAGCATGATAAGAAATGCAGCCTTAATCCCGTACAAATAAAGCGCCACGGAAGAGACTAAATTTGATAAATCAGGCTTGAGCCATGGAAGAGGCCTTGGAATTGCCGATTCAAAACCTTACGTCTTTAAAGTTGAAATTATCCAGATTTTTGCACAAACATCATTCATTGGTTTTTAATGCTTTTAAAGCTTTTAGTCTTTGCAATGCTTTTTGTTTGTATTCCAACGAGCCTTTATGATTGGGGTCGAACTTTAATGCTTCATTCCATTTTTCTATAGCTTCTTCATATCTATCCAAGGTATAAAAATTTATGCCTTCATTAAAATACTTTTCTACCTTTTCATTAATTTTTTCTTTACATTTTGTCAATTCTTTTTTAGCTTGGTCATTATTTGAATCAAGTTGAAGGACTTTATTATAAATTTCTACCGCCTCAATAAGATTTTGAGCATTATATTTGTTTCTTCCTTCTTCAAGTAGATTAGTAATTTGAAGCTGTCTTAGTGTCTCTTTTTTTCTCTGAGCCGCCATGGAATGAGTCGGGTCTATTTTTAACGTTTTAGTAAAAAGTTCCAGGGCACTTTGCCAATCTTGTTTTTGAAAATAGTCTTCTGCTTGAGTTAAATAAGACAGTGCTTTATCTTTTCTTTCTATTTGCAAATTGGTTAAATTTTTCCGTGCAGCCCGATGCTTGGGATCAATAGATAAAACCGTCAAAAATGCTTCTTGTGCCTCATCAAATCTTTCTTCATGATAAAACTTTAAGCCTTCTCGATATTTCTTTTTAACAAAACGGTCAATTTTAGGCCTTAGATTAGCCAGCTTTTTTTTAGTCTTTTGATTATCCTTATCTAACTTCAAAACTTGGAGATATTTGTTTGCAGCCGCCACATATTTTCTTTTTGATTCGAATTTTTGACCAGCCTGAAACAAGGTTATAATCTGTTGTTGAAGATCTTCAATTTTTTCATTTGTGCGTCTTAAATAACTTTTTGATACTTCCGAATTGGGATTATATTTTAAGGCTCGAAGGAATTCTTCTTTAGCTACATAATAATTCTTTTGGTGGTAATACCCCACACCTCGGTTAAAATATTCCTCGCCTAAGTCGTTTAAAATTCTATCGACTTCAGATATATATTTTAAGGCCACTTCATTTTTGTTGTCAAATAGAATTATCCTCCTGAAAATATCTCTTGCCGCAAAATATTTCTTTGAATCAAATTCGTTTATCCCATCTACTAAAGACTTTTTAACAAATTCATCAATAACAGGTTTAAGGGATGTTAATTTACGTCGAGCATTCAAATTACTATTATCCAATTCTAAAATCTTTGTTAAAATTAATGCACTTCTAAGATATTGAGGATCGCCTTGAGTAAGTAGTTTCTCAGCAACCGCAAAAAGTGAATCCACCTTAATTTGAGTTCTTGTTATTCTTTTATCCAATACATTCACTAATTGACGCACTGTATCGGTCTTTGATTCGTTTAAATCAAAGGATAAAAATTTTTTAAATTCCCTCGCTGCTGATATATAATTTCCAGATTTTACATAAGTTGTGCCGCTTTCATAATATGGCTCAGCTAAAACTTCAGGCTTGGGGCTTATTCTAGCTGATAATGTAATGAGTATCCTTTTAAATTCTGTTGAATAAGTAACATCAAAAAGAAAATTATCATGGGTAAAATCAATTCCAGCCCCCCATTTATTGAAATCCCCTTCTTCGATGCCAGAAAACACCGTGATATTCCGAGAAATCTCTAAACCTATTCCAAAGTGGCTGGTTTTATCCCCATTTAATAGATGGTAACCGGAATTAATAAGAAGTCCCATCGATGGGAAAATATAACTAAAGCCCAGTAAGGCGGATGGTTCAAAAAGTTTTTCACTCAAAGGTATATTGTGAATGGTAAGACCAAGATTTAATTTATCTAATAGTTTTGAGTTCGAAATGTCCCGCCAGTTTTGACCTAGGGTACCAATTTGGGAATTTCCAATAAAAAAGCCTAAGCCCGCAGTAGCAAACCAATCATCTTCACGCTTTTCGATGTTAAAAATAGTACCAACAGAAAACCTCTTAACGATCTCTCGCCCCAAGGCAACAGTACCTCGATCTACACTTTCAGTGGAAGTTGTAATTCTTGAGAATGCAATCCCGTAAGTTCCATACAGAGGAATAAATTGAGTGAGACTAACCAAATCAAACCCAAAGGGTTCATTTATACTTATTAAAAGCTCTCTGTCCTTTAAACCGGATAGTACGGCAGGATTCCAAAATATGGCAGATGGGTCGCGGACTTGAACCACTAATGACCCACCGTAACCAATAGCTCGTGAGCCTGGGGCAAAATTTTCGACTTCCGATTGACTAAAAAGATATGAAGGAGATAAAATAATAGCTATTAGCAAAAAATTTGTTACCAGAAATATTTTCATTATATTAATTTGAATTAAGAATCACATCAATATATCACGATTATAATCAACTTCGCACACCTCGATAGATTTGGTTCGTCCTTTTACCGAAATTGACTTGAGACGCGTTGTAGGATAAGAGCCATTGACTTTACGAGTAAGCTCCAGCGAGGTTATAATCTGACCTGTCTTTGCCATGGAACATAATCGAGCAGCAACATTTACCACATCGCCAATCACAGTGTAATCCATGCGCTGAGTAGAGCCCATATGCCCCATAATCGCTGATCCATTATTAATTCCGATACCTATTTCCAGTGTAACCAGACCCTTAGCATTTCTTTCCTGATTGAGCAATCTCAATTGTTTCTGTATTTCAACAGCGGCTCGTAAGGCACTATCTGCCATATTTTGACCTTGAAAAATAGCCATAATCTGGTCGCCCATAAACTTATCAACAATTCCATTATGCTTTTCAATTATTTGGGTCTGTAAATCAAAATAGATATTGATGAGTTTAACAATTTCTTCTGGGTCCAATTGTTCGGCTATCGAGGAGAAATTTCTTACATCCGAAAAAAGTACTGTGACGTTCTGATTGATTGCTTTAGATTCTTTACCCTCGGATCGAACCGTATCTTTAATCATTTGAACGGTTAATTTCGACACAAATTTTTGCATTTGTAATTTTTCTCTGAGATGCTGAATCATTTTGTTAAACTCATTCGCCAATTGCCCTAATTCATCTTTTGAGCTCACAGAAATCTGAACATTAAGATTTCCTTTTCCTACCTCCCGAGCACCATCAGAAAGTAGGTGAATTTGATTAGCCATTTTTCTGGCTATCAAATTGATTCCTAATATAGAACATAGAGTAATGAGTAGAGCGGCGCCCAATGCGATGTTACGAGCTTTTTGAATAGGCTCTAAGATGGAATTTTTCGAGAAACGTATAAAAGCAACACCTAAAACTATATCTTTAAAGTGGTTCCCTTCTCGCCATTGCGTGATAATTGGGAAATAGTATTCAAAATATAAAGAATTCTCTACAATTTTGAGGCCCCTAAGCTTAAGAAGGTCCTGCTGATAATCCAATTGAATGTCTTTTCCTTCTTTATCAAATTGAGCAACTATCTTAGCTTTATGATCAAGAACTGCAACTTGTTCTAAACCTTCTATTTTAGTTTTTTTAAATCTCAGAACAGCCTCTTTAACTTTGTCATTTTCACCTAATAATAGATCACCTTTAACGGTCTCAGATAGGCTTTGGATTAATACATTACATACCTGGGTCATTCGATTCATTAAGACAACTTTCTGGCTTTGCAATACAATCAAACTAAAAGTTGCAACAACTAAAACTACAATAGAACCGATAATTAAACTTAATTTAAATCTAATGGGAAGGAACTTAAAAATTTCGATACTCTTATCCCATAGAAAAGAAATTATATGTTTAACCTTTAGGTAAGCCTTCTTGGAAGGTAATTGTGAGGAATTTCCACAAAGTGAGCTAAATTTTTCTGAAGCATGGCTTAAACCATGCTGTGCTTGATTTTGTTGAGACACCGTTCCTTTGAAATTCAAAGTTGCTGTTAAATGTGATTATTAGTTGTTCGGGGCCTCTTCTATTTTAATATCTTCAATTTGAAAAGTTCTTTGTTCTTTTTTGACAAGTCCCCAAAAATAAAAAGAAAAAAATAATATTAATACCACCAACACGGCCATTATAACGATAGACTTTTGCGTGTGAGGGGTTCGATGTCTTAATCTTTTAAATTTTATTCTATGCTGTTCCTTATTCTTCTCTTTTTCATCTTCTTTAATATAATAAAAAGGAGTAAAGGTAAATTTTCTTGGTTGAGCTTTAGGGAAAAACATCAGCAATTTTAATTTATTTTTCTATGTAACACCCGAAAAGATTAATATCTTCTCAATGAGAATTTCAAATATAGACAACTATAATTAATGAACTTACGCCGTTTGAAGGAGGGTCAATAAATAAAATAATTAAAAATAATTTAATAGTCAAGAACTTTTGGAACGAAAAATACCTTTATTGAATAAATGTTTCCAAAATATGTACTATTCAAATTAATTTATATATTTATTTTGGAGTAATTTTTAAAGACTTAAAAAAACATTGACAAACTGTTTATTATTTATTAACTTTTCTACATTAATTCGGAATTCTTAAATTAGTATTAGTACTATATTTTCAGTTTTCATCATAAAAAGAAAAGGGCTGCCTACCTAAACAACATAACTTCACAATTTGATTTCAATTACCATTTCTTATCTTTCATAGAGTATTAATTTATACCACTTTTGGGAGGTAAAAATGAAAATTACTTTTAACGGATCACCAAATCCTACAATTGGTGTTGAGGTAGAAATGCAAATCATTGATCCGGAGACAAAAAATTTAGTTTCTGGAGCTCAACAAATTCTGGCTAAAACAAATAGCGATCCGCACATTAAACCTGAACTCATTCAATCCACCATTGAGTTAAATACAGACATTTGTTCAAATATCACAGCCGTTCGCCTGGATTTAACTGAGCGCATAAACGATTTAATAAATCTTTGCGACGATTTAGGATATGAATTAGCCTGTGCTGGAACGCATCCCTTTGCCCAATGGGCGGAACAGGACATTACTCCAAAAGATCGCTATCACAGGTTGGTGGATCGTTGTCAATGGCCGGCTCGAAGATTGATGATTTTCGGTCTGCATGTGCACGTGGGCCTGCCAAGTGGAGAAAAGGCCATAGCCATTTTTAATTCTCTTACTACATTTCTACCTCACCTGTTAGCTTTGTCGGCTAGCTCTCCTTTTTTTGATAATAATGACACAGGATTGGCATCTACTAGAGTGAAAATTTTCGAAACCCTCCCAACGGCTGGTTTACCCTACCGCTTATTAAATTGGGCTGAATTTCAACGGTTTATGATTACTTTAGTAAACGCCAAAGCCATTGAAAGTATTCAAGAAGTGTGGTGGGATATTCGTCCGCACCCTGGTTTTGGAACGGTTGAGTTAAGAGTATGTGACGGTCTCCCTACTTTGGACGAAACTATCGCTATGACTGCCTTCATTCAAGCCTTGGTAGTTTGGCTCAGCGAACAGTATGACGAAGGTATGTATTTACCCATTCATCGTCACTGGATTGTCAGGGAAAATAAATGGAGGGCTGCTCGCTGGTCTATTGATGCAGAAATTATTATCGATGAAGATGGAAATTTAAAATCCCTTGCCGAAGATATTGAGAACCTTTTGGAAACCCTTTCTCCAGTTGCTAAACGGCTGGGCAGCCATGAGGAAATGATGCGTGTTCGTGATATTATAAAAATTGGCCCCAGTTATCAACGGCAGATAAAAATTTATTCGGAAACAGGAGATTATAAAAAGGTGGTGGAGGCCTTGATTAAGGAACTCCGAGAGAATGTTCCGGTGAGTCTTTAAAGAAAACCAATTTTTACTATGGGATTGGACAATTTCAATTGTTTTTTACAAATAAGTTACTCAATGCCGGTCTTTACTTAAACTAAATTGGCCGGTTTTTTTATTTCCATTACAGGAAATGACGTTGGTGCAAAAAGGTTAGGTAGCTAATAATCTTAAGTTGTTTAGGACCTTGGATAGAAATCCTACGTCCTTAAAGTTGAAATTATCCTGTTTTTGCACCTACGTCATAAATTGTTTTTTTGTTGAAAGGAGTTAAATTGGCAAAATCAGAACTTAAAAAAATGACCCATATTAATGCCCAAGGTCAAGTACGCATGGTCGAAGTTACTCAAAAATCGGATACAGTCCGGGAAGCTGCGGCCCAAGGCTTTGTTAAATTGTCCAAAAAAGTACTGGATTTAATTAAAACCAACAAAATGAAAAAAGGCAACCCATTGGAAGCGGCCAGAATTGCCGGAATCATGGGAGCGAAAAAAACCCATGAGCTGATCCCCCTCTGCCATCCCCTTCTATTAACCAATGTCGAAGTGGATTTAAATTTGACACCAGAAGGGATTGAAATCAATAGCAGAGTAGTTTGTGTGGGCAAAACTGGGGTCGAGATGGAGGCTTTGACCGCAGCTTCCATTGCAGCACTCACCCTATATGATATGTGTAAAGCTGTGGACAAAGAGATCGTGATCAGTAATATTTATTTGGTTAAAAAAAGCGGAGGGCGTAGCGGAACCTTTGTTAATCCTAAATCTGGAAGCTAATGTCATTATTGCAACTCGTGATGTCCAAATCTTGATCTTAAAGCGTATATCCTACCTCACTTGCAATCTCCGCAGCTCCCCCCCCCAGACTACACCAACTCCGTAACCAATCGCCGCTCCTTTAACAACCTTGCCAATAGTTGTGACTGCTTCATCGAATAGGTTGGTTCTGGACTCCCATGAACTAACGTAAAATCTATCTTGTTTTGGTTTAACGATGGACAGATTCGCCATCACGCCGCTTCTAACGTCAGCGCCAAATACTCTTTGAGCGGCTCTCGATCAATACTAACATCACGGCAAGGATGCTTTCATTTTTCAATTTTAAGCAACTTTCTTAAGGTGAGGATACATCTATAATACGCTTTCGTTAAAATGAAAAGTAATTTGGATAGGTAAAAGAAAAAATGGTGGGGAACCCACGAAATGATAAATCAATTCAGAATTAGAAAAAAGTACGGTATGGTCGTATTTGGAATGCAGAATCAGAATAGGCGCGGAAATTTCAGGGA
>JBHIAC010000155.1:0-7504 GCA_046758365.1 bacterium
AGGGTAGAAGGATTCGAACCTTCGGCCAACGGCTTAAAAGGCCGCTGCTCTACCAGCTGAGCTATACCCTCCTCTCTTTAGAAGAAAACGGGACAATGAAAGACGTTACTTTTCTACCAAACTCTCTGTTTTTTGTTCCCAAATTGCTGTTTGAAAAGCGAAAGTAATATAATTATTTTATAATTTTGAGTCAACAAAAATCTCCATCTTATGTTACCAATCATATCTTTGTTTTTTTGCCAGCCCCGCCTGGCACAGGGCAAGAAAATTTAATATATTGGAATCCTTTCGAGGTATTTGGGTATGAGGTATAAGGGTATATGGTATAAGTGTCTGATTAAATCTTACCTTATACACCTATATCCTTATTACACTTTCATTGAATCATAAATAACCAAGTTAAGTTTACGTGCCGCTTCGCCGCGCTAATATTCTTCCAGATAAATGATTTCAGGTATAAATTTCCCGTTGTTTAAAATTGTTAACAAACCTACAGTAGGTCTTAAAGAAAACCTACGCTTACCTGCTGAACCGGGATTAAATAACAAAACCCCGTCTACGCGTTCCAACTTAGGCTGATGTGTATGCCCATAAATTAAAAGGTCAATTTTATTGTTGGGTAGTTTCAAAGCAGCATTTTGTATGACAGAATTAGTAACGCTAATGAACTGATGAATCATACAAATGGCGACCTCATGAATTTCTAAAGTAAGAATCTGAAGATATCGGGTACTCAATGGAAATGTATCCATATTTCCATGAATGGCCTTAACTGGTGCTAACGTCTCAAGACTGGTAATGATATCTTCACTTCCGATATCCCCGGCGTGTAAAATGAGTTCCACACCATCAAATATCGAGAATACGTTTGGATTGATAAAACCGTGGGTATCAGATAGTACACCTATTTTCATGATTTAAGTATAAAATTTACATCTAATAAATCATAAAAGATATTTAACAATTGAAAAATTAATAATAATCAATTACATTTGCAAGTAAATGTTGTAATAGTTTGTTTATTATTTAATGCGATTTACAATTTGGATTGTATGAAAAACGCTAAAAAACCAAATTGCAAAGAAAGAGAAAAACGGTTCGTTGTTACCGATGTCCTCGACCTGCACGGATTTTTCCCAGAACAAGTTTCAGAAATGGTGGAGGAATTCATTAAGAACGCCATATCTTTGAAATTACACCGGTTGAAGATCATTCACGGAAAAGGGAAAAGCAGGCTTAAATATTTAGTTCGTAAAGAACTGGAAAACAATCCCCACATCGCTGAATTTGGGGATGCGCAGCCAGAATCAGGTGGGTGGGGTGCTACAATCATTATTTTAAAAAAGGATGAGAAGTGAGAAAAGAGGCTTAGATTGTCTATTCTTCAAATCATTGAACTTTATATCTTGTGGTAAAATATGCTGAAACGAACAAAATATAAGGGTGCGATTAATTTATTATTGAAAAGAAGTTGAATTTTTCAAAGAGTCATTTATAGTATTACCAATCAGACCTTTGTTTTTTTTGCAAAAATTTTTGTTTTTAATTCTCATTGCTCTACTGTTTCATGGCTCTATTGTAAAATTGTTTGATTAGTAACAATGTAACAATGAGACAATGTAGCAATTATGAATTATATTACCTATTTCATTCATAATTCAACATTGTAGCTCGCTGCGCTAGGAATATTTGACAAATGCTGACAACGTATTATTGCAACTTTTCCAAAGTTTCCTTAAACGTCTGAAACGCCTCTTGGCCGAATAAACAAAAAACAACCTCTTGCAAATTTGTTTTTCCTTTCAAATACTCAATCGCAGTCGAAAGCATGATTTCCGCACATCGATTAATGGGAAAACCAAAAATGCCGGTGCTGATGGCAGGAAAGGCGATGCTTTTTAAATTATTTTCATCAGCTACTTTTAGACTGTTCAAGGTGGCGTTTTTCAATTTCTCATCTTCGTCGCCTTCGCCCATGCGTGGCCCTACGGCGTGGAGGACGTGTTTAGCCTTTAAATTACCACCGGTGGTAATCACCGCTCCTCCGACAGGACAACTGCCGATTTTGTTGCACTCCTGCTGTATTACTGGTCCTCCTTTGCTACGAATCGCGCCAGCTACCCCAGCACCTAAAAGTAAGGAAGAGTTAGCAGCATTGATAATGGCATCGGTGCCTAACTCTGTGATGTCCCCCTCGATCAGTTCTAAGATTTTGTTGTTAATTTGAAGTTGCATTTTACCTCACCAAATTAATTAACTTAATTGTTTCAAATAATTTAAAAATTACTTTAGAAAAGTCAATTGCATTCATGAAGATTTTCGTTTGATTTTAAGATATTAAGTTTTAAATTTAATAATTAATCATCACGTAATAATTTCTTTCGTAAATTGAATAAACTTTGATGGTCAAATGCCAAATAGGCCAAAACAATTCGACATCGTCGGCTTCGGAATATGTACGGTGGATTTCTTAGGTTTGGTTTCTAAATACCCCGAGGCTGGACAAAAGATTCTAATGGAGGCGTTTTCAAAACAGGGCGGAGGCTTAACCGGTACGGCTCTTACCGCAGCCGCTCGCTTGGGTGCTAAAACCGCTTATATCGGCAAGTTTGGCCAAGATGCGTACAGCCAATTTCTGTTGGATGAATTTCAAAAAGAAGGTGTGGATGTCCGTCACGTGATTTTCAAAGCCGGTGCCCAGCCTCCTATTTCTTTTATTCATGTAGAGAAAAACACGGGCGAAAGGAGGATCACGTGGCACTGGAAAGCTTTTCAAATTAAACCAGAAGAGTTAAATCAGCGCATAATCCAAAACAACCGTATCTTATTCTTGGATCATTTTTTTACCGATGCAGGTTTGGCGGCCGTACATTGGATTAAAGAGTCGGGCGGTTGCGTTGTAGTAGATGCTGAGCGATTAGAACCGCGATTCGAAGATATTTTACACCTGTCCGATTATATCATTGCTTCCAGTGATTTTGCTGCTGAGCAAACAAGAACCAGCGATCCAGAAAAAGGAGCCCATTTACTACAAGAAAAATATGGTGGAGTTTTGGTCATTACAGCCGGGGAAAAGGGCGTCTATTGCAAAACACCTGAAGGCAAGATTTACCAACCAGCCTTCGCAGTCCAAGTGGTGGACACCACTGGGGCCGGTGATGTGTTTCACGGGGCTTTTATGGTGGGTTTACTTGAAAATTGGCCCTTGCAAAAGATTCTTGAATTTTCTGCCGCCGTGGCTGCTCTAAAATGCCGTGGCTTAGGAGGAAGAGCCAATATTCCCAATAAACAAGAAGTCTTGGTATTTTTAAGAACAAACGGTACACCAAAATTTTGGAATTAATTCTGGAGATAAATATGAACTACGAAAACATTCTATTCAAAGTTGACCAAAATATCGCGCACCTGACTCTTAACCGTCCGGATAGTCTTAACGCCTTGAATGAAAATATGATTAAAGAGATACGACACGCTATCGAAGAATCTGCCTCCAGAGAGGACATTCGTGTAGTCGTGATTTCAGGCGCAGGCAATGCCTTTTCTGCTGGCGGCGATGTGAAAGTAATGAAACAGGCTGTAGATTCCGGTAAACCTGCCAATTTTTTTAAAGAGCCTCTTCAGGCATTGAATCAGATCGCCTCAGCTATTCGCAATTTGCCTAAACCCGTAATCGCGTCAATTCACGGTTTTGCCAACGGTGCGGGGTTCAATTTGGCGCTCTGTTGTGATATTCGACTCGCGGCTCTTTCGACAAAATTTAATCAAGCGTTCATCAAAATTGGTCTAGTGCCTGATACGGGCGGTACCTATCTGTTACCCAGAATTGTAGGCTTAACCAAAGCCGCGGAACTCTTTTTTACAGGTGATTTCATAGATGCCCAGGAAGCCGAGCGTCTTGGAATTATCAACAAAGCCGTACCGGATGAAAAGCTGCAAGAAGAGATTCGAAAATATGCGATTAAATTAGCTCAAGCCCCTACCCTGGCTATCGGAAAGATTAAAGTGCTTTTGCAGATGTCTTATCAACTCAATTTTGATTCCCAGGCTGAATTAGAGAGAATCATACAAATCGAAATAGCTGAAAAAAGCCAAGATTTTGTAGAAGGAGTAACTGCCTTTTTTGATAAGCGTGCTCCAAAGTTTACTGGGAAATAGACCACAGATTAACCCAGAATTTCAAAGAAAATCCGGATCATCTGAATAATGCGTACTTAATGTAATAATTTAAATTTATTTTTAGACAGGATATACAGGATCAACAAGATAATTCTTAAATATAATGATGAATGACGTTGGTGCAAAAACAGGATAATCTTAACGTTAAACACTCGTAATTTCAATAATTATAACTTACGGTTTTTAGCTTTTAACCTTAGCGTCAGTGTGCAAATTAAGATTAAGGAGGATAGAATGCAGTATGTACATTTAGGAAGATCCGGCCTTCAGGTTTCTCGATTATGTTTGGGCTGTATGAGCTTTGGTTCAAAAAAGTGGCACGAATGGGTTATTGAAGAAGATGAGTCTCGGCCAATCATTCAAAAAGCTCTGGAACTTGGCATCAATTTTTTCGACACAGCCAATATGTACTCCTTGGGGGTGAGTGAGAAAATAGTGGGACGGGCTTTGAAAGACTTTGCCAAGCGAGAGGAGGTGGTTATCGCAACCAAAGTCTACTTTCCTATGAAAGATTTACCCAATCAAGGAGGTCTATCACGAAAACATATCTTTTCGCAAATTGATGCGTCGCTCAAACGCCTTGGAACAGATTATGTAGATTTGTATCAGATTCACCGTTGGGACTATTCCACCCCGATCGAGGAAACGCTTGAAGCTTTAAATGATTTAGTTCGAATAGGTAAAGTGCGCTATCTTGGGGCCTCCAGTATGTTTGCCTGGCAGTTTGCCAAGTCGCTGTATTTAGCCGATCTACACGGTTGGTCACGCTTTGTCAGTATGCAGAACCATTATAATCTTATTTACCGCGAAGAAGAGCGGGAGATGCTGCCGTTATGTCGAGAAGAAGGCATAGGCGTGATTCCTTGGAGTCCTTTAGCCCGGGGTTTTTTTGCAGGGAATCGGGACAGAAAAGGAGGAGGCGAGACTTTAAGAGCCAAAACTGATGGTTATGCCAGAAAGTTGTATTTTGCCGAAAATGACTTTATGATTTTGGATCTCGTATTTGAATTAGCCAAACGCAAAAATGTTAAGCCTATCCAAATAGCTCTGGCCTGGATACTCCACCAACCAGGCATTACATCCCCAATTGTTGGTACCAGTAAAATCGAGCATTTGGAAGATTTAGTTGCAGCGCTTGAGATAAAACTGTCTATAGATGAACAAAGATATTTAGAAGAACCGTACAAGCCGCGACCTGTTTCAGAGCATGAATAAAGATAATTAGATGTAAAATGAAAAGTTTATTGTCATATTGTCCTTGCGGATAATTATGACCAACGTTTTCTATTTTTTCATTATATCTGAATCTACTCTAATAAGGAGGGTTAGAACCGTGACAAAACTGGCAAAATTAATGCTTACAATCTACTCTATTTTATTGGCCGATTATTTGGTCTACTCCCAAGCTCTACATGCCGATGATGAATTTACTGGTAAGAATTTGAGAGTCAATGCCGAACGAATCCAACAGCGAATTTTACGACTTGCTGAATTTGGTAAAAATCCTCAGGATGGAGTCAGTCGCGTGGCTTTCAGCGAAGCAGATATACAAGGACGAAACTACATCATTTCGCTGATGCAGAAAGCAGGGCTGACGGTTAAAATCGATGCGGTGGGGAATATCATCGGTCGGAGAGAGGGTCGTCACCCAAAACTTCCTCCTATTCTTTTTGGTTCGCATATTGATTCGGTGCCGGACGGTGGAAACTACGACGGGGATGTTGGGGTCATTGGGGCTATTGAATGTGTGCAGGTGCTGTACGAGAATGATTTTGTCACCCGCCATCCCTTGGAAGTCATCGTCTTTTCAGATGAGGAGGGAGGACTGGTTGGAAGCCGTACCATGATCGGAGATTTGACACCCGAGGCCTTGGAAGTAGTAAGCCACAGCGGAAAAACGATCCGCGAGGGTATTCGCAAAATTGGAGGCGATCCGAACAGTCTTTCTGAAGTAGTGCGGCGCAAAGGTGAGGTGAAAGCCTTCATTGAGCTCCATATCGAGCAAGGCAGCATTTTAGATTCCGAGAACATCGACATTGGAGTTGTCGAGGGAATCGTAGGCATCAATTGGTGGGATGTCACCATCGAGGGCTTGGCCAATCATGCGGGCACCACGCCGATGGACAGGCGACAGGATGCGCTATTGGCGGCGGCTCATCTCATCATTGCGGTTAACAAAGTCGTGACCAGTGAACCGGGCCGACAAGTAGGAACGGTGGGCCGCTTAACGGCTGAGCCAGGCGCACCAAACGTGATTCCTGGTAGGGTGGTCATGAGTCTGGAACTGCGCGACCTTTCATCTGAAAAAATTGACTCGCTTTACCAAAGAATTCAGGCAGAAGCAAAGGCTATTGAACAGATAATTGGTACTAAGATAACTTTTACGCCCATAGATGTTACAGCGGTTCCGGCTCCAATGGATGAGCGCTTGCGCAAGACCCTCGCCAAAGCAGCTCGAGAATTAGGTCTGAGCTATCAATTTATGCCCAGTGGTGCCGGGCATGATGCGCAAGACCTGGCCCGAATCGCTCCGACTGGGATGATCTTCGTCCCAAGCGTTGGGGGTATCAGCCATTCACCAAAAGAATTCACCCGTCCAGAAGATATGGCCAACGGGGCCAATGTGCTGCTGCAGACCATTCTTAAGATTGATCGAAGTAAATAATTATTCTTAACAAAACGAAAGGTATAAATATGTCAAGTCCTTTCACGAATTATAAAAAAGAACAACTAACCCGCCGTCGCTTCCTGGGTTATTTCTCCAGCATTGGTTTGACTTCAACGCTCCTACCCGGAATACTTTGGACTAAAATTCAGGAAGAAAAAGTTCAGAAAATCACCAAAGAGATGCTCACAGAAGCTGAAAATTTAGCCGGTCTGGAATTTACCGATGAAGAACGGGACTTGATGCTCAAAGGATTAAATGAGTATCTGGAAAAATACGAGGAATTACGAAAAATTCCTCTTGATAATAGCGTTTCCCCTGCCCTGCAATTCAATCCAATTTTACCTGGAATGAATTTTGAAAAAGAGCGTAGGCCATTCAAAATGAGTAATATTCAAGCGTCGAAAGCCCCGTCAAATTTGGAAGAATCAGCGTTTTGGCCAGTCACTCACCTTTCCCAACTCATTAAGACCGGTAAAGTCAGTTCTGTTGAACTCACGAAGATGTATCTTGAGCGTTTGAAAAAATACGATCCGAAGTTGCAGTGTGTTATTTCATTAACAGAAGATTTAGCTCTGAAGCAAGCACAACGTGCAGATGATGAAATTGCTGCTGGTCGCTATCGCGGGCCTCTGCACGGTATCCCCTGGGGCGCCAAAGACC
>JBHIAC010000156.1:0-7468 GCA_046758365.1 bacterium
TGATGCTGTTGGATGCCACACACGGCACACAATTTTCAGAAATAAATCGGGAATACCTTAAAAACTTAGATCATCTATTTCACGGGACTGACGGCTCCTTTAATTATCCGTACTACTACCGTTTGGGCGCCACCCTACCACTGCACCTAGCCGCGGGTGACGGATGGTCATTAGCCTTGATGCACCCCTTTGCCCGAGAGCGAGTAAGGGAGATGTACACAGTGTTCAAAAAGCGCCACGGGCGTTGGAACAACGACAGTACAGCTAAGGTGACCGGCGCCGTGATTGAATTCATGGATATTGGAGACTATCGACTTACCGATGCTTCTCAGGTTTCCTTTGGCCTGGTTCTGGCAAGCGAAGTGGGGGATACCTCCTTTGCTGAGGGTCTGTGGAATTACGCATTTAAAAAATACCATCCCACGGAAAAAGACGGAACTAGGTATTTTCGCAAAGCTTCGTTGCTGCTGAACAGCATTTTTCTGCTGGGAGGGGTTAACGAAGAAGATGGTCTCTGGCGACTGTACAATCAGGGCTGGCCAGCTTCCCATTTCCTTGAGCCAAGAGTAGAGGAGGTAAATCTGGATAAGGTGTTGGTGGTTCGAGCTGATTATTCTAAAGAGACTGGACTCACCATTGGCTTGAAACCACGTCAGCATAGAACCACTCAAGCTGAAGTTAGCATTGTCAATTTACAACCAGATATGACTTATACTTTACAGCGCGAGGGCCAACTCGTGGAAACCTTTCAGATGTCCACCGGTAGTTATTCTTTTACAGCAAAGATTTCAAAGACAACCTTATTTGTTGTTAAACCCAAATAAAAAGCAAGAAAAAAATTTGGGCCTTCAACTAGGAGTTCATAGACCTCAGGAGTTTCATCTTGTTAAATCAATGCATAAAACAAGAAAGATAATTATGGCGTCTTATTAAGAAATAATTTCTCTTGCATGTTAAGGATAATATTTATATTTATTTTCTTCTAAACTAAACATCTCCACTACTTCGTCTTCATCGTCGCCCTCTTTATCACCTCCTCATCACCATCAACAACAATGCCGTCAAGCTGGACCATGAGTTTTGGCTGGTAGTAACAGCCAGTGTCATCATTTTCCCCTTGAGCTATATCGTGAGTATGATGAATATCCTGAAACGGCAGCAGGGGAGGGATGTGTATGATTAATACACAAGGTTTAATCCGTTGAGATTGGCGGAGTAACAAGAACAAATTCAAATCGCCTATTTATTTTTTCTCTTGTTTTTAAAAAAGAAAAGTCTTAAAATGTTAAAGTAATTAGCCATAAAAACCATAAAATTCTGAGAACTATAATTTGATGTGTTTAAATATCTTTTGTTCATATTAAAGACTATTAGTTGAAAGATAATAGCATGAATAACAAAGTACGGTTCCGCTTTACGAATTTGTGTGATTTGAAATTATTAAATATTTAAATCAACAAAATAAATAATGCAATTATAAAAGGCGACCCTAAGTGCGAGAAACTCTGGTCATTTTAGAAACCTTAGAAAAACTTAGAAAGCGGGGAGAAAAAGCGGCGCTGGCTACCGTGGTACGTACTTCTGGGTCCACATATCGAAAGGAAGGCGCTAAAATGATCATTAGTGAAAAAGGCGAGATGGTTGGTTCTATCAGCGCTGGTTGTTTAGAAAATGACGTACGTGAAATTGCCCCAGAAGTCATACAAAGCGGCCAACCCAAACTCCTACGCTACGACAACACCGCAGAAGAAGATATTATCTGGGGACTAGGATTAGGCTGCAAAGGGGTGGTGGAAATCTTTGTGGAGCCCGTGCAGTAGTTGGAAAATAAGGTATGGGGCAGATATCCCAGCCGTCCTTAATTTACCTATCGCGGATCATCAAGATGAATTTCATAAGCTAGAATGTTGTAAACTTTTAGAAAAAATAATATATAAGTAATTCGAATTTACATCAATGCCATAGATTAAACAAACTCGGCGCAGATAGAATCGCAAAGCAAAACACCTTCTTTAGTGAGTTTGAGGAAACCGTCTTCAATTTTCAACAGTCGGCTTTTTAAATTACGAGATCCGTTGATTAGTTCAGCCACAATTTTTTCATCTCTTAAATTGCACGAGAAAAACGAAGATAAAGGATTTAGATATTTTTCAAATAAAGAAATACCTAATTCCAACTCAAAATTTTTCAATTGAAGACCCCGGCGTTGGCGTAGTCCTAAAAACACTTTTTCAAATGATGCTTCATCTAGTCCTAAAAATTCCTCGCCTCCAAGAGGGAGTTTATTTTCAGAGAGTGAGGTAATATATTTGCGCAGATTGCTTACATTCCAGAAGCGTCGTCCCTTGATAAAAGAATGAGCAGACGTTCCCAAACCTAAATAGGGACTTCCATCCCAATATTTTTGATTGTGCTGTGACTCGTAGCCCGGTTTAGCATAATTTGAAATCTCATAATGGATAAAGCCATTAACCTGTAGAAATTCCATAGTGGTGAGATACATCTTTCTCTGCATTTCTTCAGAGCATGTTTTAATTTTATTGTTTTTCAGTTGAAGGGTTAAAGGGATGTCCACTTCATACGTAAGATTGTAAGCGGAAATGTGATTAGGTTCAAGGTCAACCGCCAACTCTAAATTTTTTCCCCAAGCCTCTAATGTTTGCTCAGGCAACGCAAAAATTAAATCTATACTAATATTTTCAAATCCGACCTTTTTAGCTTTGTTAAAACAGGTCAGAGCCTCAGCAACCGTATGATTGCGATCAAGTAATTTGAGCTCACCGAGTTGAAAAGACTGAATACCAAGGCTTATTCGATTTATGCCAGACTCTCGATATCTTATGAGTTTCTCTAAATCCACGGTACCTGGATTTGCTTCAATTGTGACTTCCGGATTATGCACAAAATTAAATTTTGAAAATATGAAATTGAGCAGTGAGGAAATTTGGTCCACCTCTAATAAGGAAGGTGTGCCACCGCCAAAATAGAGGGTTTCAAAAATTAAATCACTTATTGTCTGATCTTCTGAATAGAGTTGAATCTCTTTTTTAAGAGAGTTCATATATGTAGGTATAGTAGATTCGCGATGGGCTAAAGTGTAGAAATCGCAATAACCACAGCGTTTCTCACAAAAGGGAATATGAATATAGAGGCCGGCAGTCATTTGGGGTTGAGGCAGGCTATCTAATTATATCGCCAATCCTAGCCCACCGTATGGACTCTAAAATATTCCATATTGGACTCAATTTATTCCATGAAAAATAGATAATTAGAGCCTCCCCTTCGACGTTCTCTTCAGGTAGTGAGTCCCAAGCTCTACTATCTGCACTGTTATCGCGATTGTCCCCCATCATAAAATAGTGCCCTTCTGGTATTTTAACTGGTCCATAATTTTCACTTTTGGCATAGTGATCAGCATAATGGCGAATGACGTAAGATTTTCCATAGGGAGTATTGATTTGAGTGTATTCAACATAGTGTCCTTCCTCTGGGTCATAGGCTCGACCAAGAGGTACTTTTTCCCCTTCAGGCTTACCATCAATATAGACATCACCATTCCGGATGACTATCGTTTGGCCACCTACGGCGATACACCTTTTTATGTAATCCAATTTTTCATCTTTAGGGTATTTAAATACAACTACATCTCCATTTTTTGGTTTTTTAAATGCAGGGAGACGGAAGAAAGGAATTTTCGCATCGATAATTGGGATTCTATCTGGAGTTCGCACCCCGTAAATGAATTTGTTTACCAGAAGAAAGTCGCCCACTTTTAAGGTATCTTTCATTGATCCGGTTGGAATCCGAAATGCCTGAATAACAAAAGCCCGCAAAAACATAGCTGCTAAAAGAGCAACTACGATGGCTTCGGTATATTCTCTAACTTTATTTTTCTTTCTTGTTTGGCGCTTAGTCATAACTTCATGTTTAGATTTACCTTGTATTTTATTTTGGGAAATCATATTCGCATTTCGTCTATAATTCATTCCGTGCTCCTTTTAAAATTACTATTTCTGAGATTTTTTTACCTATTCAACTTTTAATATGGCTAAAAAAGCTTCTTGAGGTAGTTCAACCCGTCCGAACTGCTTCATTCGTTTTTTGCCTTCCTTCTGTTTTTCGAGAAGTTTTCTTTTGCGGGTAATGTCGCCTCCATAGCACTTTGCCGTTACATTTTTTCTTAATGCCTTAACGCTGGAACGAGCTATGACTTTGCTGCCAATTGCAGCCTGTATGACTACTTGATAAAGCTGTTTGGGAATCAGTTCTTTAAGTTTATCACAAACTTTTCGCCCCCAAACGTAAGCTTTATCCCTATGGATAATATACGAAAGAGCATCTACTGGTTCACCGTTGATTAAAATATCAAGCTTCACCAAGTCGGCTTTTCTATAATCAGCAAATTGATAGTCAAAGGAAGCATATCCTCTGCTCAGAGATTTTAATTTATCATAAAAATCAAAGATGATTTCTGATAGAGGAAATTCGTAGTGAATATCGGCCCGAGTCGGGTCTAAATATTCAGTATTTTTATAAATACCACGCCGATCTTGAGAAAGTTTCATTATATTGCCTATATATTCGGAAGGTGTTAGGATATCTGCAGAAATGTAAGGCTCTTCAATCGAGTCAATTTCACACAAGGGAGGTAATTGTGTGGGATTATCCACAACTATCATATTGCCTTTTTTCGTGTTAACATTATATTCAACATTGGGTACCGTAGTTAAAATATTAAGTCCATATTCTCGTTCTAATCGTTCCTGAATAATCTCCATATGCAAAAGCCCTAAAAAACCACACCTGAAGCCAAAACCTAAAGCTTGAGAAGATTCTGGTTCATAAACGAGCGAAGCATCATTGAGTTTTAGACGCTCCAATGAAGAGCGGAGTTCCTCATAATCATCATTATCGACTGGAAAAAGTCCACTAAAAACCATAGGCTTAACATCTTGATAACCAGGAAGCGGCTCTGGAGCAGGGCAGCGGGCGCTGGTGATTGTATCTCCAACTTTGGTGTCTTGTACTTGTTTAACACTTGCAATACAGTACCCAACTTCACCCAAACATAGCTGGCTTTTTTTTACCTTTTTTAATTGTAAAATGCCAACTTCTGCGACTTCAAAATTTTTACCCGTTGAAAAAAATTTAATCTCCATACCGGGAAAAATGTTACCCTCAAATATTCGAATATAAGCGATGGCTCCTCGATAGGAATCGAACAGGGAATCAAAAATTAATGCCCGCAAGGGCGCATTGGAGCTGCCTTTGGGAGCGGGTATTCTTTGCACCACGGCCTCAAGAATATCATCGATACCCCTGCCTTCTTTAGCACTGGCCAAAATTATTTCGTTTCCCTCAATGCCTAAAATTTCTGTAATCTGGTGCCTCACCGTTTCAATTTGTGCGTTTTTTAAATCTACTTTGTTTATGACTGGTATGATAGTGAGATCATTATCTAAAGCCAAATAAAGGTTACTAATGGTTTGGGCCTCAACACCCTGAGCCGCATCTACCACTAAAATGGCTCCTTCACAGGCCGCTAAGCTTCGAGAAACTTCATAAGTGAAATCCACGTGGCCAGGGGTGTCAATTAGGTTGAGCATGTACGTTTTGCCATCTTTGGCCGAATAATGCATGGTCACCGTATGTGCTTTGATAGTAATACCCCGTTCCCGCTCTAAATCCATGTCATCAAGAATCTGATCCATTTCTACCTTGGCCAGAGTGCCGGTTCTTTCCAGAATTCGATCAGCCAAAGTAGATTTGCCGTGGTCAATATGAGCAATGATGGAAAAATTTCTTATTCTGTCTGTCTGCATCTCTTTCAATTCAAAAGCTAAACTTCTTGTAACAATGCAAAATACACAAAAGCCAGATCGTTTGATCTGGCTTCAAAGTATTGAAATCCATTTTTAAAGCCCAAGAAATTTAGTGATTTTTTAGAATTTAGTCAATAAGAAAATCTTTAAAAAAAAGCTTACCTTCTTGATAGTTGGCCATGAGAGCCTCTTTAGACATATTTGCTAAATTTCCCTTAACTATAGCTTTCGATGTTTTAATATAACTGAAACAATAATTAGTAACGCATAGTATTAATTATGAAGCGATTATTTGCCCTTTCATTGATAGTTTCAGGAGGACTTATGATGGGATCATGCCAAAATCCTGATGCGATTAATCTCTCGGAAAGCCAAACAGCCAAAATAGAAGCTGAAGTAAAACAAGCGGCCATTGATCACCTAAATGCAAAAGATGCAACCACAGCTCTAAGCCATTTTACAGAAAATGTAATTGCCGTTAGTAATGTTAAACTCTTCCCTTCTTTTGAGAAGCTTGCTGAAGATGTAAAGGCCTACTACAATATTTTAAAAGAAGTTAACCTTGCAGTTTGGGATGAGATGCATATTAATGTCATCAATACAGACGCAGCTCTTGTTACTGCCAAATTTCGTTATAGCTTCACTGATACCAACAACGAGAAGATAGATTTGCAGGGTGTGTGGACTGCATTATATGTCCGTAGTAATGGCAGTTGGAAAATACGTGTCCGTCATGAATCATTTGCCCCATTAGAGAACTAATTACTCTGCTTGCAAGGGATTTGTCACCCCTCTGTGGTCGGCTAATCACGTAATCCTTTGTGGAATGCATGAACCTAGAGACATGTACGAAAACCCCAAATTTACAGAATTAACAACATCTAAGTTATTGTTTTTTTGTTCGAGTTTTTTCTAAAAATAAACTTTCCGTCCACGTCTCTAGTAACATGGCGTGTTAATGAATGATAAATTTTTACTTGACTTCTTACAATTTATTAATTATTTTAAATACAAGTTTTCGCAATAATGTTATTCGTCACTCCGATTCCACTATCACCACCGTTTCCGGGCCTCGTACAGAAAGGGAGATAACTTAATCAAGGAATAAAAGAATTATAAGATTCATTCACCTGTAATCTATCTCAACAGGGGGCAGGAATGAGCGCTTTAATCTCTGAACCGCAAAGCCCAAACAAACCCAAACTACTTGGCACGTTGGATACAGATACAGACATCGTATGCCATAATCATATCTCCGGCATCTATCATACGCCCGAGACCAGGTTCGGAAAACTATTCGAACCAAACATTACAGTCTAAGCACCGAGCAAGCGTATGTGCAATGGATTCAGGGGGTGAGATAATGTGTCATCTAAGGAGATCATTTTTAATAGCTTTTATAAATTTCAGAGTTTGAATATGAATCATAATAGACTAAATATCTCACCCCCTAAAGCCAAAGTAGCCTCCTCCGCCCAAAAACAGGCGCTTTGTGCCATCGTGTTTCTCTACTCCGTAGGATTATTATCCAACGGGGTCTACCGCAAAGTTTTAAAAATAGACATCGACGATTTCAGCGATAGTATGATCAGGGCCAAAAAGCCTATAAAGCTTCCAGAAGTTTTCACACAGGAGGAAGCCCTGAA
>JBHIAC010000157.1:0-7373 GCA_046758365.1 bacterium
CACATAGCTTTTTACCCTATTCACGTAGGCAGAATTCGGGTCTAATCTAAAAGCCCTTTCTATATAATTTTGTTGTAAATCACCGTATTCTTTATCATCCTTTATCCTATAGGTATAGCTATTGTAAAGATCAGCCAGCCCGGCATGGGCTAACGCATAATTGGGATCGAGATCAATGGCTTTTTTAAACATTTTTTCCGATTTTCTAAAATCCTCCATTCTAACAGTTACCAAGAATTTTCTGTAATGAAAATATTCACCCTTCAAATAGTACTCATAAGCTTCACTATTTTTTGTCTGTTTTGTTTTTATTTCTTCAACTTCCTTAGTTGTAAGCTTTTTTAACAAAGCCCTGGCAATCGCTTCAGAAACATCGTCCTGCACGGCAAATACATCCTCTAATTCCCGATCGTAATCTTTTGCCCACAGGTGATAACCTTCGTCTGCTTCAATCAATTGCGCCGTCACCCGTATGCGATTGCCAACCTTGCGAATACTGCCTTCAAGGATATGCGCCACATGCAATTCTTCACCTATCTCAGGAATGGTTTTTTCGGTATTCTTGAATTTCATCACCGAGGTGCGGGCGATAACCTTTAAAGCCTGTAATTGGCTCAGATTGGTGATAATTTGCTCTGTCATGCCGTCGCAGAAATATTCCTGCTCCGGGTCAGGGCTGATATTCTCAAACGGCAATACGGCGATGGAATTTTGCCATTGGCCTCTCGTTTCTACGGTAGCAGGCTTTTGTGACTGGAAGAAGTTTAGGTCATTAAGAGAGAATATGATATAAATAGCGAGGGCAAGCAAAAGACCAACACCAGCAAAAATCAGATGCTGTCTGTTGATTATTTTCTTCCATGGACGAACGGCAGCAGCGATGGTAGGCTCCTTCAGCAAGCCCTTCAAATCGGCCAATAAATCGGCGGCACTCTGATATCTGGTGTTCGTGTCCTTACTCAAGGCCTTGTCAACCATGCGTTGCAATGCATCCGAAATGCCGGCTTTGTAGCGTGCCAGAGGTTCTGGCTCTTCGTGTAAAATTGAATAAGAGACCGCAGCTTCATAATCCCCTTTAAATGGCAACTGCCCGGTAATCATCTCGTACAGCACCACGCCAACCGAAAAAATGTCCGAACGCTGGTCTACCTCCGCACTCTGTATTTGCTCTGGCGACATATAACTAAGCGTACCCATTGTGGAAGATTCTTTGGTCAGCCTGGTCACATCTTTCAACTTGGCCAGACCAAAGTCAACTATTTTTACTCGACCGGTTTTTTCTAATAGAATATTTGCCGGCTTGATATCACGGTGAACAATTCCAGCCTGATGTGCTGCTTGCAATCCTTCACAAATCTGACTGGCTATTTCAATGACTTTATCAATGGAAAGCTCTTTCTTAGCAATCACATCCTTTAACGATTCCCCGTCCACATATTCCATGGCGATGTAAGATTGGCCTTCACGTTCAGCTATTTCATAGATGGTGATGATATTGGGATGATTCAGAGCCGCAATAGCCTTGGCCTCGCGCTTAAATCTGGCTTGGATTTCAGAGTCAATGGTATACTGAGGTGGCAAAAATTTCAGGGCGACGAAGCGGTCGAGTTTGGTGTCCCGGGCCTTGTAGACCACGCCCATGCCGCCCTCACCGAGCTTTTCGAGGATCTTGTAATGAGAGATTGTTTTTCCGATCATGTCACACGCCTCCTGGGTGCCGCTGGCACTAACTTGTCCCGACGCATATCTGGAGTTTTTTAAGGATTTTGTCCCGTTGTACGGAATCCCACAAAGCGGGATAGTGGGAGATTGTTTGACTGATAATACAATAGAATCAAGTAACTTTGACAGCAATCATGGCCACATCATCGCTTTGACGGGCTTTAGCAGTAAATTCCTGCAGTTTGCTTTTTACATGTTCGATTATAGGACCAGCTTTTTCCGCAGCTACTTCTTCAACGGCCTGAACCAATCGGCTCTCTTCAAACATTTGCCCCTGCTCATTAAAGGCTTCGGTGACTCCATCGGTGTAAATTAAAAATATATCCTCAGAATTTAAAGGTATTTCCTTTTCCTTATAGACCGAAAGATGGGTCAAACCCAAAGCAGGTCCGGGCAACTCGACCAGTTGACAATCCTTGGACTTGCTTTGGTAATGAAGCAAAGGATTGTGTCCCGCATTGGAATAGCGTAATTTTTTTTTCTTCAAGTCAAAAATCAGAAACATCATGGTTACAAACATTTCCTTTGGGAGGGTTTGACCGAGAATTGTATTCATTTCTGAGAGGACACCATCTGTCGATTCTAAATTCTGGGCAATGGCATGTAAAATACCCTTAACCATGGTCATAACCAGGGCAGATGAAGGTCCGTGCCCAGAAACATCCGCCAAAACCATTCCTATTTGTTCGTTCTCTAAGGTAAAATAATCGTAGTAGTCCCCGCCAACTTCGTCAGCCGGATTAAAATAACTGTAAATTTCAAGAGCCTCTGTTTTAGGTACCTTTTCGGGTAAAAGACGTAATTGAATTTCACGCGCCATAGCCAATTCTTGCTCCATCCGCTTTTTCTCAAGCGCTTCCTCTTGAAGTTGAGAATTCCGAATGAGCTGCCCCGACTGGGCTGCAATGATGGAAAGTAACCTTAAATCGTTGGCATTAAAAGGCTCGAAAGTTTTTTTATTGGTTACCGTGAGAATGCCAATAATTTTGGCTTTGAACCGAATGGGAATACACAAAACCGATTTAATTTCCTTGCGTTCCTGTTCGGTGGGATGAAATCGCGAATCATTGGCTAAATCTTCAATCATTAAAGGCTGCTGGTGTTTTAAAACCCAACCGGTAATATTGGTGCCCACTTTGTAAGTCATGAGTCGGCTTCTACGATCGGCTTGACGTATCAACGTCTTCAATGGTGCCTCCCGCTGTTGGGTTATTAATAAAATAGAGCCTTGCTCGGCTTTAACCGCCTTGATGGACTTTTCAACTATGATGTCTAACATTTGACCCACTTCTAATGATGTGCCGGCCGCAATGGCGAGATCATTTAAAACGGTTAATTCCTCCACAGCAGATTTCAATCGTTGAACTTCATTTTCAAGTTTGACAATTCTAGAGTTTTCTTTTGATTCCCCTGCTTTTCCAGATAAAGAATCTAATTTAGATTTTGACATAGGCATCCTATTCTATAGTTTATTTCAAAGTAGTTATTATTTCTTTTATTTAAAATAACATTTTTCACGGTACACAAAAGATGGGTGAACCTTTCTCTAATCACCTGAGGGACTGAAACGGTCATTTCACCAACCAAGTCCGCAGGAAAAGCTTCATCCAGGGCTCGAATTGTAATATTCTTGGTGTGCAACATATTAAGGTGAGAAAATCTCAAAACAAGTTAAAAAAACATAATTTTATAGTCAACAATTTTGTTCTAAAATTAGAGGTAGGCTTTAAGATGAAATTTCAGGAGACAATATATTTCCCAAAGCTTCTTGCTGGTCATTGTGAATTTTTAAAACCGTATCAAGCTTAGTAACTTTAAAATAATAAGCCACTTTTCCTTCGATACCAACAAAATGAACATCTCCTCCCTCTCTCCTTAATGACGTCACACAAGACAACATCATACCTATCCCGGGGCTGTTAATCCATCGAACATTGTTAAAATCAAGTATGATATTTTTTACACCAGAAGAGACTACTTCCTTCAATCGGTCACATAGAGAGACCGATTCCCCAGCACCCATAATTTTGCCTTCCAACTCAAAAACCGGTATCCCTTGTAGATGTTTTTCTAAAAATTGCATTTCCATAATTTTACTTATTAAACAGTAATTTGTTTAAAATTGTTCACAATTTTTTTGATTTTTAATAATAGGCGTTTAAACATTTTTAGAATCTAGGACTTGATAAACATATTTTCAATTGTTAAATTAAAAATATAGGTACAAAGCACCAACATCATTAATAAACGTATAACACAAATCCAATGCTAAGACCAGAATGAGAGATTAATATTATGACTACTACTCATACTGAGGTAGCACCTTTCGCCATCAAAGATTGTGCTTTAATTGCTATTGCAACAGGAAAACGGGCTCAAGGCCTGCGTGAACTTAAAGACCATTTACAAACCATTACCCCCGATAGTATTTACTATCATTTCTGGGGCGGCCTGCTGCGACCACGATTTGATGATCCAGAATACCACAATGACTTTGCAATCTGGTCTCGCCACGGTCTTCACGATAAAATTATAGCAGAACGCTTAAGTCTGATAGATCCCACAGATTTTACGACTCTGGAAGATTTAAGACAGGAATTGATCGAGGTCATAGAAGAAAGATTAGATGAGGTAGAAATTCCTCCCTGGGCTAAACATGATGACCAGTTTGAATTTATTTGTTCTCAAATAGTCATTTTCGATACCCATCAGGAGATTAAACATCCCAGAGAATTTGTGCAAATCTTGCCACGAATGTCCGTGGGAAGCATCTTTTATCACTTTATAGATGCTCGACGCCGTAACGAAAGCGGTATGGATGATTTTCAGAACTGGATAAGGGAGTTAGGGGATGAATATACCAACCTGTGTCGATATATTAATGAAATTGACCCTTATTTTTCTACCTTGGCTGAATTACGAAGTCAAATAACAAAAGTTTTTAGTACATTTTTTAAAAAAGTGAAATAATGAAAGGTACACTACTAAAATATTCAGAAGTTGTCGGCCAAGATGTGGTTGCTCATTTACGACAATTAGCTAAACCTTTGAAAGGTATGCGTGTTATTCATGTGAACTCCACACGCCTGGGTGGGGGTGTTGCAGAAATATTACACAAAATGGTCCCGTTAATGCAAGAGTTGGGTTTAGAAACTTCCTGGGAAATTATTAATGGGGAACCTGAATTTTATCAATGTACTAAAAGTTTTCATAATGCATTACAGGGAGATAAGCTTAATATCCCAGAAAAAATACTGGGTATATATGAAGATACAAATGCGCAAACGGCCGATACCCTTAGGGATCAATTACAAGAAGCAAATATTGTTATTATTCACGACCCGCAGCCAGCAGCCTTGATAAAATATTATCCGGAACGAAAAGGTAAGTGGGTATGGCGTTGTCATATCGACGTTAGTAAACCATTCAGGCCTGTATGGAAATACCTGAGAAAATTTTTACAAATATATGACGCCAGCATTTTTTCCTTGTCCTCTTTTGCACAGCCATTGCCTCATCCAATATATTTAATACCGCCTAGTATAGACCCATTACATGATAAAAATATCGAACTTAAATCTAACGAGATTAGCTCCGTTTATAGCCGTTTTAATATTGACCCTGAAAGACCCATGATTCTACAGGTATCACGTTATGACCATTTCAAAGACCCATTGGGGGTCATTCAAGCTTACAAAATGGCAAAGAAATTTATTCCTACATTACAACTGGTGCTGGCCGGAGGTAGTGCTAGTGATGATCCAGAGGGCGAAATTGTCTTGGGTGAAGTCCGTAATGCCGTGACCGATGACCCGGATATACACGTGCTGCTTTTACCAGGAGATGCCCATCGGACCATCAATGCACTGCAACGGGCTGCGGATATTGTGCTTCAAAAGTCCATTAAAGAAGGTTTTGGGCTTACCGTGACTGAAGCCATGTGGAAAAATAAGCCGGTAATTGGAGGGGATACCGGTGGTATCAGAATTCAGGTTATAAACTATCATACTGGTTTTCTAGTAAACACTCCGGAAGGGGCTGCTCTTCGCATTCGTTATCTTCTTAACAACCGTGATAAGCTGGTAGAAATAGGATATAAAGCAAAAGAGTTTGTCAGAGAAAATTTTTTAATCACTCGTCACTTACGAGAATACCTAACTTTATTTGTTGCACTTCTTCATGAAAAAGAACAACGGATTGAATTACAATAAAAAATCTTTTAAAATATTAAACTCAGAATTTGACCTCGAAAGTGTTTTTATCAAATTAAAATCGTTGCGCAGTGGTCATTATTTTTAGAGTAAAACTTGTGGAGGATGGGAATGAATTTATTAGATAAAATAATTTACAACAACCCCTTAAGGGATTGGCTATTTGCCGTTATACTATTAAGCACTATTTTTATTATTCTAAATATTTTTAAAACAATAGTTGTCAAGCGCTTAAGTTCCCTTACTAAAAAAACCAAAACAGAACTTGATGACCTTGCAGTAGATCTGCTGAATAGGGTAAATATCTTCTTTTTATTATCAATAGCGATCTTTGGTGGCTCAATTGCTCTTAATTTGCCCGATAAAGTAAGTAATGTAATACGAATCTTAGTAATCATTGCATTTCTTTTTCAGGCAGCCATATGGGGTAATGGTCTCATTGTATTCTGGATTAACCGATATAAAAAGATAAAATTAGAAGCTGACCCAGCCAGTGTCACTACCATCACTGCCCTCGGATTTGTTGGCAAAATAGTTTTATGGATAGTCATTTTGCTTTTAGCTTTAGACAATCTAGGGGTTGATATTACAGGCCTAATTGCTGGACTTGGGATTGGTGGCATTGCCATTGCCCTGGCCATTCAAAATATTCTTGGGGATTTGTTTGCTTCTCTCTCTATTGTACTTGATAAACCATTTGTAATTGGGGATTTTATCATTGTGGATAACTATCTAGGTACTGTAAAGCATATCGGTCTTAAGACCACACGTATCCAAAGTCTTTCAGGTGAACAGCTTGTATTTTCAAACAGCGACCTTCTAAGAAGCAGGATTCGTAATTATAAAAGAATGTATGAACGTCGTGTGGTATTTTCAATCGGTGTAATTTACCAAACCCCGTATGAGAAACTTAAGGCTATTCCATCTTTGGTTCGAGAGATTATTGAAAAACAGCAGAAAGCACGATTTGACCGAGCCCACTTCAAAGAATATGGAAATTCTTCCCTTAATTTTGAGATTGTTTATTACGTCCAAAGCCCAGACTATATTACATACATGGATATTCAACAGAGCATCAATCTAACGATTTTTCGTAGCTTCGAAGAAGAGGGCATAGAGTTCGCTTATCCAACTCAAACGCTTTATTTGTATAACGAATTAAATAATGAAGTAAAAGCAGTATCACAAAATAATTAGTGTTTGAATGAAAACTCGACCATCAATGTCATTCCGGCAATCTTTAAGCCGAAATCTCTTAATTTTAAAAATCCTAAAAACTGGGGTAGATTCGGTGTTCAAGCTTTAGCTTGCAGTGGCAGGCGTAAATACCACGCTAAAGCGTGAACCCCCAACGTTCTCTACGCCTAAACCCGTTTATGAAACAGTTTTAGGCAGAATCGCTCAATTTAGGTTAGAATAAGATAGCAATAACTAATGCCT
>JBHIAC010000158.1:0-7354 GCA_046758365.1 bacterium
ACTATACCATCACTTTTTAATCTCGATCCAGGATCTCAACGCTAATCGATAATCAATCGACAATAATCAATAATCAATTAAGAAAGCGGAGAGGCAGGGATTCGAACCCTGGGAGGAAGCTTTTGGCCCCTCACACGATTTCCAGTCGCGCACCTTCGGCCTCTCGGTCACCTCTCCTATTCGTTCTGTCGCAATTTTTGAAAGAACGCTTGCAGAATCCCCATACATTTAGACTCTAAAACACCAAAAGTTACCGCTATATTTGAGTGCAGTTTTGAATTCTTTAAAATATTCACTACCGTACCACAGGCACCCATGCGGGTATCGCTTACGCCACAAACAACCTGTGGAATTCTTGATAAATAAATTGCCCCAGCGCACATGGGACAGGGCTCTTTAGTAACGTATAGAATTGTGTTTTCAATTCGCCACGATTTTAGAAAATTAGCAGCGGCAGTGATAGCAATAATTTCAGCATGGGCAGTGGGGTCTTGTAACGATTCAACCATATTATGACCCCGACCAATAATCCTGTCCCCAGCTACAATCACTGCCCCGATGGGAACTTCTTCTTTTTCAAATGCTTTCTCGGCCTCACGAAATGCCTGCTCCATCCAGGCTTTGTGAGCAGCCATATTTATTTTATTATTGATTATTGATGATTGTTTATTGATAATTAAACGGTCTTTTGTGCTGTTTTTCTAGACGCTATGAAAATCGCTGTCAATTCATTAGCCTCTTTATAAAGAGGAAAAACCCTCTCCTTTTCCATTAATTGTTCATCTATAATAAATTCTAACCAAAATGCGGATTCATCTGTTTCTTCTATTACAATACTAATTTTTGAAATGAATACTGCTTTAGTTTGAGCCAAATTGGCTGCTCTATAATTAGCAGCTACTGAAGTCGAGCATCTTATTAACTGCCCTTGAACATGTCTACCCAATTTTGTATTTGGCAACGTAACAGCCAATTTTACACATCTATGCGCAAACTCCTTTGTTCTTCTCTTAAGTTCTTCAGAATCCATTACTACTAATTCGCAAAATTGCAAATTGTAATTTTCAATAATCAATTGACAATCATCGATAATCAATTGATTTTGTACGCCCGGGAGGACTCGAACCCCCAACCTCTTGGTCCGTAGCCAAGCGCTCTGTCCAGTTGAGCTACGGGCGCAACACCTCTAAAACAATGCAAAAATATTCTAACCAAAAATTTACCACAGATTCACACGGAATTACACTAATATCTCATCATTAGGAAGAATGTGGGCATATCATTTTTTGACATCAAAATTCGAGTAAATTTTTCCCCTTAATTCTATTATTCTGTGCACATTCGTGTTGATTTATTATTTTCCTACTAACCAGTGGCGCATACGGGAGTCGAACCCGTGTTACCGACGTGAGAGGCCAGCGTCCTAGGCCACTAGACGAATGCGCCTATATAATTTAGTGGTTTTAATCAAAATTTAGTAAAAAAATATACCCAATTCTCCAGTTAAAATCAAGCCCTATTTTGGAGTGAAATAAATTTTAGAGAAGTAAGGCGTTAAGAACGTAATGACAATTACCTGCTTTAGATAAAACTCATACTTGTCCATCGCTAAGGTGCCATCGCCGATGCCTTTTACAAAAGGATGGTTTAATATGGCTTGCCAAATTAGCTTAGGTTTTTCTTTCATGCTTTCAGAAAAAGATGTCATCCATTGGTCTCCAATTTTTTTCACCGCACATTAATACCAACCCCTGCGGTTGCTACTGGATAATTTGAAAACGTATAACTGCCATGTATTGTTAAGAAAACCAGTTTTAATCGAAATCCAACATTGGCTCGCATTGTATTAGCCCCATCAATGGAGATATTCACTGGATTTACCAAATCTTCAATTACCTCCTCTCCAAAATTGGAACTGTTTGGATCGTCCTCAAATACCGTGACAGGATAATTACCTTTTAACTTCAAGTCTACAGAAGAGGTTTCAATCCCTAAACCACCAAATAATGTAAGTATTGCAAATTGTTTAGAGATCAAAAAATTCAGAGTAAATGAGGTGGCCTCAAGTTCAACTTTCTGGTCTTCGTATGAGGCGCCTGTTGGAGTGAGATCAGGATCTGGTTCTAAAGACAAATCTGCATGAGCCTGAAAAATCGTGTATCCTGCCATAACAGAAAGATCGAAAGGAAGAAGTCCACCCCCTGGTAGCCATTGTTTTAAATCGTGTTTTACCCCTAAGCCAAACATTTTGAGGCTGCCTACATCTTTACTGACTTCTATTTCAGGGAAAAAACGTAACATGACTTCGGTATTTGCAAATAAACCGAGAGAAGCTTGAATCATAGGAGAAGGCACGTACCGAAATCCAATGCCCTGAGGCATTTCAAAGGCAGTAAGAGAATCAGGTTCACCAGTTATTGGATTATTCAAAAATAAACTTAGCTCTGGCCCAGATTCATCCTCCCCTACAATGGTTGGTGTTTTAGGATCTGCATTGGGATCAGTGAGACGTAAGTTCTGCAATCCTAATTTACTTATGTCAAAAGTTTCATCGCTGGTTGGGGCGATAGCTGCATTTGCCGTTACTGTGATGTCAAAGCCTAAAAACTTGTGTGTTTTTGCAGTATTGAACCAGCCGTTGTTGAGGTCGGCTCCAAATCCTTTTCCAAATGGAGTGAGATATTCTTTCAGTAATAGATTGGCATCGTCCAAGCCCCCACGCAAAAGATCCTCTACATTATTAATTTGTGTGTAGCCGAAATTGGTACAAACGAAAGTTCCAATTAACAGCATGATAATCTTTAGTGCTCGATACATATTTCCTCCTCAGAATTATTCCGTTCAAAATTTGAACTATTTAACTTAAAAATTATTAATTATGTATATTGTAACCAATTATCCAGAAAAATGCAACGGCTTTTTTATAATTTAAATGCTGTTTGTAAAATTGAAATACTACTATTGAGTAAACTACAAAAAGCGAAATAATTCAAAAGCTAACCTTTTGTAAATTCAAAATAAAATATCAAGGGTTTTATTTTAAAAATGAAAATTCAAGTTTGGCAGATTGAAGAATAGAATTCCGGCCGACGATCGGTTATAATTTGATTAAAAAGCACTGTTAAAGCATTTGTCAAGCCTTTTTTCGGCAAATCCGGCGACCAGGTAAAAATCGCGCTCACGGCAAAGGGCGATCAAACACTCAATTGTAGAAGAATGTTCCGGGCATTCCGCAAGCGCCTTGGTTTCATTACGATCTTTGAAGTAATATCCTGTAAAAGCCAGTTCGGGCAAAACAATTAAATCAGCCGAGGCCTGACGGAGAGCATTTGCAACTTTTATTAAATTTCTTTTAACTTGCCCGAATAAAGGACGGAATTGGTAGAAACCAACTTTTAGCATAAATCTCTTTGTTTTATTTAAATTTTTTAGTGTTAAAGTATTAACATGTCAAAGTGTTCTCATTTTAAATAAATTCTTCCAGTAAATCAAGGGATTTGTTTTAGTTCTCTCTGAATATGACAAATTAGCTGTATCCATTTTTAGTTCAATGATAATACTGAAGCAAATTCTTGAGCACAAAGGACCTGGAACTTTTCAGGTTTTATGAATTCTCTATTTTATTTCTGTGGGATTTCCAGTTCTGTGGGCGTTTTTATATGATTAAAAGAATCAGTTACATTCTTGTTTAAATATGTAAAGAAATGAAGAATTTTATTTTTGATTTTAAGCATTTTTTGTTTATTTTTTATCAACCTATATGAAAAGTGCATATACCAATGCGGGTATTAATTTTCTTTTGGTTCTATTATTTTTACATTATAATGGATGATAATTCATAATAAATACAAATTGAGGACTTTTAATCATGTGTGGACGATTTTCACTGTACGCTTACAAAATGACACCCGAGGAATTTGAGGAGCGCTTTGGATTTCCAATTCCAGAGGAGTCCGAATACCCACCTTCCTACAATATTGGGCCTTACAGTCATATACCCGTTATTTATTCTGATGAAACCAATCAAACCAAAATGGAATCCATGTTTTGGCAGCTCATTCCAAGCTGGTCCAAGGAATTCAAATCGCCTTACACAGCTTTTAATAGCAAAATTGAGTCATTGGATAAAAAAGGCTATAAACGGGATCTCCTAAGACACGCACGCTGCCTCATTCCCGCCAATAATTTCTTTGAATTTCTTAAAGTGGAGGGTGAAAAAGTTAATCCCAAAACGGGCCGGAAAGTAAAACACCTCCAACGAATCCCTTTTAAGTTTGAGTTGAAAGATGAATGTTTAATGACCTTGGGGGGCATTTACAGCATTTGGCTCGATGCTGAGAAAAAAGCGTTTTATAGCTGTTCCATTATTACCATGCCGGCCAACGAATTAGTAAAAAAAGTACATCCAAGAATGCCGTTCATTTTAACTCGTAAAACTGAAAAGATTTGGCTTGATAAAACAATCACGGATTTTGCATTTTTGAAAGACAGGATTACCCAATTTCCTGCGGAAGAAATGCGCTGTTTTGCGGTTACGCAAGCGGTAAACAATCCCAGAAATGATTATCCTGAGCTGGTTGATCCGTTAGAACGAGAGGTGTTATAATATTAGGCGTACAAATAATCAGCATGAATATACTGAATGACAAATTCTTGTGGCTTTTTGATACCCGCAAATGTTAAGTCGAGCCGAGAAATGTTAGTAAGATAGCTTCATAGTGAGTCTGAAGTAAATTCAGATATTTTTTACCTGAATTGAGCGATTTTATGTCGGGGGAGCAGACGGTGTTCAAGCTTCAGCTTGCATTTGGGTGGGGGAGGGGTAAGAGCACGCTAAAGCGTGAACACCCAATGAACACCCAACACTGATTTTACCGATTTAATTTTGAGATTTGCATTTAAAGCAATTATGTAATTCAAAATTCAAATTTTTAATTGTTTTGCCCTCAATCGTTTTGCCTTTTTGGTTCTGGCTTGCCCCGTTGGATAGCTTATCCCACGGGGCTTGGCCTGGTTAGGTTTTAATCATTTTACTTCTTTAAAACAAATAGAACCCAGATGCCAAGGATTAAACAGATTTTCACAGATTCTTGTAAAATTAATTTTGGCGGTAAGACTGAAAGACTTTCGATTGAAATTGAATAAAATTTAAGGGATTATAGTTCATTCAAACCTCTTTATTTTTTCTGATGCGTAAGTAAATAAAAATCGGTGTTTATCCGCGTTATCCGTGTCATCTGTGTTCTATGTCATTTTCATTCATTATTGATAAACTTTTTATTGAATTATATATTAAAATTTATTAAATTTTAATATTCTTACCACAATTTCGTACTCTAATTTTTTATTAAAAGCAAAATTGTTTAAGGATTAAGTATGCAACGCTTTGTTTGTGTATTTGCATTCTTTATGATTGCTTTACCGCTTCCGGCGCCACAGCTATCAAAAATGCAGATCGTTGGCAAGCCAGAAAAATCCAGTACGGAAATTGTGGCGGTGCGCGACGCCAATGGCCGTTACTGCGCTGCTATTCAGGTGATTTCCGACATGGACGGCTTCCGCTACGACTCCTATAACGGCGTGGTCAAAGTGGACGACCAGCCGGGACAGGACATGGTCTACCTGCCGCCGGATGAGCGGGTGTTGGAAATCTTCAAGAGCGGGTATGAACCGTTAAAAATCATTTTGTCCGAAATCGGTATTCAATTAAAGCCCAAAGAGGTCTGGAAAATAAAACTTAAAGGTCAGGCGAAAAGCGCAGATATTCTGCCGGTTTCGATTTTGATTAAACCAAAAGGGGCACAGGTCTTTATTGACAGCAAAAACATGGGCGCCGGCCCGACGTTTCAGTTGGCCAAAGGCAGCCACCGGGTGAAAATTGTCAAAAGCGATTATGAAACCCTCGAACAAACGATTAACGTTGACGAAAGAAATGTCCTGTTCAATTTCACTTTGAAGGAAAAAGAGGACGTGGGTGTGCAGATTGAATCCACGCCCGCTGGGGCCAAGGTCTTCATCGACGGTCTGCAATTTGGTGAAACGCCGGTTTCGGGATTTTACCCGCAGGGCCGTTATGCCATAAAAGTAGAAAAAGCAGGCTATGTGACGGTTGAGGAAACCATTCAGGTCGCGCCGCCCCTGACCCGAAAATCGTACCGGCTGGAAGAAAATGTCGGCTACTTAACCATCAATACGGACTCCAAAGCCACGGTTTATTTAAACGGCAAAGTCATCACGGATCGTCAAAACATCAAGCTCGCACCCATGCTGGCGCGTATAAAAGTCACCCGGCCCAAGGCAGAATCGCTGGAGAAGCAGGTGACCATAAAACGCAACCAGCGGGTGACGGTTGACCTTTACCCGCAGGTACCCTCCGGCACCATTCAGGTAGCGGTGACCCCGTTTGATGCCAGGATAGAACTCAGAGGCGACGCCGGTGAGTATTTTACCTCAAAGGGTATGAAGATTTTTAAGAATATCCCCATTGGCCGTTACGATCTCACCGTAAGCCAGTCTGGATATAACGAATACAAAGAAACGCTCACATTGGTTGCAGGAGATAAGATTTCCAAAACCCTAAAACTCGACAAACTGACCCGAGCCAGCCGTAGAACCGATATGGGCAATATGGTTTTTGTGGAAGGCGGAACCTTCCAGATGGGCTCCAATGACGGCTATGACGATGAAAAGCCAGTACACAGTGTCACAGTAAGCAGTTTTTACATGAGCAAATATGAAGTGACAGTGGCTGAATTCAAACGTTTTGTCGAAGCAACTAGTTACCAAACTGATGCAGATAAGCAAGGATGGAGTTATATATGGACGGGCACGAGTTGGGAAAAAAAGAATGAGGTCAATTGGAAATGCGATGTAAATGGTAATGAGCGTCCCGCATCAGATTATGATCACCCTGTTATTCATGTTAGTTGGAACGATGCGGTTGCCTATTGCAAATGGGCTGGGGGACATCTGCCCACCGAAGCGGAGTGGGAATATGCAGCGCGTGGCGGCAGCAAATCACACGGCTATAAATACAGCGGCAGTAACAAAGCCGGGGAGGTGGCCTGGTATTTCAATAATTCAGGCAAAACAACGCATCCGGTTGGCCAGAAACAGCCCAATGAGCTGGGACTTTACGACATGAGCGGCAATGTCTGGGAGTGGTGCTGGGACTGGTATGATAAGAACTATTACCGAAACAGCCCGCGGAATAACCCGAAAGGGCCGAATTCAGGAAAATACCGTGTGTTGCGCGGCGGGTCGTGGGTCAACTACGCAGACAGTGTGCGATCCGCCATTCGCAGCAGGAACCTCCCAGTCCTCAAGATCAACTACAGCGGGTTTCGCTGTGTCC
>JBHIAC010000159.1:0-7330 GCA_046758365.1 bacterium
CTAATAAAATAATCAGTTCCTTATTCTTCTAACTTAGTCCCAATAATCAATTTCTTAACTCCGCTCTGTTTGGCAATATCCATAACCCGCACCACAATACCATGAGTAACATCTTGGTCCGCCTTTAGAATCAACGCACCCTCCTTCATATCTGGTAGAGCAAGCTTTAGTTTTTCTCCCAAGTTTTCCGTCGTGACTTCGTCTTGATTTAAAAACATATTTCCTTCTTTATCTACAAAAAGAGTATAGTCCTTTTGCTCTGTGATAACAGCACTCTGCGCCTTAGGCAGTTCCAACTTAATTCCGGGCTGTTCTAAAAACGTTGAAGAAACCATAAAAAAGATAAGAAGAAGAAACAGTACATCAATTAAAGATGTAATGTTTATTAATGCCTTCCGTTTGGATTTAATACTAAACTGCATCTGCATTCACCTTAAAATACGATTGAAATGAACTCACTTTCTTAAAAAGCGCAGAAGAATATTTTTCAATATCCAAAACTAAATCCTCCGCTTTATTGGTAAAATAATTGAATGCTACGACCGCAGGAATTCCTATTGAAAGCCCTACAATGGTGGTAATCAGGGCTTCAGAGATTCCTCCGGACAGCGCAGCCGCTTGTCCAACTCCCATAGCAGTAATTACGTTAAATACTTTTAAGATTCCAATTACCGTACCTAAAAGGCCCAAGAGAGGTGCAATTCCAGCCACAGTTTCCAAAATTACTAATCCCCGCTCTAAGGCCCTAATTTCTTGTCTCCCTTGATCCAATAAAGCTTCTTTAATTTCATCTTTAGGAAGATCTCGATATTCCAATCCAGTTCGAATTATATTTGCAAAAGGGCCTTCATACTTTTCACAAATAGACATAGCTAATCCAATATCATCATAACCTTGTATGTTTTCTAATACGCTCACAATTTCTGGAATGATTACTTTTTTTCTACGGAGTGAGAAAGATTTTTCAATAACGATTGCCAGCCCTAAAATTGAACAAAGAGCTAAAGGGATCATGATTATTCCACCTTTTACTAAAAACTGCCAAACTTCTGCCATTTTTACTATCCTTTTCTAAATTAATTAGTCCTTGTTTGCAAAATAATGAAATGTTGCTGTAATTTCTAAATAAGCTTCTGGAAAATTTGCCGGTAATGGAAGAAAAGGGGCTGAAACTTCAATAGCGCGAACACTGGTTTCCATTAAAGTTTCATGACCTTTGTATTCCAGTACCTCTAAATCCTTCATCTTTCCACTTGATAATATTTTAAAACGTAACAAAGTTTCTCCGCTTATCATTCCCATTAAATAAAAAGCGGGCGGTGGAAAAATATTGCGCTCCACTTTCTTTTTCAAAGCCAACATATACGGGGCGAAATCCCAATTATAAGTATTAAATGAAAAACCTCCCGAAATAGGTGCACGTGAATTTTGATTATTATACTTCGGTTTAGGAGGTCGATTTGAAGAGCCTGGATTGGAAGTAGTTTTAGGATTGGTTAAATACTCCCTGTCAAAATCTTGTGAACGATCATTTTTAGTATATAAGTTTGTAGATTCAGAATCCATAAGATCCTGATTTGTTTCCTGCTCTTGCTTCAAATTCTGAGCCTTTGCCAGGATGCCTTGCTCACCTATCGGGGCTTGATCAATCGGCAATTCCCTAAAATGCATATCACCTCTGGAAAAAGCCTCTCCTAATGGAAGCTCTAAATTGGTTTCAGGGTTGCTGGCTAATGCATTTTTATCAGAAGCTAACATAGCATCTTTTGAATGTTCTTCAACTTTAGCGTCTTCTGGAGTTTCCACGATTTCTTTGGGCCATTTGCGATCTTCTAATTCAAATATTAACTTGTTATCGTCTAACATTTCAACAAGGTCATCATTGAAAGCAAATAGATTAAAATCCAAAGTCACTCCCAAAACCGCAAAAAATAAAAGATGTAAGCTTAACGAAACAATAAGCGCAATTCTATATTTTTTACTATAATTCATGTTTATACTTAATAATTCAAATTAACTCAAAAGCTAACCTTCTTTTAATTTTTATTAAAATATGTATCTAGTACATTTGTGTAACTCATTCGTGATCAATATACTTTTCATTAAGTAAGAAGGTTAGCTTTTTCTTCTGCCTCATCAAATTTCAATTTTCATTAAATCCATGGCAATAATCACACTGCCATTAAATTGTTCAACACAAGGCTTCAAAATATCTTCTTCATCACACGGTGGATAAAGATGGGTTAATATTAATTTATCTACACCTGCCTTTGAAGCAATCTTACCGGCCTCAGTAGGGGTTAAATGCCCTGGAACTTTCAGGTGATCTGGGAAAGAGCATTCTATTAATAGAACATCGGCATAACGAGATAGTTCAATTATTTCTTCACAGTAATCGGTATCGCCAGAATAGACAAAAACCTTGTCGTTCTCCTCAAATCGATACCCAATGGCATTCTTAATATGCTTCATTAACTTGGTTTGCAATTTCCAAGTACCAAAATCAAATTTGTTCTCACTTAATTCTTTCAAAATAATATCATACTCAACATCTGTAATTCCCGTACCATATAATTCAGTTAATTTCAAATAAAAGCTTTTAATTCCAATTGGTCCAAATATTTCTAATCTCTTTTTTCTAATAAACTCAGGGGTATGTTTTGTTGCAAATAGAAACGGAATTAAGTCGATAGTATGATCGGGATGGAGATGTGTGTAACAAATTTTATCAACATCCTTGTAACTAATTCCAGCTTCAAGACATTTTCTTAAAGTCCCGGTACCGCCATCCAATAAAATTATTTGATTGTCAATTATTAAAATATGGCCTGGAGAGCTTCGTCGGGTTTGCAAAACACCAGTACCGCTTCCTATGATAATTAATTCCATTTTCCTCCCATTTTACTCCAATATTGGTTTACCGCCCAATTTCCTTGCCAAAATTTTCAAAAAACTGATCCTCGTGCTTCTTCACCTCTATTAACCCTAAAATATTCTTATTATATTCCGCCAGCTTAATGAGCCTGCAATTGTTATTCCTGCGTTTCCTCATGGACCCAGTTCAAATATTCTTTAGAACCAGCTATGATAGGCAAAGCAATTATCTCCGGGACTTCATAACTATGAAGACTTTTCACTTTGGTGATAATTTCTTCTATATTTTTTCTAACACTTTTTAAAATCATTAAAGTTTCCCCCTCTTCACAGAGTTCTCCTTTCCACCGAAATATAGATTGAACCGATGATACGATATTTACACAAGCTACTAATTTCGATTCCACCAATTTATTTCCAATTTGTTGTGCTTCTTCAGTAGAGTTGGTAGTCACAAATATTACAATTTCATCGGACACAAATTTGTCTCCTTAAGGGGGTGGGATAGAAAAAAGGTATAAAAATATATTTAAGCATTTTAATTTATCTCACCCCCTAAATTTATAACTAGTCATGTCTAATATACTTTGTAAATTATTTAATTAAGTCGAGAATTACAAGCAAAATTTTTATTCATTACTCGCTAGTTATATTAATCCTCCTTCTAACGTGGGTTGTATTATTTTGTTGTTTGGTTTTTATTAAAACTCCATATCACTCATGAAAGGGTCAAAATCAATTTCAAAAAAAACGCTTGGCTCGACCTGAGACAATGTGATATTTCGGTACGCACGTTCATAAATTTTTTATTGGGAATATATTATTTTTCATTGTTTTTTGAATCATGATATCTATATAAAACAAAAGGTTAGTCCAATTCCTTTTTCTTAAATAATATCAACAAAAATTGGCATATAAATTGTATGTATGAATTTTTATTTCCGTAAACCTTTTGGTAATTCAACAAAACTCAAGGAGGCATTGATGTATAAAATTAATCCAGATAAGATTGCACACGCCGATATTGTAGTTGGTATTCCATCTTATAACGAAGCCGATAATATAGCTTTTGTAGTAGAACAAACAATAGAAGGATTACGGCAATACTTTCCAGATTTTATTTCGGCTATCATTAACGCTGATAATAATTCACCTGATGATACTAAAACAGCATTTTTAAACTCCCCCAATGGTGTTCCTAAAATTTATATCTCAACGCCTCCCGGAGTTAAAGGTAAAGGGAATAACTTCTACAACATATTTAATGAAATGGTTAAACTCAATGCCAGGTGTGCCGTAGTTGTTGATGCGGATCTTACCAGTATTACTCCTGAATGGATTCGTGAATTAACGACTCCGATCCTAAATGGGTATGATTATGCTACGCCATTCTATTCGAGAAATGAGTATGACGGTACCATTACCAATAACATCTGCTATCCTCTAATTTACGGACTTTTAGGAATTGACATTCGTCAGCCTATTGGGGGTGATTTTTCATTTTCATTAAATCTGGCTAAATATTACTTAAAACAATCTTGGACGAAAACCACTAAACAATATGGCATTGACATTTTCATGACTTTAAATGCAATATTAGGCGGTTTTGAGTGCTGCCAAGTTGGTTTGGGAGCTAAGATTCACAAACCCAGTTCTCCTAAATTAGGTCCCATGTTTTCTCAAGTTGTAGGAACACTCTTTCATACTCTATCCTCTAGTAAAGAAAAATGGCTCGGCCCTATCAATATGAAGCAGCTACCATTATTTGGAAATGCAAATTTGGAAAGACCCCAAAGTTTGAGTGTTGATTATAAAGAGATAAAATCAACCGCTTTATATGAATTTAAAATTAATCGAGAAATTTTGGCAAATGCGTTGAGTCCAGCTATTTTTGAAAAGGTTTCACAAATGTACTCAAGGAGCAAATTGAATATTGGAACAGATCTTTGGACAAAAATCGTATATAACCTCTTATATGCCTATGATACCACAGATCTAAATTCCCATTTAATTGAAGCAATGAAAGCTCTCTATTTTAGTCGAGTGGTTACTTTTATCAAACAAACATTAGAAAAAGACTATCAAGAATCCGAATCAATTATTCAAAATCAAGCAAAGCATTTCTTCAAATATCGATCAATTTTAACACAAAAGTATGAATTTAAAAGAGCCATTGCCTAAGTTATTTATAAAAGAGATCAATCCACATCCCTCCTAAACTAAAACGGCGGAACTAAAATGTACCGCCGTTCTGCTTTATTCGTTGATAACATTTGTACTTCAAAAAGAAAAATAATCTCGATAACTGGGTTTAAATCCCTCTGGCCAGTACACTCCCTGTTGAGAATTTAACAAATAATTTCCATGATATTTTCCCTCACAAATCTTTTTTATAGAGTCCAACACGTAATCCACTTCGTCTAAGGTATTGTAAAGTCCAAAACTAATTCTAACCATTCCGGGTAAATCTACCATCTTGTTTTTACGGATTTTAGCAATCAACTCATCAGATTCAGCCTTAGACAGATGCAGGAAATTTTTAACATAAGGATGAGCGCAAAAGCAGCCGTTACGCACACCAACGCCAAACTCGCATCCTAATATTGCTGCTACTTTTGGATGAGGACTATTTATTATATTAAATGGAACCACCCCTAATCTCAAATTGGCCTCATAATTTCGAAGGCCATAAAGTTCAACTTGTTCTAATTTTTCTAAACCCTTTATAATTCTTTTAGTCAAAATACTTTCGTGTTGAGCCACATTTTCCATTCCAATTTTATTGAGCAATCGAACGGATAATCCTAATGCCACAGCCCCCACGACATTAGGTGAGCCCGCTTCTTCTTTATCGGGAGGTTCCCGCCAGTACACTTCTTCTTCGGTCACTACCTTTACTGTCCCCCCGCCGGAATAGTCGGGATTGCCTTTCTCGAAAACTTCTTGCCAACCTATTAAAGCCCCAGTTCCATAGGGCGCATACATTTTGTGGGCTGAAATTGCTAAGTAATCAATGACTTCTGCTTCACCCCTTTTTCCCATACGTATTTTACGATGGGGAGCCAATTGAGCCGCATCCACAAAAATTTCCGCGCCATGCTCATGAGCCAGCTTTGCAATCTCATAAATGGGATTGATAATCCCGCTTACATTGGAGGCGCCAGTTACGGCTACTAAAGGCATGCGTCCTTTGAATTTTTTCAACTTCTGTTCCAACTGATCTAAATTAATTCGCCCTAAATCGTCTACCCAAATCCGCTCTATTTGAACCCGTCTTCGCCAGGGAAGATCGTTGGAATGATGTTCCATCAATGTTGTTAACAGGACATCGGTCTCCTTGAATGGATATCTATTTGCTAATTTGTTGATAGCTTCAGTGGTATTTTTGCCAAAAATAACTACGCGTTCTTTGGAATCTGCACCCATAAAATTTAAAATTAATTCTCTTGCTTCTTCATAGGCCCAGGTGCAAAGCTGTGATTTAAAGCCAGCCCCGCGATGAATGCTGGAGTACCACTGTAAGAACCGATTTATTCCTTCCTGTATGGGTAACAACACAGAAGTACTGGCTGCGTTATCAAAATTTACGTATCTTCGATGCGTGCCATCAAGTAGTGGTACCTGCAAATCGCCACCCAGAACCTGATTACAAAGGTCGAAAATCTTCATTTTCGTTTCCTTTCACTTATAGATAGCCAATCTAAAATTTCTAGGGTCAAGTGGTTTAAGAATATCAAAATTTTAGTCTAGTAATTTACAGAAGTCTATATTTCAAATTCTATCTACAATATATCGATTTGAGCAAAAAAAAATCAACACTTAAAGTGTTGATTTTTATTTTTAAAGATAGATAATCAAAATTGACCTGTTAAAGTTATCCGATTCAAAGAGCCTACCTCCCCGAAAGAGGAAAAAGAGTAATCGAGATTAAACACATTAACTTTAAATCCCAACCCAAAGGAAACACCAGCCAAACGATCTTTGTTTGTATCTACTTTTTGATCTTGACCAACTGAATTATAACCCAAGCGCAGAAATAATTCTTTTGTTAGACTAAATTCACCCCCTAAACGAAAATCGAAGCTTTCATCAACAAATTTAACTAATGCTCCACTGACTAATAAAGGTAAATGCTCTAATCTTTTGGAAACACCCAATTGAAAATTGAAAGGCAGATTATCTTTTACTCCACCTTCATAAAAAGCGCTCGTAGTAGTTCCAAAATTAAAAACCCCGACACCAAAATTCCACTCTTCAGAAGGTATAGTATAAATAACTCCAAAATCAGCCGCCAAGGCTGTTTCTGTTAAATTATCGATTTGAAAGCGAATATATTTAGCACTGCCACCAATGGATAAATTTTTATATACTGTACGAGAATAACCCAGCGAAAGAGATAGACTATTGGCACCAAATTCACCCGTGTCGAGGTTATTCTCATCCTTCCCTTCAAATT
>JBHIAC010000160.1:0-7324 GCA_046758365.1 bacterium
TACGATTTTCTCCACAGAACTCATGCCGGGCAAAAAGAGACTGAGCATCTCATTCGCTGCGGTGCCTTGCGCTCGCTGCATCCCAGTGAACCGCTGTTGCTCCTGAAAACCCAGAGCTACTTTAAAAATGGTTGCAGTAAAGCCAAGGCCGAATATTTGACCCGAGGACTCAACCCACCGCCCTATTCCAGAGAACAGCGTATTTTAGCAGAATTAGAACTCTTGGATTTTGCGGTGACCGCTCACCCGCTCACCCTGTACGACGACCTCGTCCCGTGGGAAAATATGGTCGCCTCGTCCGAACTGGAAGCACACAAAGACCGCCGCGTTCAGTTCACCGGCTGGTACGTGACTGCGCGCTTGCAGGAGACGGTCACCGGCAAGTACATGAAGTTCCTTTCTCTGGAAGACAAACAAGGGATTTGTGAAATTATCTTTTTCCCGGAAGTGTATGAAAAATATTGCGAAATTCTGCACGGGCATGGCCCGTTTACAGTCACCGGCAAAATCCAATCGCGGATCAAAGGAGAGGCCAACCTCATTGCTGAGAAAGTGGTGCGCTGGATGAGTCCCAAGGAGGTGGTTAATAGCCGATTGAATGGTCGGCAAGTCGATATGTTTGGTCAGGAGCTATTTTTAAAGGAGGTCGCGTAAAATTTGATTGTGGTTGATATGTTTAGATGTTGTGTCTTGACAAATTAAAATATATTGATTATATTTTTCAAAACCAAATTAATTAAATGATTCGAGACCGGGTAAAAGATAAATATGGAAATGAAATCTATATTACAGAGGAAAGATGGTAGCATTAGATGAAATTCCAAAAGAAACCGCATCTTTTGTAAACCAACTTTTGAATTCCAAATCCCTCAATCAGTTTCTAAAAATGATAAATCAAAAGACTGTAAAACTCTCAAAAGTTGTAATTGCGCCCCAAATTAAGGAAATTAATCTCGATCATATTTTGGTTGCTGACTAAAACTAAACCTTAGAAATCATAACTTTTTCTTACGTCGATTTCAGGGACACACTTTAAATCTATTTTGGGGCTGTGCCTATCAATGACACCATGCTTTTAACGAGATAAAAGGACTTATGGACTTACGATATTTGATGTAAGACGACTTTCCAAATTTCTAAAATTAACCGACCACATCTTTTGGAGATAACATGCTCACAACAAAAGAGTTATTTATTGTCAGTGTCATTTGTTTATTCTTAACCATAAATTTCTGTCATGCAAAAAGTGGTGAAAATGACTCGAAACAAAATAAAATCGTCAACGGCGAAATAGGTACAAAAATAGATGAATACATGTCTCGTTTGGAAAATCTCGGATTCTCTGGTGCTTTATTAGTTGCAAAGGACGACGAGATTATTTTAGCGAAAGGCTACGGCCTGGCTGACAGAGAACGCAATATCCCAGTTACTACCGAGACGGTTTTTACTATCGGTTCTATTACCAAGCAATTCACAGGTGCAGCGATCCTGAAACTGGAAATGGAGGGTAAACTCAGTGTCCAGGATCCTATTAACAAATATTTTGAGAATGTACCAGAAGATAAAGCCGGAATCACCATCCACCATCTCCTGACTCACAGCGCGGGATTAAAGGAAAATTATGGCAGTAGCGATTTTGAGCCGGTATCAAGGGATGAAATCGTTCGACGTGTATTAAACGCGGAACTTTTGTGGAAGCCTGGCACCCAATATAAATACTCAAACGCGGGCTACAGCTTGCTGGGAGCGATTATTGAGATAGTAACAGGCGAGAGTTATGAAGAATATCTCAACCAGGTCCTGTTCAAGCCGGCGGGCATGTTTAAAACCGGCTATAAACTACCCAGTTGGAACCAGGATGATATAGCGCAGGGCTATCACAATGGAAAAAAATGGGGCACCGTTTTAGACCGCCCCTGGGCCGAAGACGGGCCATACTGGAACCTGCGTGCTAATGGCGGCATCCATTCGACTATCGGAGATTTATACAAGTGGCATTTAGCGCTTGAAGGAAAAAAGATTCTTTCGAAAGAGGCGAAGCAAAAATTGTTTACCGCCCATAGCAAAGAAGGTGCAGGCGCAGATTCATATTATGGCTATGGCTGGGCGATTTTCAAAACGCAACGAGGAACCAAGCTCATTGCCCATAACGGTGGCAACGGTATTTTCGCTGCCGATTTTCGGCGCTATGTGGACGAAAACGCGGTAATTATTATCGCTTCTAGTGGGGAAATGTCTGCTATTCGAGAAAGTAATAATGTGGCTCGCATTTTGTTTGGTATGGACTACACGTTACCACCAAAAGTCAGTAAAATCGACGAAAAAACCCTTTTAAGTTATGCAGGTGATTACGAACTAAACTCAGGTGAGCGGCTACATGTCACTGTTAAAAATGGACAACTTGAAGTCATGGGCAAAGGCGAGAAATTATTGAGATTGTTGATGTCGGGCACAACCAGTACTTCGCAAATATCAAAGATGTTAAATGAAAGAACCAAAATGATCATCGAAAACGCTAGACATGACAATTATGAACCGCTTTACGAGGCGCTTGGAGGAGAGGTGCCTATGGCGGAGATTAAGGAAATGGATAAGAACTTTTGGATGCAGCAAGAGCAAACCTATGGAAATTACAAAGATTTTGAAGTGGTCGGATCCTACCCCGGAGATTTCGGTGGTGTCACCCTAACCAAAATAAATTTTGAACACGGAACAACCTATCTAAAATTTTCCTGGGAAGGAGGCGCTATTGCTGAATTTGAGGTACTCTCTTCTTTCCCCACTATTTCATTTGTAGCCGTAAATGAGCAAGGATTTATTCCATCGAATTTTCAAAGCTCGAGTCACACTAAGCTCAACTTTCAAGCCACAGACGATAGTGGTGTGACTGGTTTACGCATTCAGGGTAAGGATGGGGAAGTGACGGCTCAAAAAGTGCAATAAGGGTCGGAGGAGATTCGGCTAACTGAAAACTTATAGAGACGGCAAGGATTCAGTTGCCACTTTTATCTCCCTGAAAAAGGCTTCCAATTTCGACTTGTCCAGATTTCCGTTGGTACGCACCCCACTGCACACATCGACTCCAAAAGGGCCAACCTGCCTGATGGCTTCACCAATATTATCTGGCTTTAAACCGCCAGCCAGAAAGACAGGTACATTTATGCGTTCTTGGATTGTTTTGCTCAAACGCCAGTTATGTGTCCGACCGGTCCCGCCCGATTCTTTGATGGCTAAGTCAGGATTTCCAGAATCCAATAAGATTGCATCCACGTGAGGCGCGACAGCTTCGGCTTCTTCTAGTGATTCTTTGCCAATTACGTGGATTACTTGCACAACTGAAATGCCGGGAAGGGCACGGCGTAACTCCTGGTAACTACCAGATTGTAAACGGTCCACAAGCTGCAAGGCGTTAACCCGACATCGTCGCTGCTGTTCTATGATTGAGTTTACATCTTGTTTACTGGTAAGCAGAAAGGTCGCTACCCCCGGAGGCACGATGGCTGCGATTTCAGCAATCAACTCTTCCGAAATAACTCCCGGACCGCTGGGCATCTCGGAGACCAGCCCTAACGCTGAAGCTCCATGTTTGATGGCGACCCAGGCCTCTTCCACACTTTGGATGCAGCAGATTTTGACTCTGGGTTTTAATGTTGAGTGCATACTTTATTTAAAATTTTTTACTTTTCGGTAAGAACAAATCTAAATTAAATAATCTTTTTTGTCAATAAGAAAAGTGAATTTATTTAGAGTCTGAATAAATTTCGGAATATTGAAAATATTTGGAAGACCGTTGTTACAAAAATATTGGATTTCGTGTTTTGTTGATAAGATAATAGTTGCAGTTATTGCGAGGCGGTTTTTGCCGAAGCAATCTCCAGCGGATAGGCAAGAGAATGCTTCGCTGAGAAGCGCTCGCAAGGACATCAATAGTCTGTTTTGGGGTGCACGATAATTAGGAAACCGTCCACTAGTTATTTTGTGTTTTTGTTCGTAAAATTTTCACTTGACAATATTGTAATAATTTTACATATTAGTTTATCTCTGATATGTGGTAAGGAATTGTCTGGTTATACAAAGAGTACGGAAGCTAAATCAATAAATCTTTTCTACTGAATCGATTAACACTTCTCTATCTGCTTAGCTATTTCCAATACAGAATAATCACCAGACAAATATTCACCGTATTTTTCTTCTTACCATTCATTGTAGAATCATTAAATAGTTAATTGATAATTGCTCATTAACACATTTCGAGTTGATTTTAATAAACATGTCTTCGATTGCATCAGGGTTATATTTTGGGGTTGGTTATGAGCATTTTTAAGAGACAAATATTGAAAACAGAGAAAGATTTTGAAGACAGCTTTGAAAATAGCTTAGCAATAGAGATAATCATACTCTTTTCTATTATTGCTAAGGCAGATGAATTAGTAACTCAAAAAGAACTCGATTATGTTCGCTATTATTTTGATTCTTTCTATCCCAAGCAAATATCCGAAGAGTTATTTAAACAGTTTGAGGATTTTTTAGATGTCAATTTAGATATTAACCAATTTACCTATACATATAACTCTGGACTCCCTTATGAAAACAGAGTATTTATTCTGATGAAAATTTATGAATTAATTAAGTCTGATACTATTCAAAATGTTGAATTAAAAACGGCAAGAAAAATATCTAATTTGTTGCGTATTCAAGAAAGCGACATTGATTTTATCGAGTCAATTTATGGATTAGCACAAATTGATCTAAGTAAAAAAGCTGATTCTAATATCATCCTACTTCATATCAGTAACGATATTTCAAAGGCAGATGTTTATTTTCCGTACAAGAACTTACAATTAGAGATTTATCAAATAAACGATCTCTATTGTGCGATAAATAAGGATCCATCTCGGGTCTGGACTGGGAAAAGATTACAAAATAAAATTTTAATTGGTGCCTTTCCTTTGAGATGCAATTTTGCCACCATTATTCGGCCTAAGGATAATATTTTGATAAATGATTATACAATAAATTTTGAGGATTTACAATTCTATTTTAAAAACAAGACTCATCCCTTGCCTGTTAAGAATTTTTATTTGACAGAAGACCACAACCTCATCACTTTGGATTTTAATAATTCGCCCAAGTGCATTTTACAAATTGAGCTTAACCGTTCAATTATAGTACTGGCGCCTTTAAAAGAAAATGTCGATTTGTTTGTTAATGGTAATAAAGTTTCAAAGAAAACTTATGTTAACCTAAATGATCATGTTGCAGTCAATGATACTCCCGTAAATTTGCGAGAGATCGTTTTTGAGCATATTTTGCAAAAAGAATATTACAAATTCAACATAGATAAGTTGAATTATACTATTACAAATGCTCTAAAAGGTGATGTTGTCATAAAAGATGATTTGGATGAAATTTGGAAATGCGAGATCACCAAAAAAGATAACAAATATTATCTCGATATTGGAAATTGCCCATATCATATTTACCTAAATCAAAATAAACTTCAAGGTGGCTGCGAAATTTTGCAAAATGACACACTATATATCCAGGGGCACAGGATTCGATGTGATTTCAATAATGGCACATTTGAGAAAACAATTTTTAGTTTTCGAAACTATATCGTTAAACGGCTTCGATATTTGTTTAGCGATAATTCAATTGGATTAGATGATATATCATTTGATATTGAACATGGCGATCTTGTTGGCATAATAGGACCTAGTGGGTGTGGCAAATCAACGTTGTTAAATGTTATGAGTGGATATTGTAAGCCTACACAAGGAGAAGTTTTATTAGATTCGTACAATCTGAATAAAGATTATGACATTATTAAAGATTATTTAGGGTATGTTCCACAGGACGATTTACTCTTTGATAATCTAACCGTATACGAAAATTTGTATTATAATGCCAAATTACGATTTCCAAACAAAAAAAGGAAAGATATTGATGCCCTGGTAAATAAAGTGCTTAGGGATATCAGTTTATTGGACAAAAAAAATACTAGAGTAGGCAACCCTATAGACAAAATTCTCAGTGGTGGTGAAAGAAAGAGGCTGAATATTGGATTAGAATTGTTAGGAGACGCGGAAGTTTATTTGCTTGATGAGCCTGTTTCGGGATTATCCTCCAAAGATTCCGAAAAAATTATTGATTTATTGAAAAAGTTGTCTTTAAAAGGGAAAATTGTTTTTGTTGTTATCCACCAGCCCGGCTCAAGATTATATAAAATGTTCGATAAAATCATATTATTGGATAACGGGGGTAAATTGGCTTTCTTTGGAGACAAATATTCTGCTTTGAAGTATTTCAAAGCACATTCTGATAATCATTCACTTGTCGAAATTGAATGTCCAAATTGTAAAAGAGTTGCCCCTGATTTACTTTTAGATACTTTAGAAGAACCATTAAGAGATATCGATGGAACTTCACTTTATAGAAGAAAGTATTCTCCCAATTATTGGAAACAACGATATTTAGACTACAAAAAAAATAGAAGTGCTATAATAAAGGCCGAAAGGGATAGAGCCTTACCATTACCTCCACAAATTACAATGAGCCTTCGGGAAAGATGGAAGCGATTTAACACTCTATTATCCCGGAATTTTAAGAATAAACTCAGGAACAAATCAAATCTCTTGATAACTTTCTTAGAAGCACCTATTTTAGGAGGAGGAGTTGGATTTATTCTCAAGTATTCTCCTAGAGACGAATATACATTATACGACAATGAACTTTATCCTTTGTTTATTTTTCTTGCTGTTATCATTTCCATTTTTCTAGCGATGACCAATAGCGTCAATGAAATTATTAAAGATGCGGCCATACTGCTCAGAGAAAAAATGCTCAATATTAAGAACCGTAGCTATCTTGCTGCAAAATTTTTAACATTACTGGTATTTGCATTCATTCAGAATGCATTCTTTCTGTTAGCTGGCTTCTGGGCTTTAGAAGTAAAAGAACTCTTTCCCCACTATTTGATATTTTTGACACTTGTATCAATGAGTGGAATTGCAATGGGTTTATTTATTTCTTCTATCCCAAATCTTTCTTCAAAAGCTGCTCTCAATATTGTTCCACTTATTTTAATTCCTCAAATTATATTCGGCGGCGCTTTAATCACCTATGAAGAGATGAACAAACATCTGAAGATCGATAAAGAAAATCCAATTCCTGAAATTTGTCAAATTATGCCTTCAAGGTGGGCCTTCGAGGGCTTGATGGTTTTGCATGATACTTTTAATAGTTACCAATCTACTGCGGATTATCTACAAAAAGAATTTGATGATTTTAGGCGGTCTCATGAGAAGTATATAAAAGCATATAG
>JBHIAC010000161.1:0-7294 GCA_046758365.1 bacterium
TCATCAAACCAGGGGGCTGTGAAGTCTTGGCAGCTGGCCTCCAATCTTTTTTTAAGTACAATTTTATAGAAATCCAAAGCCTGACCAGGCTTATTCAACGTTTCAAAGGCTTTTCCAAGATAGAAATGAAGTTCGCCACAATCGTTCACATTTGGGTATTTAATCAAGATGTTATTCATCTTTAAAATGGAATTGGTCGTGAAATTCTGGCTGTACAATGCTAAAGCGCCATTTTTTTCCAATTCCCATACTTTATAACCACCGTTGTTTTCTGTACTGGTTAACGTGTCGCGTTTCAACTCTCCATGCACCACATTGACGTATCCAATACGCAATTTGGTTTTTTCCTCACGGGGTCCTATCTGCCGAATTTTTTTAGACATCAACATGAGAAACAACTCTTGCTCGGTAATTTTTCTTAAATCGGCTATGTCAAGCATCGCATTACCACCCAATCGAAAAGTTGTTCCATCCAGGAGTTCCAAAATGGCAACAGACCCTTCTCCTGTTAAAATAGAGTCAATCTCCTCAAGCCAGGTTCCGGCAGAGGCAATGTGCCATGTTTCCTCAACACCACGTCGGATTTTCACGTCACCGGAAGCGCGTTTAATTCTTACTTTTGGCTGTGCCATACCAATTTGAATAAAGCTGATGATGAAAATTACACCTATGATTATTCTTAGCTTCATTGTGTTTACCTCCGATTGTTTGTAGAAAGTAGAGTGTGGAGAGTGGAGCATCTCTCTTCATACTCTACTCTCTACGTTAACTTATTCCACATCAATTATTCGAACCCAACCCTCTGTAATGCCGTTACGTAGTTTGGATTCCTGAAGATATTCTAAAGCACCCGCTTTCCAGGACTCTTCAAATCCCCGATCAATCAGCGTTGTCTCAATAGGCAGCCAAATTGTTTTATTCCCGACCGAACTTTCCCTTATTAGATAGCGCTTTTCATTACTACTGATTAAATGCCCTTGATCATAAGGAACAGCGCTATTGAATAAGATGTAAAGATGCGCCAGTTCTTTTTGTGGATCCTGTACCTCCACAAAAGCGGTATTAATACCAACACTTTCAAGTAACGAAGCATAAAGCACCACCAAATCATCACAATCGCCACTTTTTAGTTTTAAAGTTTCATAAGCATATTGAACGCGGTCGTCTTGATAAAAAGGAATGTTGGGGTCGCTGTGATAACGAAGGCCTATTTGACCAAACTCATTAAAAATATGTTTCGCAGTATTAAAGTTTCTAAGACTGGATTCGTTATCTAAATTCAATCTGCCCACTAAACGCCGACTGAAATTCAAAATCCGTTCATCATCAGATGTAACAAAAAATACCAGCTTATCCATTTCACCATTCCACGAGTTAGGATTATGTACAATAATCGGGCTGCTAAACTCTTTGGTAATTTTACTTCCACCTTTAGCTTCAATTTTCAAATCAAGTACGGTTGATTCTCGATAAGCAACCCTGCGAATGCGAGGCCCGAAAATGGCTGTAATCGGAATATCTTTGGTTTCCTTCCCTGCAATTCGAATGTATCCTGTATCTTTTGGTCTTTCTGAGAAAAATTCAACATTACTCCGAATATTCACCTCAACTGGACTTTTCGTTAAATTTTTTATGGAAACAATAGCCAATGGATAAAAATTATAAAACTGATAATAGGCTGGATAAATATCATTCACGATCATTTTGATCTCTTTGATTTGAATGATCTCTCGTTTCCGACCCCACATTATGCTGACTCCTATGCCGAATTCAAGTCCGCTAAAATCCTTATTTATTTTAAAATCGACTAAATGATATTTTAAATCAAAATTTAAGGCAAACCAACTAAATAATGCGATATTCAATCCACCGCCAAAATATCCACCAGGAGTTAACCCGGACTTTATGTTCTCATCATTGTAGTGAGGATTGACTGATGTGATCCAATAAAGACCAGCCCCAAACGAAGAATATGGCTGAAGAGAACTCTGATTTCGAAGGGAGAGAAAATCGTAACGCAGTCCGAAAAGAAATGGAATAATCGCAGTAACATCATCTTCCTCGACAACAATTTCGCCGAAATCATTTGAAACATCATCTGAAATGACGCTTCCAATAGCACCAAGGTTAAACTCAAAAAACCAGTCATTTTGAAATCGGGAAAAGAAGTATATCCATCCGCCTGCTCCACTAACTTCAACACGTGATCTTGAAACGCTAATTAAAGCAGAAGACCTTGCCATCTTCCAAAGCCCGAAGCGAAAACCAAGGCCATGTGAACGAGACATGCCCTGTGCGCGTAATTTCGAATCTGAACATAAACTCAAAATAAAAATTATGGTAAATAAAGCGATTATATAATGCTTGAGCCGTTCAAACATTTTTCCTCCATTAATTGTTAATTTCACTTACAACAAGTCTTTCAAGGCAGTTGAACACGCCCTCCGATGTTCGAATAACTAACCGTTCCGCTTCCATGATGTTCGAGAACAAAGTCACCTTTAATCAAATCCCACTAATATTTATATTGCCATTAGTAGTTCTTAGTCTAATCGTGGCATCGCCTTCTCCAATTTGACCTTCTTTATGGTTTGGCTCATTTACGGTCAAGTCAATGTTTAAATTTGAAATAGAAACCGTGCCGTTTGTAGTTCTTGCTGAAACTGTGGCGGATATAGTTACAGGAACAGACAAGCTTAAAGGTCCGTTTGTTATTTGCAAATCAATGGTGTTTTTATCTGGCATAATATTTTTAGCAGCTATAGCACCGTTGGTGGTTCGGGCTCTAACCTCACCTTGAATATTTTCCATAAAAACTGCACCATTGGTTGTGTTAGTCCTAACCTCGCCTAGAACATTTCTTACATTAATAGCACCATTGGTGGTATTGCCCTCAAAAGAGGCATTCAGACTGTCTACCACTATAGCACCATTAATCGTTTCTGCAATAATAGGCAGGTCAATTGGAACGGTTAAAACATAACTTACTTGAAAATTTCGCGAGTCGTTTTGAGGAATAACTGTATCAATTCGTAACTCTCCGCTTCCAGAAAATGAAAATCTCACTTGTATTAAATTTATCCCTTCTCTCGCCGATCCCACTGTAGGAGCTTGTACCTTTAATTGGGCTTCAATTTCAATCGAATCTGCTTCTGTACCATAAACCTCGATGGCGCCATTAATACTCGATACAGATATCGAGGTAATTCCCGATTTATCAAATGTTCTTACAAATGTAGAATCTACAGAGACATCATTATTGTTTCGCACTGGATCAAAAAGGTCATCATCGCAATGGATAGTAAGTAATCCGAGGATAACCAAGATTGGAAAAATTAATAATCTCTTCATTGTTTTATTCCTTTAATTATTATTGTCTAATTGTAAATCTACAACATGATATTTTAAATCAAAATTGATCGCAAACGATTTAAATAGAAAGAAATTCAGACCTCCGCCAAAGAATATCCCGGGCTTGATAGTTGAAATAACTTCCTCATTATCAAAACGATCTCTTTCCTTTACATTAGTAATCCAGTAGGGACCACCACCAAATGATATATACGGACGTAAAGCGCTAGAGTTGTTTATTGATAGAAAATCGTGCTGTAATCCAAACAATATTGGGATGACAACGGTAGCATCATAATCTTCATCGAAATGATCGAACGATTCGCCTTCGGCTTGTGCAAAAGCTCCCAGACTCAACTCAAATACCCAATTGTCGCTTACTCTCGAAACAAAATACAACCATCCTCCTATGCCTCCCGTCTCAATAAATTCTCGATCGTTATGTTCAATGTAAATTACCAGGTTTGAACGGTTGCCCATATTCCAAAAACCCCAACGAAGTCCTACGCCTTTACTTCTAAATTCTGTTTGGGAATATAAAACAGAACTGCAAATTAACATTGTCGTTAAAATGATAATAAATTTTAAACTTTTTAAAAACATAATTGCCCTCCTATGTTATTAACATTTTCATACAGCTTCAACGAATTATTTTTTCCGACAGTAAAGATGAAGGCAAAGTCGATGCCATAATTATAGTCTAATTTGAATGCGCCCTAATTTCTAAAATATTAAAAAATTAAGCACAGATTTTATTGTGTGGTTTATTAATTGATAAATGCGGAATTTAAAAGAAATGCGGAATTATCCCGCAGAAGTTAAAAGGTCAAATGGAGTAGCTGGGGTTCTGTAGAAAGTGTTCGATCACTTTTTTTAAATAAGCGTGATACTTTTTCGGAAGACCTTTGTATTGAGAAGGCAAACTTGAAACATGGGCTTCACCGGTGATTGGAGATTCCGGTAATGGGTAGAGATTCCTTAGATATTCATGCATTTTATCTCTAACTTTGGCGAGAGTTTTCTCATCATTGGTAGACGCCACCACCTTTACAGCCGCGTCAAGGTCATAATTGGCTTGTACAAACTCCTTGAAACAGATGCCTCGAAAATATTCTGTAATGGTGCCGCGATCACGATTTCCAAGCATTTGTGCCGTTTTACTAATAGCTGAGTGGGAAAATTGCAAAGAGCGTAGACTCTCAAGAATCTGTTCCTCTAATGATTTGTAATCGATTTGTTTCAATGAAACAGAATCACTCTCACAGATTTCTGTGGGTAGGTCGTTCAACTGAATCAGATCACGGCCTTCACTCTGTACAAGAATGGCAGCCCGGCGGAGGACATTTTCCAATTCTCGTACATTTCCAGGCCAGGAGTAGGTTTGTAAAGCACTTACGGCTCTATCAGAAACACCTTTCACGGATTCATAGCCATGCTTTTTCAAAAAATGCGCCGCCAAAAGCGGTATGTCTTGTTGACGTTCGCTTAAAGGTGGTAACTTTATTGGAAATCCATTTAGCCGATAAAATAGATCTGCACGAAATTGATTCTGCTCAACAATATTTTGTAAGTCTTTATTCGTTGCGGCTATCACACGCACATTGACTTTGATGGATTGCGTTAGCGATCATTTCCTTACCCGTCCCTGTTTCGCCTAAAATAAGTACGGGAATATCATCCGAGCCAACCTTCGACACCAATGCGAGAATGTGTGACATTTTACTGTCTTCAGCATGAATAATTTCAGAAAATTGTAGTTTAGGGCGTTGCTTTTCTGGAATAGTATAGGCCTGGAGATCATCAAGTTGTTTTTCTAAAGCGATAATAGCTTGTCTTCTTTCTTCAGCCAGGTTTGTAATTTGTTCAGAAACAGATGATTCGCTTAGTAATTGATTTTGCAATTCTTCTAATTTAGTTTTTGCTTCAAAAAGCTGTGTTTCTTTATTGGCGATTTGTTCCTCCAACATAGATTTTACTATATCCTCCTGTGATCTCCGTTGTTGACTACGCAAGAAAGCAGACAGACTTATCGTTGCAATATAGGAAAAAGTTGGATACAAAAGTGGGATGATTAAATTTACGCGACTAAATAGGATCATAGTTGATATCCAATAAAGTGTAAGGACACCTACACTGCCGCCTATCATTAAGGATTTAGATTCGGTTTGCCAAATAAGCCAAGCAGACATAACCAGTAGTGAAATTAATAGCCAAAGAATTGGCGCAGACAGTTCTCGCAAATAATTTTGCTTTAATATATTTTCAGCCACAGTAGCGTGAATGAGACTGGCAGGCAAGGCTGAAGCGAGTGGTGTGGCTTCCAAAGTTGGTATTCCTGGAGCGGTTACATCGACAATTACCAGTTTCCCATTTAAGTTAAGTGAATCAGGAGAAGTTTCATAAGCCTGCAATAAATCTACCAATCCCATTGCCTGCACACGTTCAATATCACCAAAATGATTGAGTCTTAATTGACCATCTTGGTCAATCGGAATAAAAACTTCATTTTCAGAGATTTTAGTAAAAATAATAGCGTTGGGTTTGATTCTCACATCATGTGAAGCATTCAAATAAAGGCGAGCAAGTTCACAGCCAAATGAAAGCAAATTCCTTTCACCATAGCCAGCAATCAATGGCGCTTTATGATGTATGACTTCTTTCCCAAGATTACTAAATCCTATTCCAGCCGTGTGTTCTCTAAACTTCTCGATTGGTAAAATTGGATCACGACCTTTTGGTATTTTTACTGCTTTAGATTCCGAAACTTGATTGTTCCAGGTATCATTGCTCAAATCATAAAAGGCCATGGGCAAGCAAATATTGTTTGCCGATTTAAAGAAATCATCAAGAATTTGATCGTACTCAGGATATCTTGAATCGGGCGCATCGAACATTAAATAGATACCAATTATTTTCACATTCATGCTTTTCAAGACATGGGTCAAATAACCATAATAATCGCGAGTAACGGGCCAACCACCCAAGGCTTTGATGTCTTCAGCACCGATGTAAACGAAGACAATATCTTCACTAAGATCACGCTCTCCACGTATTTTAAATTGTAGATCAAGGAAAATATTTTCTACGATTTCATTCCAGGGAAGCGGAAGTATCGCACAAATAGAAAACACCAGGATAATACTGAGAGGGGCGAGAGCTTTTTTTATAAAATAAATGGACTGTTTCAAAATCATTAATTATGAGAATGAATTCTCAATTTGCAACTATTCAGCCTGTCGTCATTCCTGCATGTTTTAAGCAGGAATCCATGTTTTGCTGACATTCAAAATAGTATGGAGATCGCATGACTTATGGATTCCCGATGAAAGCGTTCGGGAATGACAGGCTGAATAGTTACCTCAATTTTAATAAATATACATTATAAAGTTATGAATCCTACATTCATTGTCAATAAAAATATCCACGAGAATCCTTATCCCACTCTCTAGTAGTGATGCTAAGTTACAAAATCTATTGTAATGAAAAAACAGCGAACGAAGATTTCATCAGCGCTAGTCTGTTGAGAGTTGAATCTTCGTTTATTTTGCAAAGAATTTTGTGCCAACCTAATCACAGTTTTACCACGCCGAGTCATTAAGCCATTCAAGTCATTTGCCTTCGGCGTCATTATTGAGAGGTGCGAAATTAATTTTTCAATTTGCATTTTGCATTTTTCAATTTGCAATTGCGGCTCCGCCGCGCTGGGTAATACCGCCACCATTCGTTAAGGCCAATATCCCTCCACATTTCAAGGAGTTCAGGATTTTATGCTATTGTGTCGCTTCTGCCATACAGAAAGTAACGCTTTCTGATTCCAGCATCTTTTATTTGAAATTAGCTTCTTTCAATTCATTGGTTAACATTGTCGTTGATTTGTTAGTTTCATAATAACTATTCAGGTTCAATCCGAAAGGCAAAACTATTTAGGGCAAAACAATTAAAT
>JBHIAC010000162.1:0-7199 GCA_046758365.1 bacterium
TTCTGAACGCATCATCTCATTGGCTTTTTCCATACCCTGTGTTTTTTCCAGAAACACGGCTGCTGATTGATTTGCGCCAAAGATGGTGGCATTCTCAAACTCACTCAGATCATAGCCCTTTGTCTTTAGAAATTCCTCAGCTTTTTGTTTCGCTTCGTCTCTTGTTATTTTTAGATCAATGGAAGCCGTTGGGAAAGCACTATCATAATAATTGATAAAAATGAAAAGAAAAACTAGCCCAACGAGAAGATAAATTATGGTTTCAAGTGAAAAACGGTCTCTATTCATTTTCTCTCCCTCCTTCTTAGTTTATGAAGCCTCTCGGTTAAAATTGTGTAATTGCTCATTACACCTTTACTAAACTTCCAAAGTTTAGTAAAGGTACGTTGGTATAAATGCCGCAGAATGACTGCTATGGCTTGTGGTTCTATCGTAAAGGTTTTATTTTAAATCGGAACAGTAACTCGTTATTCGGAATCAGTTGAGTTATTCAATTGGACGTGAAACTGTTTAAAGTTGGCGATAAGTTACAGTATTTTTAAGTGTTAGAATGTAAGATAATAAAATCCTATTAGTATGATTCTCACCGTGAGAAATCAGTCTTTAAATAGGCTTTTAATTGGATATTACAATCAATAGATTTTGTAGTCCATAAGGATACAAATTCATCAGAATTTAGTAACCTGTAGACTTCCATGTGTCATGCTGAACGGAAGGAAGTGGAGTAAAGAATCTACTTATTTGGTCAAGAGATTCTTCACTCCTCCCCCCGGCAATTCTGTGGGGCTGTCACAGAATGACAATAGAGAACCGCTTAATGTTCAATTAGCTAAATTTTTACATTATTTCAAAGTCGTCTCCTCTACCTCTACTTTATTTCCATCCTTATCCAAAAGAATCGGATCGCCTAACCCCAATTCTTTCAACCGCTCTAATTGAGTTTCGGCATCGCCAACCACCAAATAGATCATTTTATCTGGATTAATATATTTTTCCGCTAATTTCTTGTGGCTTTCTTTAGTCATATTTTGAACAATTGCTTCCTGTTGTTTGATGTAATCATCAGGTAAATTGTAGATGGCCATTCGGTTTAACATTTGCATTAAAGACCCTACTGTTTCAAAGCGTCGTGCATTAGATTTGATTAATGCATTTTTTGTAAATTCTAAATCATCATCAGAGATACCTACTCTGTATTTGGTTAATTCATCTTTAAAAATTTTCATAGATTCGAAAGTGGTATTTGATTTGACTGCTGCGGAAGCGACAAATGCTCCGGGATATTGTGTGCCGGTGAATCTTGAACGAGCACCATAGGTATAGCCCTTTTCTTCTCTTAAGATGAGATTTAATATACCATTGAAACTGCCGCCCAATTTATAATTCATGACCGTGGCCGGATAGTAATCGGGGTCTGTATAGGCTAATGAGAGATAACCGATACGAATTTCCGATTGTTTCGCTTTTGGCACATCAATAAAATATATCTGTGATTTTTCTACTGCCGCAGGTTTAGAAAATTTAGAGAATTTCACCTCTTTGGCTGCCCATTTATCTTCTAGCGATTTGAATGTGGCTAAAGCTTTTTCTTTAGAGATATCACCTACGATCGTTATGTGTGATACCGGTGCTGAAAAGAATTCTTTGTAATAATTCTTGAGATCTTCAATGGTAATTTTATTTACCGATTCTGGAGTTCCTAGGGTGGAATTCGCAAGAATGTTCTCTTTTCCATAAAGTAACTTATTAAAAACATTCGTTGCAATCGTAGGAGGTCGAGCACTTTGTCGATTTATTGTCTCAACGGTTTCGCGTTTTAATCTCTCAAATTCTTTCTCATCCCAACGTGGTTCTAATAGAATCTCTTCCACCAAGGAATAGACTTGCTCAAACTTAGAAGATAAAGAATTCGCTCTAATCACAATGGATTCTTTGGTCGTAAACATTCTTATTGTCGCGCCGAGCTCATTGATTGCTTCTTCTAATTCTAATGGCGTTTTATTTTTCGTGCCTTCCATCATGATATCCGATATTAAATTGGCAACCCCAATTTTGTCCATATTATCGAGCAAGAGTCCACCTTTTAGAGTAATTGAAAATTGCACAAGCGGGAGTTCATGATGTTCAATTCCGAAAACTCTCAGCTTATTATTAAATTCCTCCTTCCATATAGACGGTAGCCTGATTTCTGGCTCAGGCTCTTTAGGCGGCTCGATGCTGCGATCAAAACTGGAAGGAATCTTTTCAACAATTGCTATTTCGGCTGCTTTTTCTTCAGTGGCTTCAGATTCCTCACCTATCGATTCTTCAATCACCGGATATATATCAGAGTTTTCGGCTACTAAATTCGTCTGACCCTTCGGGGCGAAACTCGTTAACACATAAGGCCTATTTTTGATATAAGTGTTATATACTCTTAGAATATCTTCTTTTGTAACCTCTAAATAATTTTGTAAATCCTGGTTAAGAAAATCTGGTGACCCAGCATACTCATTATATTCAGCAAGTTGAAAAGATTTACCGAGCACACTGGAAATTTCATTGTAAAAGTTGGTCTCGGTCTTGGCTTTAATACGTGCTAAATCTTGGTCAGTAAATCCCTCTTGCTCAAATTTTCCAAATGCTTCAAAAATATCTTTTTCCACATTAGTTAAATTTTTATAGGGAAAGGTTCTAACACGAATCCGGAAATAACCTGTAATTTCATTGTCTCTTTGAAAGGCAGAAACAGAAGGCGCTAATTTCTTTTCTTCAACAATTATTTTATATAACGGTGCTTTCTTGCCATCTGACAGCAATTTACTTAATAAATCTAAAGCATAAAAATCTTCGTGATACTGTTGAACGGTTGGAAAAACCATATTCAATTCTGGTGATTTGGCAAAATTGTCTTCGTGATACACTCTTTTTGTTTCTGATAACGTAACCGGCCTCGACTTCGGATCATCAACTTTTTCAGCAGATTTGATTTCTCCAAAATACTTTTCAACCCATTGTTTGGTTTGGGCTTTGTTATAATCTCCTGCAATGACTAATGTGGCATTATTAGGTCCGTACCATTTGATAAAAAAATCCCGGACATCCTTTAAAGTAGCATTCTGTAAATCTTCAAAAGATCCAATGACTTGCCAATTGTAGGGATGATCTTCAGGATACAGATTTTTATCAATCACATAATTAGTATGGCCATAAGGTCTATTATCAACCCTTTGTCTTTTCTCGTTTTGGACAACATCTTGTTGGTTCTCAAAGGCTTCTTGAGTCACTGTACTTAACAAAAAGCCCATACGATCTGATTCTAACCACAACACCATTTCTAAGGCATTTTTAGGAATGACTTGAAAATACACGGTTCCGTCTTTCCAGGTACCCCCATTTAAAGTTCCACCAGCATCCTGAATTTTTTTGAAAAATTGATCCTGACCTACATGTTGTGATTCCTGGAACATCATATGTTCAAATAAATGCGCAAATCCTGTGTGTCCTTTTACTTCCCTATTCGATCCTACGTGATAAAGGATAGCAACCGCTACAATTGGGTCTGACTTGTCCTCATGAAGAATAACTTCTAGTCCATTGTTTAAAGTGTATTTTTCATATTCAATTTTTAGGGCAGATTTGTCTTGGGCAAAAATTTGGATAGTTAAAAATAAAACTAACACAAAATATCTTAAGATAGCTCTGAATTTCATAATGCCTCCTTTGATTAAGTTTTTAATATAAGAAAAGTGTGTTGAAGAATATTTAAAAAATCCATAAAAAATATTAAATTAAATTAAAAAAGTCAAATAATAAATAAAGAATGTAAAAAGTCAAATTGGATTTCATTTGTATTATTTAAACGAATAATTTTCTCTGCGTTCTTAAACCTCAGCTTCTGACTGTCTTTGTAATTCTTTATTAGCTCTTTATTTATAATAATAAGGACGTAGAACGGACGTCCAACGTCCTAAATGTCGACTTTTCGGCTAAGCCCTTAGGTATTGACTGTTTAATTCATTGAAACTTTTTTTGGGTTCATGCGTTATTTCTCTTGAAGATTTTTTCCAAATCTCACAACTCACACATTCTACAATTCACTTAATTTTATTTTATCTAGAAAACTAAATTCTTATTCAATAAAATAAGGAGGGTATTTCACTATGAAAAAGTTATTAAAATGGAGTAGTCTGACTATGATATTATTTGCAGTAGGTGCTATGGCGAATGATGACATTCCAGAATCTAAAATCTTTCCTTACAAATATGAAATGAAAGATTTAAAGAACGGGTTACGGGTGATAGTTATTCCAACCGATTACCCAAATATCGTTTCCTTACAAATTCCCGTTCAAACCGGTTCGCGTAACGAAGTAGAACCTGGGAAATCGGGTTTTGCTCATTTCTTCGAACATATGATGTTTCGCGGTACCCCAAAATATCCTAGTGACAAGTACAACGAAATTTTAAAAAATGCTGGTGCTGATCAAAACGCCTACACTTCGGATGATGTAACCAATTATCATATTACTTTTTCTAAAGGAGACCTGGAAACAGTACTTATGCTGGAGGCCGACCGCTTTCAAAATTTAAAATATTCGGTTGAGGATTTCAAAACCGAATCCAGGGCTGTATTAGGCGAGTATAATAAAAATTCCGCGAATCCCATCCGTAAATTAATAGAAGTCCAGCGAAATGCCGCCTTTCAAAAGCACACCTATAAGCATACGACTATGGGCTTTATCAAAGACATCGAAGACATGCCCAATCAATACGATTACAGTTTAACATTTTTTAATCGCTTTTATCGTCCTGAAAAAACCATCATCATCATAGCTGGAGATGTGAATCCCGACAAGGTATTCAAGCTTGTTGAAAAGTATTGGGGCGACTGGAAAAAGGGGGACTATGTAGCCGATATTCCCAAAGAGCCTGAACCAAATGGCTCTATCTATGAACATGTCCAATGGCAAACCCCTACCATCCCGTGGATGACTGTGGCATTTCACGGGCCAGCCTTTTCTGAAACTAAAAATGATATGGCGACTATGGATGTGATTTCTGAACTGGCATTTTCTCAAAGCTCGCCATTATATCAAAAACTAGTGGTTAAAGAGCAGAAAGTTGATCAATTGTGGTCTTATTTCCCGGACCGCATTGATCCTTATCTCTTGACCGTGGCTGCTCGGGTAAAGGATATAAATGATGTTTGGTATGTCCGCGATGAAATCTTAAAAACTTTTGCTAAACTGCGAACGGAAACTGTTTCTACTAAAAAATTGAATGAGATTAAAAACAATTTAAAATATTCCTTCGCCAACAGCATGGACAACTCGGAAACGATCGCCAGTGCTATAGTTGGTTATGTGGTGCGTACTCGTGATCCTGAGAGCATCAATCGGGTTTATCAACTCTATGACTCAATAACTCCCGAGGACATAAAAATTAAGGCGAATCAATATTTTACTGATAAAAGGTTGGTTGTTGTTTCTCTCTCAAAAGAGCCGCTGCCAGAGATCGCAAATAAAACCAACTCAATAGATGCTTTAGTAAAAGCAGACTTAACCGCTCCCCCAAAAATTGAATCGCTTCTACTGCGTGGAGAATCGCCGATCATTAACTTCAGATTTTTGTTCAATGTTGGCGCTGTCCTGGACCCCAATGGTAAAGAAGGCCTGGCACAATTAACCGCGTCCATGATTACGGATGCCGGAAGTAAAACCATGAAATATGAAGAGATTCAAAAAGCTCTATTTCCAATGGCCGCATTTTTTAGTAATCAGGTTGATAAAGAGATGACCGTCTTTACCGGAAGAACGCATAAAGATAATCTTAACGCTTACTATGAAATTATCTCGCAGCAATTATTAAATCCAGGTTGGGATGAATCCGATTTTACTAGAGTGAAAACAAATTTAATCAATGCCATCAAAGTCAATTTACGAAACAACAATGAAGAAGAGTTGGGCAAGGAGGTTCTATATGAAATGATTTATAAAAATCATCCATACGGCCACTTGAATTACGGTCATGTCAATGCTTTGGAAAAATTGACGTTAGATGACGTAAAAGACTTTTATGAAAAACATTATACACAAGCAAATTTGGTGTTGGGATTGGCAGGTAATTTCTCAGACGAATTATTAAATAAAGTCTACAAAGATTTAGGCCAGTTGCCGGAAGGCACCCCAGCAATTATTCAATTACCAGAACCTGAAAAAATAGATGGATTTGAAGTAGAAATTGTCCAAAAAGAAACTCGGTCCACGGCGATTTCCTTTGGGTTTCCTATTGAGGTCACACGGTCCCATGAAGATTTTGCAGCGCTCTGGCTGGTCCGTTCCTATTTTGGCGAACATCGCTCCTCAAATAGTCATCTCTATCAGCGTATACGAGAAATACGCGGCATGAATTACGGCGATTATGCCTATATTGAATATTTTCCAAGGGGCATGTTCCAATTCCATCCGGATGCCAATTTGGGGCGGCAGCAGCAAATCTTTCAGGTTTGGATTCGTCCGGTGGTTCCTAAAAATGCCCATTTCGCGGTACGGGTTGCCATGTACGAATTGAATAAACTCATTAATGAAGGCATGACTAAGGAAGATTTTGAAGCGACACGAAATTTCTTACTTAAGTTTGTAAATATCTTAACCAAAACACAAGATCGACAACTCGGCTATGCTTTGGACAGCCGTTACTATGGCATTGGTGAATTTACCAAAACCATTGCTGAAAACTTAAAAAAATTGACTTTGGATGATGTAAACCGAGTGATTAAAAAGTATCTGCAAAATAAAAACATTAAGTTTACCTTCATCACCAAAGATGCGGAAGATTTGCGTGAGCGACTCATTAGCAATACATCTTCACCAATTATTTATGAGGCAGAAAAACCGGCTGAGTTGCTTGAAGAAGATAAAATCATCCAGGATTATAAACTGGACTTTAAAGCGGAGAAAGTCAAAATTAGACCAGTTGAAGAAGTATTTGTGAATTAGTGCTTAAAAAAAATTATTGGCTGATTTAAGTTTTCAATTTTAAGGAATATAAATTAATTTGTTGAGCGTGAAGCGACGAGGGTAGAACATAATCACTCGCATCGCGCTCACCACTCACGGCCTACGAAATAATACTCTCTGTAATACAAATCTGCAACAAGTTGTTTTTTAGCAAAGTTTTTTTATCTGAATAATTCCTAACCTGGACAAGCCGGAACC
>JBHIAC010000163.1:0-7174 GCA_046758365.1 bacterium
CATTAAGGGGCTTGTTGGCTCCTATACTCAGGGTAACCTGCAGAAACCGATTGCTTTAATTGGTAGTTCTGGCTTTTTAGAAATTTCAGTCAATTTAGGAAATGCGAAAGAAACTTTAAACGGCTCTGAAGGTGATGAAGTTGTAATAACTTTTACCAATTAATGTATAGAGAGGTATTTCAAATAAATGAATGAAAAATATAATTTTTCTGAAGAGTATTATCAAAAATTTTATTCTAAAAGACGCTTCAGAATTTTTGAAAAGCTGCGCAGCGATAAACCTAAACTAAACATTATCTTATTTTTTGCAACTTGCTTTACGACATTTATGACAGGATGGTTCCAAAATGGTTACTGGCAGGCTGGATTATGGTATGGTGCATCTATTATTTCAATACTGCTGGCTCATGAAATGGGTCATTATTTAATGTGTAAAAAATATGGTATTAAGGCGACTCTACCGTATTTTATACCGTTCCCTTTACCTTTTGGGAATCCTTTCGGTACTTTTGGTGCAGTGATTAAAATGGAGTCTCGAATTCCCAGCCGTAAAGCTCTATTTGATGTTGCGGTTGCTGGTCCTTTAGCCGGATTAGCCTTGACTATTCCAGCTATCTATTTTGGGATTCAACTTTCTGAAGTGGTAGATATTAAACCAGCATCTGCGGATGGAATTATTTATTTAGGAGAGTCGTTTCTATATGCTCAAATCTCAAAATTGGCCATAGGAATACTACCGGAAGGTCAAGATGTTTTGCTTCACCCTTTAGCCTATGCTGGATGGGCAGGATTGTTTGTAACGGCCTTGAATTTACTTCCCATAGGTCAGTTAGATGGCGGGCACGTGGTCTATGCTCTCCTAGGGAAACGACACAATTTAGTCGCAACTTCAGCCTTAATTGTTTTTGGGTTAATTTCCATTTTCGTTTACCAAGGTTGGTTTTTATTATTAATCTTGTTAATTTGGTTTGGATATCGACACCCACCAACATTAGATGAATCGCCTTTGGACAATAAAAGAATTGCCATCGGCATTTTTACCCTCATTATTTTTGTTCTTTCATTTACGCCTGAGCCATTCAGTTTCTATCATTAAAAGTTAGCTTTTAAACTAATTCGCTTTTTGCAAAAGAGTCATTTCTGAATTAACATGCGATATGTTAAGCCTTTCGACTGTTTGGAATTCTGATAAAGTTCAAACTGGATTTGAGCTTCTCACAGGTATTTTTGAAACCGGTTTCGGTGCCATTGAACTGGATTACCGAATTACAGAAACCATGTTTGCGGAAATTCATCCTACTCTTAAACGCGGGGAACTTGAAGTCACGAGCATCCATAATTACTTTCCTCATCCAGAATATTTGGATAGAAAAGAGGCCTCAGGCGATCTGTATTTACTTTCCAGTTTGGATAAAGAGGAGAGAGAGCAAGGCGTTAAATTTACTATCAAGACAATTCAAATTGCTAACGATTTGGAGGCAAAGGCCGTCGTGTTGCATTTAGGCAAAGTTGAAATGGAAGATGAGAAGGATAAATTGTATGACTATTTAGAAAAGAAAATGATAAAATCCAAAGAAGGGCAGCAATTTATAAAAGAAAAATTGAGCGAGAGAGCTTCAAAAAAACAAAAACATTTAGATGCGGTGTTATTTTCCTTAGATAAAATTAATAAAGAAGCCGAGCGTCAGAACATTTTTCTTGGATTGGAAAATCGCTACCATTATTATGAAATTCCAAGCTTTGATGAATTTAAAACCATTTTCAATGAATTTGAAGGCAGTAACCTTCGCTACTGGCATGATACTGGCCATGCACAAGTAAATGAACACCTAAGTTTTATTGGCCACGAAGATTACTTAAAAGGTTATTCAGGAAAATTAATTGGAATTCATTTGCACGATGTGGTGGGTAAAGAAGATCACAAGGCCCCGGGAACTGGAGAAGTAGATTTTGATATGATTAAAAATTATCTGAATCTAAACGTAATTCGTGTTCTCGAATTTAAATCCAAATTAGATCATGAAGAGCTCTTAAAAGCGACAGCATTTTTAATGGCAAGGGGTTTTTAATTTGAATATACTTGTTTATTGTCTCTTCAATAATATTTCCAAGAAAATTGACGCCCTCCGATTTAAAAATTTAATAAAATCTTGATATTTATTTTGATTTCTGCATTAAAACTTTCTATATTTACCCAACGCGGACAAGCCGCAACCAAAAAGGTTTTTAACAAAAATCTACCCCAACGGATAGAAACAACCCGACCGATACAAAATCATTTCATCCGTTGGAAAATGTTTTTTCTAATTTCTTGGCTTTTTTTCGCTAGATTTAACTCATTAAGGTACTAACCCGGCGGAGCCGGAACCGGAACCAAACAGGAAAAAGTTGGACACTGATATTTGCTTGTTTTAATATATTGTAATTAAGTGACTTGTATGGTTTTAGTATTATGTTACTTACTAATTAAATTTTTCTGCAAAAAAAACAAAGACTTTACTGTTAATACTATAAAACTATTTAGGTTAATTTAACTTCTGGGAGAATTATTTCAATGTTTTATGAACTTCCTAAATCTATAAAATTGGCTCACCTACCAACACCAATTGAAAAGCTTGAAAAACTTTCATTGCTTTTTGAGGGACCGCAAATTTATATAAAACGAGACGATTTGACAGGTATGGTGTTGTCGGGGAATAAAATAAGAAAGTTAGAATTTTTACTTGCCGAGGCTTTAGAACAAGAATGTGATCTTTTAATAACCTGTGGCAACTATCAATCAAATCATGCCAGAACGACAGCCGTAGCGGCTGCTAAACTGAGGCTCAAGTGTCATTTGGTACTGCGAAATACTATGGGTGGAACCATAAATGGAAATTTGTTCTTAAATCGATTGCTTGGAGCAGAAATTAAATATATAACACCAGAAGAGTATTTAAGCGTGGATGAAATCATGGCTGAATTAGCTAATGAGTTAAAATCTAAAGGACATAGACCATATATTATTCCAGAAGGAGGTTCCAACGAAATGGGCGCTTTGGGTTATTTAAAAGCCGTTGACGAGATTGCTGAACAACTCAAAAGCATGAAACTGCAAATCCATCACATCGTTACGGCAGTAGGTTCAGGGGGCACTTATGCCGGCTTGCTGCTTGGCAAGTTTCTCTTTGATTTAAGCGCCGAAATTCATGGCATCAATATATGCGATGATGAATCCTTCTTTGTCAATAAGATTCATGGTATATTGAAAAAAGCCCAGAAGCGATTCAATTTAGAGGTCAATTTAAGCAAAAAAGACATTAAAATTATTGATGGTTATGTGGGTAAAGGGTACGGTCTTAGCAGTCAAGAAGAAATTGATATGATAAAACGCGTTTCTTTAGCCGAAGGAATCATTTTGGATCCAGTATATACGGGTAAGGCCATGGTGGGCTTAGCTGATAAAATTCGTCAAGGAAAATTCAAACCAGAAGAAAATATATTATTTATTCACACGGGTGGTATTTTTGGACTTTTTCCCAAAAGGACGCTTTTTTTCTAATATTTAATGCATCAATAGCCTACCTCCATCCACAACCATAATTTCACCTGTTATAAAATCGCTGCCTTTAAGGAGAAAAAGTACTGCATTAACCACATCTTCTGGGGTTCCGATCTTTTTTAATAGGGTAAGATTTTTTACTTCGTTAATTTCCTCTTTGGTAGCCTTTTCTCTCACCAATACAGTACCAAGAGCTATGGCATTTACCTGAATCTCTGGGGCCAATGCTTTAGCCATGCCTTTAGTGATGGAAATCAAACCAGCTTTGGAAGCAGAGTATGGAATAAATCCGCTCCAGGGAGATATTCCTGCTACGTCAGCTATATTGATTATTTTTCCACTTTTTTGTTTTTTCATAATATTTGAAACGTATTGTGAACAGAAAAAGGGGGCTTTGAGGTTAATATCCAGAAGATCATCCCACTGATTTTCGGTCGTTTCTCCAAAAGGGGATCTTAAATAGATGGCAGCATTATTAATGAGAATATCTATTCTTTTGAAATGTTGGTAGCAGATGTTCACGACGTGTTCGATTTGTGAAACCTGAGAAAAATCCCCCTGAATTAATAGAGCTTGGCCTCCCAAAGTCTCAATTTCAGATGAAGTCTGTTTGGCCTTTTCGGTAGAATGATTGTAATGAAGAGCCACTTTAATCCCTTCTTTCGTAAGACCCAGGGCAATGGCTTTGCCAACTCGGACAACTCCGCCGGTAATCAAGGCCACTTTGTTTTGTAATTCCATAATAAATATAGAAAAAGAAGGCGTGAGAATCTCACGCCTTCTTTTTACCTATGGTTCTTCTGAAAATTAGTTGCAAATATTCAATCACAGCGATGAAAAGCCTGTGTCGATTAAATGAGAGCATTTGTAACCACGAAAAATTTTAAAACGAAAAAATAAAGCTTAATTAGATTTCGCGTTTGAATTTTTTCGCGGTTAAGATGAACCTTACTTATGTTATTGAGTGAGTTCGGTACTCAGTTTTTAAGAAGAAAGACAAAATTATTGACGACAAAATAATTAACTTATTAAAAAACAATCATTTTGTCCTAAAATTATTTTGTCTATTACTTCTTTTGATGAATCATTCAGGTTAAGTAAGATCATTGGTTTTTAGACTTTCACCTATGGCATATTCCACCTCAAGCACTTTGTTTTTTAATCTACCGGTCATATCTTTACGATCATCGATTAAAATGTTAGTGACGACTCTCTCCGCAAAATTTTTAACTTCTTCATGACACTTTTTTATCAGGACTATAATTTCATCCCAGTCTCCCTCAATAATGGTGCCCATAGAAGTCAATTGATAATCCAACTCGCTTTTTTCGATGATTTTCAAGGCTTTGGCAATTAATTCCTTCATCTCTTCACCAGTACCCACCGGAATAATGCTAACTTGGGCTAACATAAATGTCCTTAAATTGGTTAAATGATGATGATAATTAGTGTCTGAACGAAAACTATAGATTCTCGCCGTCATTGCGAGGCGTTTTTTGCCGAAGCAATCTCATGGCTACCTAATTAAGGAGATTGCTTCGCTCAGGAGCGCTCGCAATGACAGCAAAAAATTGTGTTTTCGTTCAGACTAATTACTGGACAGCTCGAATTCTTACATGCGATCTTGAAGCTAATCAGAAATATACTGAAATTAGATTAAATGTCAAGCTAAAAATTTACTTAAAAAAATAATTCAATTAAAACTATTTTAAAATTTTTTAAAATTTTTCTTGACAAAGTATAATCTTTTTGTTATATTTATCGAAACGTTTCGATAAATTTCAAAATATCCAACCATTTTATCTATCTAAGTACAAAAATATTAATGTAATATATTACAAAACATTTCGACTTATTTTAAATGTCCGCAACAATAAAAGACGTTGCAAAAAAGGCTGGAGTTTCGTTATCCACTGTTTCGTTGGTGATAAATAATAAGAATAATATTAGTCCAACAACCAAAAAGAAGGTGGAAGAGGCGATATCGGAACTCAATTTTCATCCTCGAAGATATGCTCGCGGATTAGCTTCAAAAAAAACATTCAATTTAGGCTTCATTCTAACCGACGATCATTTCTCTCTTGCTGAGCCATTTTATACTAAAATATTTTTGGGAACGGAGTTTGAGGCCAGGAAATACAATTATTATATTCTTCTCACTACAGTTAAAAAATCCTTCAAAGTTCAAGAATCTATTCCAAGGTTTCTACTTGAAAAAAATGTAGATGGCGTTATCTTGGCGGGTAAGGTGCCTACTAAACTAATAGATTATATTCAAGAACGGAAGCTTCCAGTAGTTTTAGTTGACTATGACCTACGAACAAATAGAGTTTCAACTGTTTTTATAAATAACTTTCAAGGGGCGCAGTTGGCCGTCACGCATCTTATAAAAAGTGGACATCGTAAAATTGCTTTTATTGGTGGAGAAATAAACCATCCGAGTATCCGTGAAAGACTGCGTGGTTATAAGGAAACCCTTCAGGAGCATAAACTGCCGACAGTAGATAAACTTATTTCCCATAGTGAGCCGTATACTGGTGTAAACGATGGTTATGAAGCTACTCGGAAACTATTGGATGCTGGAATCTCCTTCACCGCCATTTTTGCTTCTAACGATACTATGGCAATTGGCGCCATGAGATGTCTCAGAGAGAGAAATTTAAAGGTTCCGCAAGATGTGTCAATCATTGGGTTTGATGATATTGAGGTATGCCTTCAGGTTGAACCTCGGCTCTCCACGGTTAGAGTATTCAAGGAAGAATTAGGAGCTATTGCGGTACGCCGGATCGTAGAGAAAATTGAAAATAAAAAGTTGATGGTGAATCAGATCATAGTTCCAGTAGAATTGGTGCTTAGAGAATCATCGGGGAAAGCCCCTAATTTTATATGACAAATATCAAGTTTTGCCAACACATAATAATAACAATATTAAAGGAGGTGATGAAGAATCCTATATTCAATTCAAACTGACTAGAAGTCAAAGCGAAGGAGGTGAGAAGAAATAATTATTAGTACATAACTACTAATTTTTGTTTTACTAGTAACACTTGCCGTTGCTCAGACGTGTAAGATCGTGGGACAGGTTTTGGTGGCTGAAAGGGGAGAGTCACTTGCCTGGGTTGACGTTTTGAGCTATTACATTGTATCATAGCAAAACTAAAAAGGAGGTTTATAATGAGATTTAAAATCTTTCTAGTTAGTCTAATGGTGAGCCTGTTATTCGTCGGGCAAGTGATTGGCCAGGGACACCGGGTTAGCGGGCGAGTTATTTCCGCAGAGGACAGAGCACCGATGCTTGCGGTAAATATTGTTGTAAAGAATACGGAAAGGGGGACCAGTACTGATAACGATGGCCGGTATGTGCTGGAAAATGTTACACCTCAGGATACATTGATCTTTTTATTTATTGGGTATCAGAGAGAAGAAATTCCCATCAGTGGCCGTGAGGTGATTGATATCGTCATGACACCCCAGGCCATTCCCGGGGAAGAGTTGGTGGTTACCGGGTATGGTACCCAGGCACGGAGAGAAGTTACCGTTTCCATTTCCACACTAGATGAGCATGCTTTCACAAGAGGTTTTACTACTGATGTTCAGCAACTGCTTCAGGCACGGTTGCCAGGCGTACTTGTT
>JBHIAC010000164.1:0-7037 GCA_046758365.1 bacterium
AGGTAGGGGGCGAGATGGAAAAATCAATTATCCATTCTTACAGCAACAAACAGCACGATGGCTTTTTGGGACACGCCTACTTAGGCCAGTGGGTAAATCTAGGAGCCGGAACCAACAACAGCGATTTGAAAAATAATTATAACTCTGTCAAAGTCTATGTGGATGGAACCTGGGTGGACAGCGGGTCCCAGTTTGTGGGTCTATTTATGGGTGATCACTCCAAGACTGGCACTAATACCATGTTTAATACAGGTACCGTGGTAGGAGTCATGAGTAATGTTTTTGGTGCAGGTTATCCGCCAAAATTTATTCCATCTTTTGCTTGGGGGGGCAGCGAGGGCTTTGTTAAATATGAGGTGGAAAAGGCTCTGGAAACCGCGCGTCGTGTAATGGTACGGCGAAATATAGAGATGAGTCCTGCTTATAACAAACTTTTTCGGCATATTTTTGATTTGACACAGTTGGAACGCGACCAAATAAATATCAAGCCTTCCTGAAACATCCCTCTAAAGATCAAAAATCTTGTTTTCCATTTACTCGACCTGATTACAAAAGATCCTAGTAATTAACACTATTATGTCATTGCCCTCATCTTTGCACAGGAGATGTTGAAAAGACTTTTGTAATTGATTTTTAGGCCATCACCTCATTCGCGGCTTTCTTTTGGTGACTAACTTGTTCCGTTAACAACCCCACTTTGGAAAAGCATCAATGTGGAGCCATTGTTCATGTGTGTGAGCATTGCACTTACAAAGCTCCACCGGCTTCAGAATCTCCAATGGGCTTAATTTATCATTTTTATATCACTTACAATCTAGATGAAAATTTAATCAGAGTTTTTATAAAATGTTCACTTTCTGCTCACTTGGTTAATAATTAACCATTGCGTTTGCATGAAATCCTGATTGATTTCCTCTCTCTTCTGGTAAAATTACCCACAAATCTAACACTTTTTTTACATTCGAAAGAATGGTATATAAGTTGCAATGACGAACCAGTTACGTTTAATTTTTTAACTCTCTATTTTTACCGTCTTCAATAGAATTGTTTCCGCCACCACGTAACTTTAACTTTATAAAAAACAATAAAATGAAATTAGCTGCAAGAACAATTTTGACAACTTTGTTCTTCTTCGTACAAATATCAGATGCAGCATTGGCAGGAATTTCAGTTATAGGTAGCTCAATCCATGAAAGAGAAGTCAACGTGGGCGAAACGTACCAGGGAATCATCTTTATAAAAAACATGGGAGAAAAACCCGCACATGTAAAAGTGTATCAGACGGACTTTAAATTTTTACATAATAGTAAAACTAATTATGATGGATCAGGTAAACTGGAACCATCAAATGCTAGTTGGATTAGCTTTGGGCTTCTTGGACTGGTCATCCCACCTAAAGGTAGGGCTGGAATCAATTATACAGTAAAGGTACCTGATGTTGATTCCCTCTCTGGTACTTACAGGAGCATGATTGTAGTCGAAGAACTTTCACAAAGCGCACCTAAGGCCAGCATGCCGAAAAAAGGTCAGTTGCTATCAGCCGCAAAAGAGGGCCGGCGCTTAGGTATAAAGATGGTTACCCATATTGTTAATTCTGAGATTCGCGACCTACCCCGGAAGAAGTTTGGAGGTACAGTCAAAGGGCGTGTTTATGATGAAGAGACTAAAGAGCCTATTCCAAATATTATTCTTAGAATTAATGAGGCTACTGCAATAACCGACAAAAAGGGAAACTTTGTTTTCCCCTCGTTGAATCCAGGGAGCTACTTTTTTAGTGTAGACCAAGCCAGTATTCCTCTGAATAAAGTTACAGTTCAAAAAAATCCTATGGAATTAACCGTTACAGAAGGAGAAGAAACCTGGGTTAATGTAGGAATTACTTGGGCTGCTGCTCTAACTGGTCAAATTGGTGTTTATCATTTTGATAACAACACCTTATGGGACGGGAAAAGGGAGAATAACCTCAAATATGTTTATGGTTATGGAGAGAGAAACAATGCCAGTCGTTTTTTAAACATTAAAGAACCAAAACTTCTTAAGGCCTATGGTTTGGCCAAAGTACTTGTACAACTAAGTAATGGTTCAGAAATAAGGCGGCGGGTCTCGGATAGTTCAGGGCATTTTGTATTCAAAGACCTTCCTCATGGTAAATGGACACTTACAATCAACGAGTACTATTTACCTGAAAATCATTATTTTGAAAAGAATGCATTTGAAATTGATTTAAGAGCAAAAGAGGAAAAAGAGGCGTTGATAAAAATTTTACCAATGTGGAGGCGTATCCTGCAGGACGAAAGAATCTCGCAGGCGGAAGATAAAGAGGATACTAAAAAAGTAGTGGCAAAACTCGGTGAAGAAGACCTACCAAATTCACCAGTAGTAGAAGACTTTCAATATTATACAGTTCAAAAGGGTGATTGGCTCTCAAAAATTGCCAAAAAGGTTTACAGTGATGTTATGAAATATAAGGAGATATTTGAGGCAAATCGGAAAATTATAAAGGATCCCAATCTCATTTATCCTGGACAAAGATTGCGAATTCCACACGCTAAAGAGGAGTGTGAATATTATGTGGTCCAAACAGGCGATTGGCTCTCAAAAATTGCCAAAAAGGTTTATGGCGATGTTATGAAGTATATGGAGATATTTGAGGCAAATCGGAAAATTATAAAGGATCCCAATCTCATTTATCCTGGACAAAGATTGCGAATTCCAAAATACTATTTCTCTACTTTAATTAATTTAAGATCGGTGCCAAACCCTTTTAATTCAAACCTAACTTCATCCATCACTGAAGACAGAATAAATATTCCCCGGCCATTTTCTTTCTACAAGTTTTAAAGTAGATCTTGTCAAACAAAAATTCTGGCTTTTAAAGCATGGCACAATGAAAGTTTTAGTAATAAACAGACCTACCAGCTCGATCACCAAATTTCGCCTTGACTAAAGAAGTCTGTTTTTTTATATTCGCGTGGGTTGGAGTGAAAGGATTGACTGAGTCTGAACGAAATCAGATTATGAAATGTTTGGCATGATTGAAAAGATCAGAAAAATGAAGAGTAAAATATGTTAGAAAAGATTTTAAACGGTAAAGTGGCGATTGTAACAGGAGCCAGCGGCGGAATTGGAGAAGCTACGGCTTTGGCTGACGCTGGTGCCAAAGTTACTCTATAAGTTATCGAAAAGCGAAAGATTGATATGGATATTAAAACCGATTTTTTCATATAAAATTCCCTTGATTAAAGTGTGTAGTTTCATTATATTTCGATTAATTAGATGTTGAATTCAAAAAATCGAAAAATTATATATATGGCTGTGAAAAAAGAAAAAGTTAAAAATCCCATTCTAAAATTTCATGTTGGAGATGCATTGTGGGGAAATATATTTAAAAAGAATGTTAATCAACATGAATCGATTATCGCTATTCTCAGAAGAGTCCCCCTATTTAAGGGCATGAGAAAATCTGAACTTCTTGAATTTGAAAAACTAATTCATAGGCGACATTATAAAGCAAACGAAACTATTTTTTGGGAAGGAGAACCTGGGGTTGGCATGTATATTGTCCAGGATGGTCTTGTAGCAATCTGCAAAGGCTCCGCCGAACATGGTCGCGAGGAGTTGGCCCGTTTAAGCCGAGGGGAATTTTTTGGAGAGCTTGCTTTGTTGGATGAATCCCCTCGATCTGCAACGGCCATTGCCCTCGAAGATTCAAAAATCCTTGGGCTATTCCGTCCGGATCTAATGGGCCTTATCGATCGGAAACCAAGATTAGGAAATCGTTTTTTGTTTCAGCTTGCTTCTCTAATAGGAGAAAGATTAAAGCATACCAATGATGAACTACGAGCCTTATGGGCTAAGTTAGAAGAATCCAAAGTAATAACTTAAAAAGTTATGGAAAATCCCGCCCAAAGCTTCATTTTAAAAGTAAACCCGAAAACCATAAAAAAATTTGCAAAATGGAGCATTACTGTCTTTGCTCTTTTGGTATTTTTAGCCATTCTTCCAGCTATTAAATCTGTTGTTACGATAGTTATTATTGCTCTATTTCTTGCTTTTTTATTAGATCCAGTTGTTAATTTCTTAGAAAATAATGGAATAAATAGACTCTGGGCTGTATTTTTAGTGTTTTCGTTCATTGTTTTTTTAGGAGTTTTGGGCTTTAAATTTCTTGCACCAATCATCTCAAATGAAATCCAAGATATGAGACTGAGTCTTGAAAATCAATCGCCAAGTGAAATATTTTCCAATTTGCAAAATAAATTAGGCAATAAAATTCCATTTTTGGCAAATCCTGAAGTTCAAAATGAACTCAATGCAAAAATTGGTGAACTTTTGACTGGATTTTTTCAGAAAAGTTTTTCTATGGTGGTGAGCTTGTTTTCAGTAGTGGTGACCATGATAATGGTGACCTTTATTACTTTTTTCTTTCTAAAAGACGGACGACGTATGAATAAGACCGTGGTGAGTTGGGTACCAAACAGGTATTTTGAAATGGCTCTAATTATCTTGCACAAAACCAGCACCCAACTTGGTCGCTATATTCGTGGTCAGTTATTGGTGGCTTCCATTGTTGGAACTTTGTGTATAATAGCTCTTAATCTTCTGAATATACGTTATTCTTTTTTCATTGGCGCGCTTGCAGGTCTTGCAAATATGATTCCCTATTTTGGCCCAATTGTTGGCGCAGTCCCTGCCATAATCATCGCGTTAATTGATACTGGTTCCTTTGGTGCAGTAGCAGCCGTTGCTGTCGCCTTTGCCAGCATTCAACTATTTGAAAATATTTTTGTGTCACCTTTCATTGTTTCGAAAAGCGTAGAACTTCATCCTCTAACTATCATAATAGTAATTTTAATAGGCGGCCAGCTTATGGGGATTTTTGGAATGCTTTTGGCAGTACCCACGACGAGCATTATTAAAGTTACGGCACAGGAGCTTTATTGGGGGTTAAAAAATTACCGCATTTTTTAATCAAACATTAAACAAATCACAAGTGCGGTCTTCTGGCGCTTGCTAGAAAGAGCTTTTGGTAAGCGTAGTCTAACAATAGTCGCTGCTTTCCTTTTTAGGAGTGTTCTAGAGTTTTGATCCTGTGGGTGCAGATTAATAGATAAGACAGATACCTTGATGCCTATGAAATACTTTATTTCTATGATAAGAATCTTGATGACGCTGCAATTTCTAAGCCTCAGCTTTGGACAAGCACTCTCTCAATATAAAAGTATAAGTGTTGCTGTGAACTATTCAGTGCACACCAAACCTCCAGCCTCAACAGCACCATTCGGCCTCGAAACAGGAATGAACGAGCTTGGTTTCTGGGGTGGCGTCTCCTTCGATTCCCCAGCAGGTAATTTCCTAGGGTTAACTAAGGATCGCGAGTTTTTCATCATGGGTCTCCGATATGGCAGAATTATAACTGCAGGCTGGGGGGTTGCACTTGAATATGTTTTAGATATTATCCCGATAGCCGTAGTGACGAATAATCCTAAAGCTGAAGACGAGCGCGTTACGATATCAAATGGTCATACTGTTATTGTCCAAAGAATTAATGGTTGGGGACCCGTTTATGGTGCTGGGCTTTCCCCTATCGGTCTACAGATATACCTTTTGCGGAGCAATCCCATAAAACTGTTTGCGAGTGGTAGTTTTGGATTTCTTACCTTCATTAGACAAGTTCCAAGACCTGAGGCACGTAAATTCAATTACACGTTTGATTTTGGTGGCGGCTTTCAGATTATCACGCGGTCAAGGTGGGCAATCGTGATAGGATACAAGTACCATCATCTCTCAAATGCCAATACCGCAATAGCTAATCCAGGGTTAGATGCGAATGTTTTTTATGTTGGGGTTTCGAGCTTTAGGTAAGCAGGGCTGAAATATCTAAAACATATTTACTCATAATAACTCATCTTGGTATATTAAAAAATAAATTCAAAATGAGCTGATGATCATTTCATAGGAATTTAACCATTTAAAAATCACAAAAAAGAAAAGTGTAGTCCTCGCGACTAAAGGTATGATTCAAGGTAATTCCAAGTATCTAAAAGAAATAGCAGAAAGCAAGGACCTGGTAGAGTGGAATCTTTGACTACGATACAGGCACTCAAAATTGAAAATCTTACCACCAATGATTCCGATTTTTATTACATTTCTAATGTAGATGTTTGGAAATCAAGTCTATAATGCCAATTGTTAAATTTTCAGGAGACAAAATATGAAAAAAATAGAAATTACTCTCGAAGATGAACTTCACAACAAGTTGGATGAAACATCGAGAAAAACCTCCAAGTCCATCGAGCAACTGATACATGAGTTACTGAATCGGAGCTTGAAAGAACTGGAATCCACCCCAACTTTCGCAGAAAATCTCTTGGCCGAAGGATATCAAGTTATGGCCAAAGAAAACGCCAAGATTGTTGACGAGAGCTTGGTTGCTCAAATTATGGCCCTGGAAAACCAAAGCGAGAGCTATAATGATCCCGATTCATAGAGGTGATATTGTATTAGTGAACCTCCCTTTTATTCAAGATTTATCCAAGAGCAAGGCGCGCCCAGCTCTAGTAGTTCAAAATGACATTGGCAATCGATTTAGTTCAAACACAATCGTTCTTTCCATCACAAGTATGGTACCCTCAAAAACCTATCCCACCCATTACAAAATAAAGGCCGAAAGCCGCATTGGAAAAAATGCTGGAATCACGAAAGATTCTATCGTTCAAGCGGAAACCATTCTAACCATCCCCCAATCTCTGATAGCCAAAAAACTGGGATCACTGCCTCAGACTGCGATGGATGAAATAGAAAAAAGGATCAAGATTAGTTTGGCCCTAAAATAATACATTACTTCTCGATCATCGCAAGATTGGCAACGGTGGGTTCTGTTCATTTTCCTTATCAAAAGTCTTAAAGTCAGATTTGCTTTCTTGAGCGATAATCTGCGCTAAGGTAGTTTTTCTCATGCCGGGCGCGCTCCAAAAAATCATAGAAACCCGATCATCGGTTTCAATGGCCCGGCGGATGACTTTTCCCTCTCCCAC
>JBHIAC010000165.1:0-7021 GCA_046758365.1 bacterium
GAAGCCTGTACACCCATTTTGAGCATGCTTTAAATTAATTTTGCAGAAGTCTGTCCGTTATATTCTAATCGTATTCAATAATTTCCTTTTTTGTCATTCGCCCTTCCTCGTACCATACCCACAGCAAATCGATTTGGATTGAAATATTTCCGTGCGGCTTCTAAGATTTCTTCTCTTGTAACTTGTTTTATTTTTGAAAAAAAACTTGCCACCTCTTCAATACCTTTCCCTAAAATCTCGTTATGAAGATATTGAATCATCTGCGACCGATATGTCTCCAATCCAATTTCATAGGTACCCACCGTGTATTGAATGGATAGTTTTAGCTCTTTTTCAGTTACAGGTTCTTTGGTTAACTTCTCAAATTCTTTTAAAAGACCGTTCTTTGCCACCGTTTCATTTTCTGGAGATGTAGCAATGTATGAAATAAAGGCTCCCCCAAAAGCTCGAGCTACAAGAAAAGCTGCTACATGATAGGCCAGACTTTGTCGGCCCCGAAGTTCTTCAAAAAACCGACCACCCAAGCCAGATACTATATTTTGTAAAACCGTTAATGGATAGTATTCATCCTCTGTATATTTGGGTCCTAAAAATCCGAGTGCCATGGCTGTTTGTTCTTTCTCTCGCTGTTCGGACTTTTCTTCAATTTTTGATGGCGGCATTAGATTATAGCTTTTGAAAGGCCCATTGTGGGGAGATTCTGAGTGGCTGAACCTGCTTTCAACTTCATCTTTCAACCAATTTGACTCTAAATCTCCTACAAAAACCGCTATCATATTATTTGGTGTAAAATGTTGGCGATACCAGGTCTGTAGGTTCTTTGTGGTGATCTTCTTGATTAAATTAGGATTCCCATGAATAGGAAACCCATAGGGGTGATTCTTAAACAGGGCTGAGTAAAATAATTCAATGGGATGTCGGAACATATCATCCTTTTCTCTCATAATTTGGGCAAGAGTATTTTCTTTTCCTTTAGCCACTTCTTCTTCTGGAAAAGTAGGTTCTGTAATAATATCAGCTAATACTTCCCATCCAGCCCTAAAATGTTTAGAAAGAATACTCATGGAAAAGCCAAAATAATCTGGGGCATTTGAGGTAAGAATGGTGGAACCTAACTTTTCGATTTCCAGCGCGATTTCCGATGCACTGCGGTTGCGCGTACCTTTTAAAGCTGATCGCACGGTTAAGCCGCTGATACCCGAATTGTCTGAATCTTCACTTGATCGACCTCCTTTAGCATAGATACCTGCTGCTACAAGCGGTATTTGATGATTTTCTTTTATCAAAAGAGTCAAACCATTTGAAAGCACGTATCGAGTCATTTCTTTATCTGGAACCGTATTTGGAATATAGGTAAAAACTTCCTCAATGGAGTCCGATTTTCTTGAGACTGACAAAGGCTCCGAGGTCTTGGGTGAAAATGTTTTCTTAATCACTGACGCCATCTCTTGCGGACTGGAGGGCTGTAAGTCCACATTATTCGGTACATATTCTAAGAGACTACAATTAGATAAAGTAAAATACTTTTCAATGACTCTGATAATATCCTCTTGAGTCACTTGGTACAGTTTCTTGAGATACGCTTCGGCTAAACGGTAATCGCCCAAGGCTTCATACGTAGCAAGGATATTCGCCTGTCCAGAAGCCGATTCCATGTAAAAAATATACCTAGATTCTAAAGAATTGCGCGCTTTAATCAGTTCCACCTCCTCCACTGGATTTTGCCTCATTTTCTCGATTTCTTCAAATATGGCCCATTCTGCTTTTCTAAGGTTCTCGCTTTTGCAGGTGGCTTCGATCTCGAAAATTCCTACATCTTTGAGGGCATAGTTAGATGCAGAAATAGTATCTACTAATTTCGCTTCTTCTCTTACTTTTTGAAAAAGGCGACAACTCCGGCCATGACCAAGAATAAAACCACCTATTTCAACCGCATAAGTATCCGGATGCAATATCTCGGCTGTATGAAATCCAATGGTTAAATAGCTCTGTTGAATGTCACCTCGCAGTTGTTTGTATTTAAACTTTTCCTGAGGTTGTTCAGGGGGGGACTCTTCTTTAACCATAATTCCCTTATCTAAATTATAATAGTATTTCTCTATTTCCTCCAAGGCTGTTTGAGTTTCAATATCGCCTACAACAACTAGAATAATGTTTTCAGGACGATACAAATTTTTATGAAAGGTAAGAAAATCTTCTCGAGTTAAAGCCCGCAGCCCCTCTTCAGTTCCGATGCGCCAGCGTCGCATCCGATGTTTTTCAAAAGCTAATTCAAACATCTTTTCTAAAACCAGCGCGGCCGGTATATCCAACTTTCTTTTGGCTTCTTGAATGACCACTTCTGTTTCTTTTCTCATTTCTTCTGGATCAAATATTGAATTAATAAGCGCGTCCGATTGGATGTCCAATCCTTGAATAAAATTTTCACTGGGTAGTACCGTGTAATACAGGGTGTGGTCATAAAGGGTGCTCGCGTTTAAATATCCTCCCAATGCCTTGGTCTCATGAGCAATTTGTCCAACACCACGTGTTTGGGTGCCTTTAAAAAACATGTGTTCCATTAAGTGAGAAATACCTACTATTCGATCTGGTTCATTAAAATATCCGGCTTTAACGTAGGAAACGATGGCCACCACCGGCGCCGCATGGTTTTCCTTTACCAAAATGGTCAATCCATTGTTCATAACTTTTTTTGTTACCCCAGCACAAAGCATTTTCGTTTTCACCTCATTTTAAATAAAAAATGCGCATTTAAAAATGCGCAAAAATGATATAAATGTAAAGATTTTTTTATAAATAAGATTTTTCAATTAGCGAAAATTTCTTCCGAGTTTTTCGCTACAACGATGGGTATAACAATTTCATCTCCAGCCACAAGATTAAACAAATCTTGATCAGGATTATATTTTTTAATAAGCCAGTAAGGCACCTCAAATATGCGATTACTTATAATCCAGATATTTTCGCCTCGCTTAACTCTGTAAATTTTGATCCCTTCTACATTGAAGTTACTATAAAAATCCTCTTCAATTCCTTGATGATATTCTATCCGACGACGATGAAATTCCTCGGGTGTCACCTTTTCAAAAGTCAACCAAATATGTTGGCCAATTCGAATAGGATCACCATATCTTAAACCGTTTATTGCTCTGAGTTTTTGTGTAGGTACTTCCAACCAATCGGCAAAGTGCCCCAAAGTCTCATCTGGTTCTACTTTGACTTGGCCGTTTTCAGGCCAATCGATTTCTCTAAAAGACAAACTCAATTTCTCCTTATGAGGAACTCGGACAATTCTTGTATCCATAGTCCTTGTCATTTCAACATAAAAGTTGGGTAGAGCTATAGCCATTTCTTTCTCTAAAGAGGCGTATCTTTGCTCTTCCCTTTTAACCTCTATGGGATTCATCGATTTTTCTTTGTCTTCTACGTCAACAGATTCAATTTTTGTCTTCACAGGCATATAGTTCGCATTCATTTTCTTTTTTGAAGGCAATGTTTTTTCCATATCAAATTTACTTATTTTTCTCGTATCAGCAGTTTTTAAGTTTGTTGCTTCAGCCAATTGAGTTTCTTTTTCTACTTTTTCTTCAGAAGTTATGATTTTAATATTGCGTATTTCACTTGAAAGTATTCGTAGTTTTTGTCCAACATAAATAAGATGCGCATTATCAATATCGTTGTAAGCTAAAAGATCATTCAAGGAAATTTGGTACTTTCGAGAGATACTGCTTAATGTTTCACCTCTGCGAACTTTATGCCATGTAGGTCTAATTTGTTCGTTAAATTTAAATTCGGGTGAAATTTGTGCGTATAGTTCTGTTATGTTTAAATTTTCTTTAAATGGCAATCGGATTTTAAAATTCTTGGGTATGCGGCGCTTTGAGTGAAGCACCGGCGGCCGTAGAGCGGGATTTAACTCCGCAAACTCTTTAAAGTCAATATTAAATTTTCTTATTAAAGTATTCACTTTAATATAATGGGGAGTTTCAAAATCTACATAATCAGCGGGTTTGTGAAATTCAAATTCTCCAAAATATGTTTGGTAATTTTTTACGACATACGAGGCCGCTAAAAATTCAGCATAAAAATTTCTTGAAGCAAATCCAAAGCTTCGGCTTTTAAAATATTTTATTATTTTGCCCAAATCAGTACCATATATTCTTTTAGCTCGCTTCATACCATAGAGACCATGGTTGTACGCGGTTATAGCCATAGGCCAAGTACCCAAATCTTGAAAATTTCGTTTTAGTAGTTTGGCGGCTGCTTCTGTCGCTCGAATGGGGTCGAGTCGCTCATCTACATTATAGTTAATTTTCAAATAGCGCCGACCTGTTGAACGGGTAAATTGCCAAATTCCGGCGGCTCCAAATTTTGAATAAGCTTTATAATTAAAAGATGATTCTACATGAGGAAGTACTAAAAGCTCTTCTGGTAGCCCAGCAGAATTAAAAATTTGCCGCATTTTGGACATGTACAATCCTGAGTGCACCATTCCTTGTTTAAAACGATCTTTCAGTCCGTTTTGAGCTCGTATATTATAGGCAGCCCGACGTAAACGCCTTGATTTCAGTTCCTTTCTAAAAAGCGATGCAACATATTTTTCTTTACCATGCAAGGCCTCTAATTTTAGTTTTTTCCGTTTTGATAATTTCAAAAGAATTGATTTATAATCCTTTTTTATGCGTTCAATTTTTCTCCACTTTAAACGTTCACTAACCTGGATACCTCTAAATAATGAATCCAAGTTCACAACTTTGTAGATAATACTCAAATTCTCAGCATCATGAATTACAATATCGCGCTCTGAATATTTAGAATAAATTTTTATCCAAAATTCAACATTGGGTTTAAGAATTTTTGGAAGTGGAAATAATTTAGTCGAATAGTTGTTCCCCTTTGCGACAACTGTGTTGCTAATAAACAGTAAAAAATAGAGAATTGTTAAACACATATACCATTTTCTATTAATCATACCATACTCCAAGGTGGATTTCGTTTAGACGTTGCGGCTTCAATTTAGTTTGTTAATACATTTGCAAAGAATGTTCCAATAATTCAGTAATAATTAACTTTAGTACTATTAGACAAATCGGCTAGATTAGCGAACCACTTTAATATAACAAAAGAAGGTAGGAAAAATTCAAATTAAAAGATTTTTGGGTAGGAAATTTTATGCAATTTAGATTAGACTAATTTAACAAACCATCTAAATCATAATCATTTTCTTCATCTAGATTATCCTTGAAAATATCTAAATTTCCTGGGTTTTGGAGAACCATCCGACCGATAATTTCAATTAATTCTCTTTTATCCATACCTTCTAGATGTTTTAGCGACTCCGCTACATTATTGAAACCTTCGCTGTCGTAAATCCAGGAATAAAGCAAAGCCACCACGTGTGCACAAATTTCACCTTGTCTACAAGTGGAGCAAAAAGTAATGATTTGCTCATCCTGAACTTTTACTTCTACATAGTGGTCTTCTACAAAATTTTTAAATCGGCCAGAAATTTTATTCTGAAAAACAGTGGGGTGACTAATATAGCTATTGCAATAGCAGTTCCATCCTTCACCACCCGTGGTCTCATGGTCGAGATTAGCGATCTGGTTTTCTGTCAAATCATAAAGATTTTCAGAAATTGCATATTTTTTGACATTATCATTCATGGGGATGTTGAAATCCTAAAAAAGTATAAACATTGTTTTTAATAATATTACAAAAAATAATGTAAAGGGTCAAGGGAAAAGTTTTTAATTGCAAATATTTCTTGCAATCAGATTTCCATCTGTTTATATTAATAAAATAGAGGATTATGCAAACAAATCAGCTAGATTTTATTGAAGCTCAATGATTTAATTTCCAACGGATAGAAGGACCCAACTGATTTTAATAAATTTAATTACACAAAAGAAGCTATGAAAAAGAGAAACTTTTTAGAAGAACTCAATAACCGCGTTATTTTGTTTGACGGGGCTATGGGGACTATGTTGTACAGCAGAGGTATTTTTATCAATCAGTGTTTCGATAATGTTAATCTCACCAATCCCCGCTTGGTTAAGGAGATCCATAGGTCCTATGCCAACGCCGGAGCCGACGTGTTACAAACCAATACATTTGGAGCCAATTGTTTTAAGCTAAGCAAACACGGATTGCGCGGCTCGCTTGAAGCCATAAATTATCAAGGCGCCCAGTTAGCGAAAGATGTGGCTGGGGATCAACTTTATGTAGCAGGTTCCATTGGACCTTTAGGGATCAAGATTGAACCTTGGGGCAAGCTCAGCCGAGAGGAAGCCCGTGAATCGTTTAAAGAACAGGCCCAAGCACTTTTGAATGGCGGAGTCGATTTATTTATGTTGGAGACCTTTTCCGATTTGAGTGAGATTGAACAAGCAATTTTAGCGGTTCGAGAACTGTGCGATCTACCGGTTATTGCTTCAATGACCATTGACGAGATGGGTAATTCTCTGTACGGTACCGCCACCGAAACTTTTACCCACCGACTTGATAAATGGGGAGCAGATGTAATTGGTATAAACTGCTCAGTAGGTCCACCTTCTATGATGGGTGCGTTGGAGAAAATGGTGCATGTCACCAAAAAGCCAATAATCGTCCAACCAAATGCTGGCAATCCTCGTGTGGTTGAAGAACGGAATATCTACTTGGCCAGTTCGGAATATATGGCTGAATATGCTATGAGGTTTATTAAAGCAGGTGCTCGGCTTGTAGGAGGCTGCTGCGGGACCACGCCGGAATACATTAAGTCTATGGAAAAATCCGTGCGCATGTTGAGCCCGAGAAAGCAAACTTTCATCATAAAGATTCCAAAAGAAGTGATAGAAGAATCGCCGCCAGTTCCTCGGGCTGAGAAAAGTAATTTTGCAGCCAAGCTTGTAAAAGGCGAATTGGTCACAAGCGTTGAAATCCCTCCACCTCGAGGCACGGACCCTTCTAAAATATTGGAGGCTGCGCAGACGTTAAAAGAATTTGGTGTCAATGCCATTAATGTCCCCGATGGTCCGCG
>JBHIAC010000166.1:0-6901 GCA_046758365.1 bacterium
AGCCTGGTGTGGGTGTAAACATTCAGGAAACAAACCGTTTTGCGATGGTACGCATCGGACATTATAATATATTTCACACAAATATTTAAATCTCTAGGCCAGTCGGTCGTGAGTTTTTAATATAACGAATAATAAAATTGAACAAATGGAATTCACCAAACTTATGCAAAGGTAAATAGTAAATGGAGTACCGGATTAATGACATACTGGGGTACTGATGTAATGTTGACTGCATAGCATGTTTTTAATTTTTCATTACTACAATAATCCAGAAATCTAATACTCCAAAAATATTTAAAATGATAAGATTAAAAGCAAAGAATTAATGCGCTTATGAAGCGATATGATTATGACATAGTGGTGATGGGTGGTGGAGCCGCTGGTCTTACCAGCTCTGGTATTTGTGCCAGTTTTGGAGTAAAGACGGCACTCATCGAGAAAAATAAACTTGGCGGTGATTGCACCTGGTACGGCTGTGTTCCCAGCAAAGCTCTACTTCATATTGCAAAAGAAATCGCTGCGATATAAAAAATGCATCCTTATGGCGTCAGGTTTGATGATATTTCGGTAGATTTTACCGCTGTCATGGAATCTGTTCGCAAAACCAGACAGCACATCTACCAAGAAGCAGATTCCCCTGAAGTTATGGGAACTCGGGGGGTACATGTTCTAAAAGGCTCGGCACAATTCAATGACTCTCACTCCCTTGAACTTTCTACTGAAAATAGTAAGCAAACGATTACCTTCCGCACGGCTATTGTTACAGCCGGGGCATCCCCTTTAATTCAACCCATTTCAGGTTTAAAGGAAGCGAGTTTTTTAACCAACGAAACCATCTTCGAACTCAATCATCGCCCTGAACACCTTGTGATTCTTGGTAATGGTCCCATAGGCATCGAGATGGCACAAAGCTTTGTTAATCTTGGTTCAAAAGTAACGGTCATTGCCCTCGACCCACGCATCTTGATTCGAGATGAACCAAAGTGTACTGAAATTGTTTGTAAGCGACTTAAAGCTGAGGGGGTTACATTTTATTCAGGAGAAACAATTCATAATGTAAAAAAAGAAAACGGAATTTATGAACTCGCGGTTGGTCCACTATCTGGTCCTAACAAGTTAGTTAAATCAGACGCGCTGCTGGTAGCGGTGGGTCGAAAACCTAATGTCGAAGGCCTTAAGCTTGAAAATGCAGGCGTGAAAGTAGAGAAAAACGGTATCCCAGTTGATAGTCATTGTAGGACTAATGTTAAGCACATTTTTGCCGCCGGTGATATTACCACATTTATGAAGTTTACCCACGTTGCTGAGAATATGGCAAAGACGGCTGCAGCAAATGCAGTGTTTCGTTTACCCTTGCTCAAATATGAACAAGAGGTTGTTCCTTGGGTCACTTACACCGATCCGGAATGCGCCCACGTTGGTAGGACCGCTGAAGAGTTAAAATCGCAAAACATTAAATTCGAAACCATCGAATTCCCGTACAGCAAAATCGATCGGGCGGTAACTGAACATGCCGAAGAGGGAATGATCATTCTACATACCTCAAATGGCAAACTACTGGGTGCTCATGCAGCCGGAATTCGAGCGGGAGAAATCATTAACGAATATGCTCTTGCCATGAAAAATGGTATCAAACTGTCAAAAATATCCGATACTATCCACCCCTACCCTACCTTGCTGCTTGGGGCTCGTCGGGCGGCGGACCAGTATTATGTCCGCTTACAGAAAAAGTGGATGTCTCAACTCATCCGTTTTATCTTCAGATACAAAGGAGAGATTCCATCTTTTGTAGGGTCAAATAAAGTATTATAATAAGCCTGGGCTTGACTTTCTTGCAATATTGTGCTATAATTTATTAGTCAACATTGAATTAACTAAAAAAACTAAATACATATCGTTACAACACTTTTCCAGATGAAACCCACGATCTTCCATCAATACAATGAGGTTATGCAATGCTGCGAAATCATCTATGTCGATTTTTCTCGTCTTATGGCGTAAATCATTTTACCATCGATAAGCCCTTGCAATTAGCCCTTGAATATGCTGGACTAGAACCATCTTACTTTAATCAACTCACAGAATTAGGAGAATTCGTTAGTACCGATCTGCTGGAAATCTCAGACCATATCGATCGCATATCCAAACCGCGATTGCAAATGTGGGATATCGATGGGAGTAGGATTGACTGGGTGCAGTTAAATCCAGCCCACAAAAACCTGCTTGAAAAGCTCTTGGACTTTGGAGTGGTTCGGGCCGTGTACTCTGAAGGAGCTCCTTGGCAGTTTCACTATGCGCAAGGATTTTTAGTGGCTGATCCCGGGCTTTACTGCACGCTCACGGTGACCAATCAAACCGCCTATGCCCTTTTCAAATACGGGTCTCAGGAAATCAAGCAAAAGTTTCTAACCCATTACTTGGATACGGACAGCAGCAAGGCTTGGTATGGTGCGACCTTTTACACCGAAACCCATGGCGGCAGCGATTTGGGGGCAAACCGAGCCACGGCAAAACAAGCTGGCAGTCGATGGCAAATTACCAGCCAAGATAAATATTTTGCCAGCAACGCAGGCATTGCCGATGGTGCCCTGGTTACGGCTCGACCGGAAGGCCGTCCCGCTGGTGCCAAAGGAATCGCTCTATTCTTTGTTCCTGCCTACAAGGAGGATGGCTCGCCAAACTATTCTATTCGGCGCCTCAAAGATAAACTGGGTACCCGAGCGGTTCCTACCGGTGAAGTAGAGCTTGCATCATCAGAGGCCTATCTCATCGGTACCATCGAACACGGCATCTATCATGCGCTGGAAGTCCTAACTCTCGCAAGGCTAGCAAATTCAATTGCAGCAGTAGGCATAGCCCGTAAGGCTTATCTCGAAGCTCTTTATTATTGCCAGAAACGTAAAGCTTTCGGCAAAAAGTTAATTGAGCATCCTCTGGTACAAAAAGACCTGCTGGAGATGGAAGTTGAGCTGGAAGCCAATTTGCTTCTTGCCCTTAAGGCAATAGAGAAGTTTAATGAACACTGGAAGGAAACTCCTCCCTACAGCAGTGATTATCACTATGCCAGACTTTTAGCGCATTTAGCCAAAAACATGACCGCTGAAATGAGCGCTTGGGTCACCCGGCAGGCCATGGAACTTCATGGCGGTCTCGGTTTTCTCGAAGAATTTCCCATCGCACGCTGGCACCGTGAAGCCCTCATTACGCCAATCTGGGAAGGCACCAGCAATATTCAAGCACTGGACATGCTGGAAGTCATGGCTAAAAAAAGCGCTCATAAGCAATTGTTTTCTGAAATTCAAAATACTCTCTCCAAACATGAAAATGGTTTCTTGACAAATGCCGTTAGAGAACGTATGAATTTAGTAAATGAGGAAATAGAAAGCCTCTTTTCCCTGAATACCAATGCATCCCAGTACTATGCTAAAGACCTGCTGACTTCTGTGGGTGAGCTGACAACGGCTGCCTTTTTATTAGATGCAGGTGAATGTGTAGCTAAGTCAGAAGGGGACCATCGGTTTCTGAACGTGGCTGAAATCTATATTCGCAGGCATTTGCTCAGGAGAAAGCTGCCTTTAAAACTTTTGCAAAACTCTGATTTGATCATTCATTTAGACAAAACAGTTAGTGAATCTTAGCCACTCCTTTGATGGGAATGCATGAATGAACAAAACCCGATCGCGCAGGATATCCCAGCCTGTACGGAAATTCCTTAAGGACATCTGTCCAAAGCGTCTTTATCAAGAAGGGGATAATAATCCCTTTCGATTGCCCGCCCAGTATACATATACTAAGCGATCAGAGCTCTTTCTCCCATACAATTTCTCCGATTATTTTTTCAATTTGAATATAGAAATTTCGGTCGGTTCAACCAAGAAGAATATAAGCTCACCTAACTTTTGGAGAAAGGGACATTCAAAGAATAGGATTTTATGCTTATCGCTTATGATGGTCTAAGTCCTTTATGAACTTTTCAACTTCCTGTCTCCACCGCACATAGGCGCCATCCGGATTCTCTTTAGGATAGTTGCCATCGTAGCTGTACTGGATGTGCAGCGTATTGACAATATGTCGAAATTGCTCATTGAAGGGCTTGGGTAAGGCTTTTCGGAAGAGTTGTCCGCAGCGAGAGTTCTCGGTGTTTAGATAAGCCATCACGGCATTTCTAGCGGCATCAAATAATCTATTATAGGCAACTTTGTAATATTCATCTTTTAAGATCTCATTCTTACTTTTTTGTGCTAGAGAAAGAATTGAATCAGCAGACTCTAAACTTAGCTTAGCACGCTCAAAGGTTGGTACAGCCATATACGCCTCCGCTTCTTTTAAGGTTTGTCCATTTCCAGATAATTCTTCCCCCATGAGCCGTACGCACGTGGCAATGTCTTTCCCCATTGGCTGACCAGGCGTAGGCACAATAACATCAACTCCAATATCCAAATCATCAAAAGCGTCCCAGTAAAGATCATCGTCCTTTTGGGATTGAGTGGTAATTAAAAGGTCAATGTCACGGGCTAAATCCGGGGTGTAGACCGAGGAGCCAAATTGGATGATGTCGATAATATCAGGGTCTGCTTGCTTTAATGCTCGGCAGAGTTGGCGGAGCTGAGTTTGTCGTTTTTGTAGAGGTGTAATGGTCTTATTACTCTTTGTTTGTATTTGCCTATTTTAAATTAAAATCCAAATGAATTTTAACAGCTTTTTCTATATCTACCATATATTCTTTTTGAATAAAACCTAACTGAGAAATAAGACGTGTCTTATCGAGCGTACGAATTTGATCAGCTTTTAACTTCGAATCTTTTGGAAGATTACCAGATCCTTTTGGTAGAAATACTTCAAAAGGGTAAATTTTTTCCAACTTTTGAGAAGTTATAGGTAAAACTGTTACTGTTCCAGAGTACTTATTGTTAACATCATTGGAAATAACCAATATTGGACGTGTTTTAGAGATTTCTTTTCCAATAACTGGGTCCAGTGTAGCTATATAAATTCCACCCCTTTTAATATTCATCCCATCCCTCTAAATCAGCAGCTTCAAATTCTTTCGCTAAAGAAAGGCTCTCAGATTTTGTATTTTTGTATCCCTCTTTGAGATTCTTAAGGAGTTTTTCCTTTTCCAATTGAGCAATTCTGTGTCGAATACATTCCGCAATGAATGAACTTTTACCTTTAGATCCAGCCAACAAATCTAACTGATTAGCAATTTCTCTTGGAAGGGTAATATTCAGCCTCACAGTGTTCATGTAATACCTCATTTCATACGTAATTCTTTATGTATATATAATACATATTTCAATGCAGAAAAGCAAGGGGAAATTCATCAAATATATAGTGACATTCAAAGAATACGCACGATGACATCTACTCCAATATCCAGATCATCAAAAGCATCCAAGTAAAGATCATCGTCTTTTTGGGATTGAGTGGTAATTAAAAAGTCAATGTCACGGGCTAAATCCGGGGCGTAGACCGAGGAACCAAATTGGATGATGTCGATGATATCAGGGTCTGCCTGTTTTAACACTTGGCAGAGTTGGCGGAGTTGAGTTTGTCGTTTTTGTAGAGGTGTAATGGTCTTATTACTCTTTGTTTGTATTTGCCTATTTTAAATTAAAATAATATGAATCTTTATAAAATGCAAGATAATTTGGATTGCAATTTTAAAATTTGGGATATTTGTGCATGCATATTTAATCAATCATTTTTAGATGTCTTGATCCAGGTATGGGCCAAAGTACTCGAAAATCTGAACAATTTTTTTAAAGCCATAGGAAAAGCTTGAAATTCCATTGAAAAATAGTTAACTTACTCAAGAATTATGAATTACAGAAGAATTAAGTAAGTAAATTTAGCAATAACAATATATTTTGGAGGTCAAGAATCATGAAATTTTTAGTGGTACTAGAAAGCGCAGAAGAAGGGGGATTTAATGTGAGCGTACCTGCTCTCGATGGATGTTTTACTGAAGGAGATACCGAAGAAGAGGCACTTGAAAATGCCAAGGAAGCTATAATTTGTTACTTAGAAGGGCTGGAGAAAGTAAATCAAATTAAATCAAAGCCTGGAGTACTGGCAAAAGAAGTGGAGGTCACTCTGTGAGTAAAACATTCTCAGGGAGAGAAGTTGTGAAAGCTCTTCGACGCATCGGATTTGTTGTGGATCACCAGAGAGGTAGCCATATTTTTCTTCATAATCTTAAGAAAAATATTTCAGTAATAGTTCCAAATCACAAAGAGATTAAAAAAGGCACATTGAACTCAATTTTATAAAAGGTAGGTATAACTAAGGACGAGTTAAAGGATTTAATCTGATATTTCAGAATAAGAGAAGGATCATAAGCATGTTTGCTTAAAAAAGAAGTAGAGCATTTATTCGAGATTTTTTGCTAGTTGGCTGTTGTAGAAATCGCAATGAAACGCAAGTGTGCCTATTGCATCCCTTTACTCCCAAATTTGGTATCTAAAATTCTAATCCCACATTTAGAAAAAAATCCTTATTTTTCAAAATAAACTGGAATTTTTCTAGTATATAGCTGTAATAAACATTTTCTCTATAAAGATTTGCCTTTTCTGCTGCGTTTACAGAATTGTATAAATTTGTTAAATAAAATATACCCCATATTGCCGTTGAGATTATTGGCATAACATAATTTCTATCCCTTCGTTTATAGTCTAATTCATGGCGCCATGATGCATAAGCAGCATACCCTAAAACTAAGTTTAAACCAAAATCTTGAATAGCATCAAAATAAAATCCTGAATATGCTTGACCTGCTCCGGGCAGAATCAATTATAGAGATAAAGCAATTAATTTATGAAATTACCTCTCGGCCTTTTGTTATAACCCAAGTTTGACAGTTGATTCTGATTTTTGAAAAACCGGTCATTGTTTTTTAGCG
>JBHIAC010000167.1:0-6825 GCA_046758365.1 bacterium
CTCACTGCTGCCTCCCGTAGGAGTCTGGGCCGTATCTCAGTCCCAGTGTGGCCGGACACCCTCTCAGGCCGGCTACCCATCGTTGCCTTGGTAGGCCATGACCCCACCAACAAGCTAATGGGACGCAGGTTCCTCTTTTGGCGTGATCCTGATAAATCAGGACCACTTTAACAACATATCCATGCGAATCCGCTGCATTATTCGGTATTAGCCCCGCGTTAGCAAGGTTATCCCCAACCTAAAGGCAGATTACCTACGTGTTACTCACCCGTTCGCCGGTTTACTAATCCCGACAAGTCGGAATGTTCTCCCTGACTTGCATGTGTTAAGCACGCCGCCAGCGTTCGTCCTGAGCCAGGATCAAACTCTTCATTATTATTTATCTTACTACTTATTTATCTCTCAATGGACGACAGGACCATGCACACTCTTTATTTCCAAAGAACCAAAAAAATTGCCCATACCATTTAGGATTGGGCAAAGTTTAATATATAATAAATAGTACTAAATGTCAAGTACTTTTTATGTCATTTCAAATTTATATTTACAATACCCCAACCCGGACAAGCCAGAACCCAATAAGCTTTATGATTTTAAATCACAAATAAATTCAAAGTTTCCTTGACCAAAAAGCAAAAATTTTATTCATAAGATACTAAAATCCTATGATAGCGTTTTTTGCCTGCACGAAGCATTATAGTGTGATTTTTAAGGTCTGAATCATTGATGGTAGATTCAATACTTTCTATTCTAATTTCATTTATATAAGCCCCACCCTGTTCAATGAGCCTTCTTGCCTCACTCTTTGAAGAAGTTAAGCCTACTTCTGCAAAGATATCCACCACAAGAATTCCTTTTTTCAAATGTTTTAAATTAACGTATGATGAAGGGATTGCACTGAAATCCTTATCTAACCCGCCGAAGGCGCTTCTAGAAGCTGTTCTGGCTTTCTCAGCCGCTTTTTGACCATGGGTAATTTTAGTGGCTTCATAGGCCAAAATTTCTTTGGCCTTTCGTATTTCAGCTCCTTTAAGCCTCCCTAATTTAATAATTTCGGCCATTGGTAAAAATGTGAAATAAGCTAAAAACCGTTGAACATCCCGGTCATCAACATTTACCCAATATTGATAGTATTCGTATGAAGAGGTCTTTGAAGCATCCAACCAAATGGCGCCCTTCGCGGTTTTTCCCATTTTTTGACCACTTGCTGTGGTAAGCAACGGCCATGTTATCCCTTGAGCTTCGCCACTTTCAATTCGACGGATAAGATCAACCCCAGCTAAAATATTTCCCCACTGATCATCGCCACCAAGCTGTAGGCTGCAATCATAATCTCTATAAAGCATTAAAAAGTCGTAAGCTTGCAGGATTTGGTAGTTAAACTCCAAAAACGATAGACCTGTTTCTTGGCGGATTTTATAGGACTCAGCCGCTAGCATACGATTTACACTAAAATGTCTTCCAATATCTCGAAGAAAATCAATATACTTCAAATTTACCAACCAAGTAGCATTATGGATAGATAGACCCTCTTTACCATCAATTTTAAAATATCGACCTATTTGAGATTTTATCTTTTCAGCATTTTCAGCAATTTTTTGAGATGAAAGCATTTGACGCATTTCAGTTCTTCCACTGGGATCGCCAACTAAAGCCGTTCCATCTCCAACAATTGCAATGGGTCGATGCCCTGCTCTTTGCAAATGGGCAAGTGCCATCAAACCTAATAGATTTCCTACGTGAAGACTATCCGCAGTAGGATCAAATCCTACATAGGCCGTCACTCGCTTTTCAGCAAACAGTTTCCGGACTGCTTCTTCGTTGGTAACCTGCTGTACAAATCCACGCTCTTTTAAAATATCATATAAATTGTCGTTATTCAATTTACCAACCTTCATTCATTATTGTTCAAAACCTCTGTTTATATCTAAGTTGCCTTTTTAGTTCTCGTTCAGATTCTCGCTTTGCAATAGCCCGGCGTTTATCATAAATTTTCTTACCCCTGGCTAACGCTAATTCCACCTTTACTTTACCATTTTTAAAATATAGCCTCAAAGGGACAAGAGTGAGTCCTTTTTCTTGCACTTTGCCAATCAACCGTTTTATTTCCCTTTGGTGTAAAAGTAACTTTCGGGGTCGAAGTGGATCGTGATTGTAAATATTTCCATGAGAATACGGGCTAATGTGGGCATGATACAAAAACACTTCACCATTTTTAACATTGGCGTAACTATCTTTTAAGTTGGCCCGTCCCTCTCGCAATGATTTAACCTCTGTTCCGGAAAGTACAATACCCGTTTCCATGGATTCGAGTATTTCATAAGCATAACGGGCTTTACGATTGGTTGTAATGATTTTTTCATTCATAAAATATCAACTTTAATAATAACAAAATTAGTATATTTCAAAATAAAAGTCAAGACAGGTATCAAAAATTCTTGACTTTGTTTTTTCCGATTATTAACTTTTGTAACTACGTAAGGAACTTAATTCAACAAGGGCTTTTGAGAGGTTGAGAGATACAAAATTGCCGAAGTGGTGGAATTGGTAGACGCGCACGGTTCAGGGCCGTGTGTCCGCAAGGACGTGTGGGTTCGAATCCCACCTTCGGCACTAGTGAAATCCCACCGTAAAATAGAATTGCACTGCGCCGGAATCCGTAATTCCCCAATCAATAGCCACAGGTCCTACAGGTGTTGTGTATTGCAAACCTAATCCTATACCTATTTTAAATGACCCAAAAGTAATTTCTTTTTTACTTTGCCAAATATTACCTGTCATAACTCTCGCTGTCATTCGAAAATTGGGTTTAATCAAAAAACTGTAACCAATTCCTAATGCGATAGCCTGATTACCCCATAATTCAGCGCGTTGGAATCCAGGCATCAAAATTGGACCGCCTATGCGAAATTGTTCATGAACTGGTACCGTCCCACCTGAGAATCCAACAAAAATTTGAGGCTTGAAAATATTTTGGGATTTAATTAAAAATACTTTAGTTACACTAACCTCAGATCGCCAGTAATTGTAAGAAGCCCCCAACTCTGTAAAATTTTTTTCAAAGAACAACGAGAAGTTGCCTCCTTGAGTTGGAGAATAGGCATCGTCTAAATCATCCCAAATCACGGCAGTTTGCAGAGCTCGTAGCTGATTTATTGCAGGAACAAAATTAATGCCCACGTGTTCCCGAATTTCAACTTGCTCTACTTTTATGCCAATCAGGATAAGATTGGCCCGACTTATTTGAAGATTTGTCATGAAAGAAATAGCCCTTCGGTCAAACACAGCACGGTTTATGTAGGCATTATTTTGAAAAATTTTGGGCTTTTCACGATGAATATCCGCTTGAATGTTATAACCTAAATATGTCTCAAATAGCTTATCGCCTCGTAATCGCAAACGGACTCCTGTTCCAGCATCGCTGCTGGATACAATCAATTGTGCCCGCTCACCCCATCCGAATAGATTTCGATTTTGAATTCGAATAAATCCTTTGGCTTTGTCATCATCATTGTAAGCCAAACCTAATTCCGCAGATCTTCGCTGTGCTTCTTCGACATGAAGAAATACTATAATTCCCGAGTCTCCATCAGAAACAAACTCCAACCAGCATGATTTAAAAAATCCGCTGGCATAAACCACATCCATGCCTCGTAAAGCATTATCTAAATTAAATGGCGCATTTTGCTTCAAATTAAAATCTCTTTGTATTATATTCTTCTCAAGATACCGATTCCCAAGAATTTTAATTTCTGTAATTATTTTGTTTTCTATTTTGGGACTTTTGAGGTTTATCGGGTTGATATCATCCTGATTCATATTCTGGCCCACAATTTTTTTGATGTTGTCCATATTAGCCATAGCGGCCTGGTAACCCCAAGTCATTAAGGAATCAAAATCTGAGTAATCTGTAAAAGCATTTTTTCGCAAATCCGGCCTTATAATCAGATCCGCTGGTTGTTGATATGCCACATTTTTTGCCATGGATAAAATATCTGTTAGCTGATTGGCTATTCCAATAACATCTCGGTACATGGTAGGTTCTAAGGGAGGAGAGGTTACATCCACAGCAATGATAATATCTGCTTCCATTTGACGTACCACATCTACGGGAATATTGTCCACGATCCCACCATCCACAAGTAGATATTCTTTTATTTTCACAGGTGCAAAGACCAAAGGTATGGACATGCTTGCCCGCACAGCTCGACTTAGACTACCGTGAGATAAGACTACTCGTTGGCCTGTTTTTAAATCCGCAGCCACAGCTCGGAAGGGAATTGGTAAATTATTAAAATTTCTCCCCGCTTTGAAATTTGGTTCGGCAAGATAGTTAATGAGCATTCGGTTTATTCGGTAATCAGACAGAGCGGCTTCGGGCAGATAAATTCTCCAAAAATCAAACCCGATTTGAAAGACGGATTGGGTTTCATCCAAGCGATGGGATAAGGGAATAAGAGACCGCTCTGGTTTTCCAAGAAATGTCCCCTGCCAATCGATTGACCGAAAAATCTCTTCCAAGCGATCCGTAGAATAACCACTGGCATAAAAAGCACCAATCACAGCCCCGATGCTGGTCCCCACAATACAATCCACAGGAATATGATTCTCTTCCAATGCTCTTAAAACCCCAATATGAGCGATGCCACGAGCACCTCCCCCACTTAAAGCTAGACCAATTTTTGGGGTAGAGTTGAGAGAATCTTCTTCTTGAGACAAAATATTATTAGAAAAGATGATTAATTGCAGAGCTATACAAATTATAGTAACTTTGATCATGAAGTTGAATTATATTCCAAATGACTGATTTTGTACCATGAATATTTATTAATTAGAATCAATTTTATATTCAATCTTACAAACGCTTTAATTTGAATTACGTTTCTTCTCTAAACTTATTTTTCCCTTGACAATTCAAATTTTAAAACTTATTTTTTTAAAGAAATTCTCAATCAATAAAAATTTCTAGGGAGGGGAAACATGCCGCTTTATATTCGCTTAGCCAACATCACTGAGGCAAGTATCAAAAATATTATAAACCTACCAAAGATGTTAAGGATATCCAAAATTGATTCAAGCCAATGAGTGATGATGCTTATAAAAACGAGTTATGGGACTTCTTCAAAAAAATTGGAGGTAGGATCAGTACTTTTATTGCCTTTGTGACAGCCGTAGTGGGTTTTGCCAATCTGCTATTAGGCAACACAGGCCTGGTTACAATTATTCTATTAATTCTTGGAATCGGCACTTTGTGGCTGAGTTTTTTTTATTTATATTTCAAGAAACTAACCGCATCCAAATGGACACGAAGTCTCGCTCTCTTCGGTATCATAGCCGTCCCTATTTTTACTCTAGCTGGCTTTGTTGGATGGAGATACTACCAGAACCGCCCTTCCGACAAAATAATAATACTTGTTGCTGATTTTGATGGTCCTGACCCGCAAAACTATCGCGTGACTGAGACTATCATAGAACAGCTTCGTGAAGCTACTGATTTCTACGATGATGTGGAAGTTAAAACGCTAGGCGAAACTATTTTGGCACAACAAGGAAATAAGTTTGCCAGATCGATAGGAAAAGAGCATAAAGCCAGCATCGTTTTATGGGGTTGGTACGGTAAGACTGAACAAAGAGCACTTGTCAACGTTTACTTTGAAGTGCTACAAAAGCCGCGTGGCCTACTCCTTCGCAAAGAAAAACAAACTTTGAACTTAACGTTGGCAGAACTAGAGAGCTTCAACATTCAGACTCAACTCTCCGGAGAGATGAGTTACCTTACGCTCCTAACACTTGGATTAGCACGCTATGAAGCTCAAGATTACGACAGCGCCCTCGATTGCTTCACTAATGCGCTTACCCAGAAGGCCATACCAGAGCATATGATTAATCCAGCTGCCATCTACTTTTATCGTGGAGTTATATATGTTCACAAAGGTAACCTAGAGAAAGCTATCTCCGAATTTAACCAGACCATCACCCTTCAGCCGGACAATGTAGCAGCTTACCAGAATCGTGGTCTCGCCTACGCCTTAATTGGAGACCTCGACCGCGCAATCAGAAATTTCTCTTTGTCCATTGCCCTCCAGTCTGACTTCACCGTAGCCTATTACAATCGCGGAACTGCATATGCCCAGAAAGGCAACCTCGACCAAGCCATCGAGGATTTTAATCAGGCCATTGCTCTACAGCCGAACTACGTCGCAGCCTACCACAACCGCGGGATTACCTACCACGTAAAAGGCGATTATGATCGCGCCATCGCAAACTACGACATGGTTATCGCTCTCAATCCCGATGATTTCGAGGCTTACTACTACCGGGGTAACGCCTTTTCCCAAAAAGTACAGTCTGATTCAGTGGTAGCCAACTATCGTCGTGCCATTGCAATAAATCCAATTTTCGCAAAAGCGCTTAACAGTCTAGCCTGGCATTATGCAAAGCGAGGTGAAAACCTATTAGAAGCATTGGAACTCTCTAAACGCAGTTTGCAAATCAATAAAAAAAATCCCTATTATTGGGACACCTTGGCTGAAATTTATTATCGTTTAGGACATTTCTCTGATGCAAAAACGGCTAACGATAGTGCAAGAACTTACGCAAGTGGAAAGAATTTAATTAAATCAATTGAAGAGCGTGCCCAAAAGATTGAGATTAAGTCAAAAGAAATCACCCGAAATTAATTTTGAGCTCAGGTTAAGCTACATTTCTCGCTGCCGCCGCGCCTCAAAAAACAGAAGAGCCGCAGCCACAGAGGCGTTTAATGATTCGACTTTACCATACATGGGAATTTTCACCAGGAAATCACACTTCTCCTTCACCAAGCGG
>JBHIAC010000168.1:0-6799 GCA_046758365.1 bacterium
TATTTCAACCGCACTAGAATTACCCGATGTGAGTACCTTTGACGGCTTACGTGACAAGGTCATTCTTGAACTTTTTTACGCAACAGGGATGCGACTGCGCGAATTAGTGGGATTGAACCTTGAGGATATTGATTTCTCCAATGACTTAGTTAAAGTGACGGGAAAAGGCTCTAAACAGCGTTTGCTACCCACAGGTAAAGTAACGGCCAGGATTTTGAAAGAATATTTAAGAAAACGTCAAGCCTTTTTAGAGGCACTAAATTTGTCAGAAAGTGCACTATTTTTAAATAAGAAAGGTCATCGCATGACAGCCCGGCAGGTACAGACTAGGGTTAAGAAGTATTTACTGTCAGCTTCGGATGAAGATGAAGCCTATCCTCATATACTTAGGCATTCGTTTGCCACTCACTTATTGGAAGAAGGCGCTGACTTATTATCTGTCAAAGAGCTGCTCGGTCACTCGAGTCTTTCAACCACTCAGGTTTACACTCATCTTACTGCGGAAAGGTTGAAGAAAATTTATAAGCAAGCCCATCCTCGGGCAGAAAAATAATTGGACCTATCGGGAGCCGTCGACGACTACTGCAAAATAACTTTCAATCAATGACGTAGGGTTATCAAATTCGAAACACGAAATCCGAAACAAATACCAATGACCAAAATCCAAAATAATTGATTTGCAGAATCGTGCTTTCACGGAGCAAGAAAAGGTATAATCATCAAATTCAGTAGCCATTGGAAACCTATGATTTATATATTAGGTTTAATTGTGAGTAATGCTTTAAATTTTAATTTACTGTTCTTTGCAATATTTAACTACAAAGGAGGATGCAATGCGGATTAATTTCACGGCAAGGCACTTCAAAGCATCTGAGCGACTGAAAGAATACGCCGAAAAGAAGGTGCAAAGACTTAAAAAATATTATGATGGTATTATTGATTGTGAAATTATTTTGGATTATGAAAAGCTAAAACAGATTGCCGAAATTGCCATTAAAGTTTTCGGTCAAAGATTAGTTGCAATTGAAAAATCCGAAGATATTTACAAAAGTATAGACCTTGCGGTGGATAAATTAGAGCGTCAAGTTAAGAAGTTTAAAGAAAAACTTCGTGAGCACGGAAAGGAGAAGGCTACCACTATTGCTTTTTCTGATTCAATGGATAATCAAGAAATTTAATACCTATGGAAACGTTAACAGTAGAAAAACTATTTAACGATACCAAAGAAAAACTTCAATTAGAATTATTAAACAATAAGGCGAGTTTCAATCGCCAGATTGAAGAAGCAGATCTAAATAGGCCAGGGTTGGCTCTAACTGGGTTTGTGGAGGTTTTTACCTACAAGCGAATTCAGATAATTGGAAATACGGAAAATGCCTATTTGAAAACCTTATCCGATGTCGAAAGAAAAAGAGCTTTGAATAAGGTATTCTCTTTCAAAATTCCTTGTTTAATAATAACTGAGAGGAATGAACCCCCTGATGAACTTATAGAAATCTCCAACGAGAAAGGCATCTCCATTTTTAGAACGCCATTTAAAACAACAAAATTAATGCATCTTCTAAGCGATTATATGGATGAAAAATTCGCGCCTCAGATTATAGTACACGGCTCTCTGGTAGATGTTTATGGAATAGGAGTGCTTTTTACCGGGCGCAGTGGGATCGGTAAAAGTGAGATCGCCTTGGATTTGGTGGAACGGGGGCACCGGCTCGTGGCTGATGATGTGGTCAACATCAGTAGAAAAGCCGAGGGGATACTTATCGGAACCGCAGGTGAAATGCTGCAACATCACATGGAAATACGAGGATTAGGCATTGTCGATGTTAGAAGCGTTTTTGGAATTCGCTCCATTCGGCTGCAAAAACGGATTGAAGTTGAAGTGCAATTGGAAGAGTGGAATGATTCGGTGGACTATGAGAGAATTGGTTTGGATGAGTCCACCACCGAAATATTAGATGTTGAAATTCCTATGGTCAAACTACCAATTTTCCCAGGTAAAAATATTACAGTCATAGCGGAAGTCATAGCACTGCACCAGCTTCTAAAAATTTATGGGCATCATCCTGCTCAAGAGTTCAATGAACGACTTATAAAGAAAATGCAGGGAAAAATTGTTAAGGAAAAATATTTAGAAGATTACTTAGATAGAGATTTTGAGTAGAACCTAGCGCGGCGAAGCCACAAATCAGATATTCACTAGAAAATAGCTGCTCACGGAGTCATATTTCATTGAGGGTCATGGAATAATGGAAAACGGGAATGTTGTTTGAATGAATTTCTACTACAATATCAATATTCCAACATTCCATCATTCCACTATATCAATGTTACTGCTTTCACAATGTACATTTTTTTGCAGAGAAAAACGTAGATTTTAATGGTAATACTCTAGAAATGACAAGTTGTATTGTTTTAAGTCATGGGAAAGTGGCCCAAGCTCTTGTAGACGCCAGCAAAAAAATTATTGGAGAATGTAGCCATCTCTATGCAGTTAGTTGCGAAGGCCTCAATCCCAAAACACTTTATGAAAAATTAACCCATCTTATCGAGTCTGAGGAGTTGAAAGATGGGCTTTTTATTTTAGTAGGCCTACATGGAGGTAGTTGTTGGAATGTAGCCGCAAAAGTCGTACAAAATAAGGATAAGGTTGAATTGATATCCGGACTAAATCTTTCAATAGTTTTATCTTTTATTACTAAAAGAGATCAGTATAGTTTTGAAGAACTTGGGGAAGTTTTAATGAGAAACGGTGTCCGGGGAATTTCTAAATTTAATTCTAAAATTAAGTAAACATTTGGTGAAATATTTTAGCGCGGCGAAGCCGTAGAGTCACAATAAGCAGTAGGCAGTATGCTTGGGGGCAATTGCCTACTGTCAACTGCCTACTGGCAACTTATCTTAATCCGTCAATTTGCGTTAATTTTTATGCACAAAAAACAAAGATTTGAATGGTAATACTATAAAGTGGTGGAATTTATGGCCATTGAATTGGTACGAATCGACGACCGCTTAATCCATGGCCAGGTGATTGTTGGTTGGTGCCCTCATATAAAACCAGACCGCTTGATACTCTGTAGTGACGAAGTGGCCAAAAATGATTGGGAAAGGGCTATTTATGAAGATGCGGCAGCAGATTATCAGATTTCAATTTGTACAGTGGAGGAGACTGCAAAGCTATTAAGGAGCGAAGAATTAGAACAAGAAAGGATTTTCTTAATAGTTGATTCTCCGCGTATAGTTGTAGAGCTCTTAAATCTAAGCGTTAAGATTAGTAAAGTCAATGTAGGAGGCATGCATTACGATCAAGGAAAACGTCAAATCGCCCCTTTCTTATTTGTGAATGACATAGACTTAAATTACTTTCGCATATTAAAAAACAGAAACGTTGTTATAGAAGCTAGAGATGTGCCAAGTTGTAAATCAATTAATGTTACAGAATTGTTAGGATTATAAAGTAATAGAGATTATTTTAATGAAATTAATAAAGTTTTTGTTATACGGTCAAATTAAATATTTCGAAATTAAGAAAATCCCAAAATAACTTTATGTCTTTTTTAGATTTTTACAAATCATTATAAACCCTCCTGTTCAAAATTATCCAAACTACAAACTCCACCTGAAAATTATTTTAATTATTTCTAAGAAAATAATTTCTATACTAATTAACTGTAATTTACAGTAATTTAACTTATGCTAAAATAATGACTTGTCTATTAAATTTATATCAAAACCCTTGCTATTTTAAATTTATTTGTTATTTTTAAATTCAATTTTAAACAATATATCGGCATTCATGAGATTCTATTATGTGCAGTAAAAGTATCTATCATCAAATATTAAATCAAATTCTTTTTTCTTGAAAAACATTTATTGGGTTTATGTTCAATTTGATATTCAGAAAAATTATTTTCTTCAGGGACTAATTCACATTTCTTTATAATCCTAAACATTTTAATATAATGGCCAAGAGCTCGGCTTTTAAAAAGGATAAGATGTCTAGTTTTCCACGAGATACATTAGAACAAGCAGAAATAGTCAAAACTGGTTGGGGGCATATAGAAAATAAGCTTTTGGTTCCAAATTTAACTATTGATAATTTTTTAGATAAATTACAAGAGGCTAAAAGGTTTGTGGAATTAGCAGAACAATTAAAAATAGAACGGGCAAAAGCAATACACAAAAGAAATAAATGTCTAAGTGAGCTTTGGGATTTAACAAAACGGATTAGAAATGCTGCAAAAGCCACTTTTGGAGATTATTCTCCGGAATTAGATTTATTAAGTAGTCCACAATTCCCAAAAGAGTCTGATGATACCGATGATTAGAAGAGTACAAAGACATAAATAAAAAGTCCACCGGTACCTTCACCTACGCTTCTTCCAAAAGGAGCTCGGGCAAAGTCTTTTGGAAAGAAGTTTGGGCCATACTCAGGTGATAGTGAAACGCTTACTGCATCCCTTAATTCAAGGGACACAGGGCCTTTTCACTTTAAGGTGCCGGTGGAAAATTACAGTATAAATTTAACAAAGAAATCAAAAGTTTGCAAGAAAAAAATCGCCTAATTAAGTTATCGGAAGGTTTAGTTGGTTTTTTAAACGGAAATCAAATTAGTTGGTGTTAAACTTTGAAAATTAACAATGCCGCTGATGGAGTAATGGATTCATGGATTATTGGAGTGTTGAAAATTATGAAATATCTAATCACAGGTGGTGCTGGATTTATTGGCTCGAATATTGTTGATATGCTTCTCAGGCGAGGCGAAACAGTGCGGGTTTTGGATAATTTTTCTACGGGTCGTAGAGAAAATCTGCAACAGTTTGTAAATGGTATTGAATTAATTGAAGGTGATATTCGTTCCCTCAGCACCGTTTACCGAGCCGTGGATGACGTGGATTTTGTACTCCACCAGGCGGCTCTACCTTCGGTACCTCGAAGTATTGCAGATCCTGTTACTACTAATGAAGTGAATATTACTGGTACATTGAATATACTAATTGCTGCACGGGACCGCGGGGTGAGACGGGTAATCTATGCATCTTCTTCCTCGGTTTATGGAAATGATCCTCGGCAACCCAAACATGAGGATATGCGACCGCGCCCCATGAGCCCTTATGCAATTTCCAAATTAGCTGGAGAGGTTTATTGCACCGTTTTTACGCAGCTTTATGGCCTGGAGACAGTAATTTTACGCTATTTCAATATTTTTGGTCCGAGACAGGATCCGACTTCCCAGTATTCGGCGGTCATTCCAAAATTTATAGGTTTGATGCTTAAAAACAGACGGCCAACAATTTATGGGGATGGAAAACAAACTCGAGATTTTACTCCTGTGGAAAATATTGTCATGGCCAACCTGAAGGCTTGTGAATCGGATAAGTTACCGGAGGAGAGGATTTTCAATTGTGCCGGGGGAAACCAAATTTCTGTTCAGGATTTAGTGGTTGAATTAAATCATATTCTAAGGAAAGACCTTAATCCCTTATTTGCAAATCCTCGACCAGGAGATGTAAAACACTCCTATGCGGATGTGTCGAGAGCAGTACATTATCTGAATTATAAACCTGCGGTCCAATTTCGAGAGGGTTTAGAGAAGACCGTGGGATGGTTTAGCAATGTTAATTAAATTTCGGATTTGCGATTTCGGATTTCGGGTTTGAATCCAAATAGGTCATCCGAAATCCGAAATCTACAATCTGAAATCGGTAATCAAAACAAGCCTTGGAGTCTGCGCAAAAAACAAAGCGGGACTCACGAGGCGGAGCCGTATCTAATTAAGCCCCTCAGGTCATGTGACTGGCAGGGCGGAGCTGTGTCTACATTGATAATCGACAATTGACTAATGACTATTTATGACTACAAATGACTAATGACAAAATGTTAGAAAATTCTAAAAATACACGTTATTGGTACGCGCTCTACACTCGCCCTCGATTCGAGAAAAAGGTGGATGCGGAATTGAAGCTTAAAAAGTTGGAGTCATTTTTACCCGTGCGTTCAGTGGTGCGGTATTGGAGTGACCGTAAGAAACGAATTGATGAGCCTTTGTTCCCATCCTATGTATTTATCCATGGCAACGTTAAAGAACGCTATTTGTCCTTACAGACCTATGGCGTGGTTAGGATGGTCTGTTTTAATGGACACCCTACCCGGATTCCAGACGAACAAATAGAGAGCATTCATCGCATTTTGGCCCTTGGCTATGATCCTGAACCACATCAATATTTAAATTATGGCGATGAAGTGGAAGTGGTAGCCAGTCCGCTTAGGGGACTTCGAGGTATTTATTTAGAAGAACGCAGGAAGAATCGATTGGTCATCTCCATTCATGCTATCCAGCAATCCATTGCCGTCGAAGTGGATCGCGGCCTGGTGCGACGAGTTCGTTCGGCCCAACAGTTGATTAGCAACAGGTCAACATCCAAATATCGCTTGCAAACACTATAAACATGCAATGCAAATTTCAAATTGTAAAATGCAAATCTCAAAATCATCGTAATTCTTAAATCGTAAATCGTAATTCGTAAATTGAGAATTCATGATTAATTAAATAAAATACAACTGACAATGGACAAGTGACTACAAATGACTCAATGACTATAAATGACCAATGACTAAATTACAATTACCCTATAACCTATAAACCTTATACCGTGAAGATTATGGAATCCTTAAGACTGGCAAAATTTATTCTCATCTCAATATTTGTTATAACCTTTGTTGTTAACCTCAGTGCTCAGGAAGGTGATACCAATGCTTTTATGAACCGTGCCTCCCAATATTACTTGGGAACTAAGGA
>JBHIAC010000169.1:0-6625 GCA_046758365.1 bacterium
TGTCACCATCATGGGAAGTAATCACTACGCTAATACCAAAGGTAAAGGTCCTTTAATGCTATATCACAAACAGGTCCTGCACAACTTAGTTCAAGCCATTATAAAATGGTTGCATGAGTAATTAATCAAATTTTCTTGAATGTCAGTGTCTCGATAAAAAATTACTGGAATACTATTTGCGTCTAAAAATATATATTATTTCGGTCTTACTAATTTTTTGCACGGATATTTACGCTTTTGATAAAAACATAACTCAATTAGATATCCGTGTGGGTATTTTGAGCGATCAGTTCACTCTAAATGGACAGCCGACTTTTCTGTTAGGAGTCAGTTATTTCGATGGAAGAAATTTTCACCAATCTGATCTCAACAAGTTAGCCGCCAATGGATTCAATTTGATTCGTATTTGGTTAGACTGGAGAACAGATAACTTTTTTGATGAAAACGGTAGTTGGCGCGAAGGGGCAGAACAGGATTTGATTGGTTTGGTTGATTATGCAAATAGCCAAGGCTTAGTAGTTGATGTAACGATACTCGATAACAACATGTCATTCGGAGATAGCCAATCTAAACGTCGACAAGTCGTACAAAAAGTAGTAGAGGCTCTTAAGGGTAAAACCAATATATTGTTTGACCTAGTAAACGAACATAATCACATCGGTTATAACACAATAGTAAGTCATGGAGAGGCGTCATTGTTGCGATCCATAGTGAAAACCATTGACCAGGACAGAATTGTTACAATATCCAGCACTGGATGCCATATTCTATGTGGTAGTACAATCGACGGCTTGGATAGAACAAATATACAAGAAGAACTTAATGAGGTTAAGGTAGATGTTCTAACAACACATTTTCTCCGTGATGATAAATGGGCTAGAAAGACCGGCCAGAGGGTAACTATATTGAAAAATTACCTTGTGTCTATTGGCAAGAATATTCCAATATATCTTCAAGAGGAGGACCGTCGGAGTGATGGTACAGGACCGGATGCTGATGATTTTTTAACTGCTGCTGTGCAGGCCAGGGATGCTGGGGCAGCAGGCTGGATTTTTCACACCAGTGCTGGTTATAATTTAGCAGAAAATGATTTTTTTAAAAATTTGGATTTGGTAGAACAGATGGTTGTTAATGAATTACCAATCCGAATCTTTGGCTCTAAAAATGGTGATTCTGATAATATCGCACCAAGCCCACCAAAAGGAGTTAACGTCACCGTGGATTCTAAATAGAAACTAATATTATCGTGAACATATATTGTGAAATCAACTAAGAACAAATTTGGTATTAGACCTTTCTTAACTTTTGGGGTTTACACATTATATCTGGCCTTATTATATATTAGCTTCGATATATTAGTTGGATTAGTTTTAATTGATGATGATAACTGTTTTAAGAATCATCCCCTTCCTCCTTATGGAGCGGTTATTACAGCTCATCAACGTAAAGTTTTTGAAAGATTATCCGTCCAGAATTATCAGAGCTATATTGTATTTGATCAGCATTTAGGTTGGACAATCGGATGCAATCGGACCGGCAAGGATGGAATGTATGTTTCAAACTCTCATGGAATTCGTGCCACCCGGGAATATTCATACGAAATTCCCAAAGGAATAACAAGAATTACTGTATTTGGTGATTCATTTGCTGAATGTGTAAATGTAAGAAATGAGCAATCCTGGCCTTTTCTTCTTGAAAAAAGTTCTAAGCATTTTGAAGTGTTAAATTTCGGAGTTCGGGCCTATGGTACTGATCAAGCATTTCTTCGGTATAGAAGAGACGGAAGGAAATTTCAACAACATATTGTATTGATTGGTTTCATGCTGGAAAATATCCGTCGAAACGTTAATCGCTACAGACCAACCTATGAACACAATACAGGTGGATTGGGCGTAAAACCAAGATTCATTAACACTAAAGAAGGGTTAGTGTTGTTACCCAACCCTGTATCTTCTACTCAAGAACTGAAAAGATTAATTACGGAAGGCAGATTATTTGAAATTGTTGGCCCAAATGATTATTGGTATGAAAAATTCAAGATTGCCTTTAATCAAGAAAGCTTTTTATTCCATTCTAATATTTTGAAAACAGCCTGGTTAGGTTACGAAAAATACGAAAGAAACTTGAAACGAATATACAACAATGTTGATGGGGAACCGTTTATAGTTACCGCCCGCATATTAAAAAAATTCTATGATGAAGCTTTACACGATGGCGCTGAGAAAGCCTTGGTGCTCATTTTGCCATCTGAAAATCAAATTGAATATTATTTAGACCATTCAAACAAATATTGGCAGCCTCTCCTTAATTTTTTTGAACAAAACCAAATTCCTTATATTGACGTGACTGATCGATTAGCCGCAGAACACCTCAAGAACTCCGTGATTTATGGACACTACACTCCTTTTGGGAATGAGATTGTCAAATCCGTTATAGTTGATTGGTTTCAAGCTATTCAGAAATTATAATATTTCTGTGTGTCAATATCAGTCTATCTTTTTTTGTGTCAGTTCGGGACATCGTTTCAAACTGGCACAATGTTTTACTTTGAATTTTATATAAAACAAAAACTTATATTTCAATAAATTATAATAAAATTTAGAAGTTGATTGGCAATTATAAATACGAAAGTTAATGGCATTAATATTGCTTAAGTAAAAGGATTTGAAGCCGATTTATAATAGAGTCTTTCTTTAGAAATAAAAGTATAGATGCCAACTACGATAGGTCATTCATTAGCCGGAGTTTTTTTGAATGAGACACGCTTATTTACACCAGCTAAGTCAAAAGTAATCTGTGTCTTTATTTCGTTGATGTTGGCCAATCTTGCGGATTTGGATTTTATTCCTGGAATTTTATTGGGCAATCCAAATCGATTTCACCATGGCATAACTCATAGTTTCGGTGCTGCACTATTAGTTGGCTTTTTATTTGCTACTTATTTCTATTTTAGGCAAAACCAATTTGGGGCTGCTTTTGGATTTGCAACACTGGTATATACTTCACATGTAGTTTTGGATTATCTTACTCTTGATACATCTAATCCTGTTGGGGTGCCTGTGCTGTGGCCAATTAGTTCGAAATATTTTGTTGCTTCGATTGCCATTTTTTCGGACGTGCATAAAGATTCTTCCACGGCAACGTTTTTGCAAAGTATATTTGTTCCTCATAATGGTGTAACAATCTTGCGAGAAATAGTGATTTTAGGGCCACTAACTTTGGCAATGATATTTTGGAGAAAATTTTTCATCAAATAATCTCTACAAAACTCTTATGGCTGAAATCAATCGACAGGTCGAATATTCGATTATTATCCCAGTGATGAATGAAGAAGCTAATGTTAAAATTCTTCATCGAAAGATTGTTGATGCCATGAATAGGCAAACAAAACCGTATGAAATTATTTTTGTTGACGACGGCAGCACAGATGAAACTTTTGAAATCCTGAAATCTCTGAAATCCAAAGATTCCAATCTTAAACTCATTAAATTTCGAAGAAATTTTGGACAATCTGCGGCCATGGGTGTCGGCTTTGAGTATGCTTCGGGCAACACCATCATAACTCTTGATGGTGACTTGCAAAATGATCCTGAAGATATTCCCAGTCTGGTAGAAAAGTTGAATGCCGGATATGATATCGTCAGTGGCTGGCGAAAGAACAGAAAGGATCAATTTATTATTCGTAAGGTACCATCAAGAATTGCAAATCGTTTGATTCGCTATTTGACCAAGGTTCCTCTACATGATACTGGATGCTCATTGAAAGCCTATAAGAAAGAAATAATTAAGAAGATATGCTTGTATGGCGAACTTCATCGCTTTATCCCGACGCTTGCGCGCATTGAAGGGGCCAAAATCGGTGAAATTGTGGTGAGACATCACCCTCGACAGTACGGTCAGTCAAAATATAACATAACTCGGACTTTCAAGGTGCTAATGGATTTGACTACCTTGAATCTGTTTTTAAAGTATTTCAGAAATCCTTTACATTTTTTCGGAGGCTTGGGAATATTTTTCAATCTAATTGGTTTTCTGACACTCTTGATAATAGTGTATTGTGTTGGCGTTTTAAATTACACTCTTGCAGACATAAACGTGTTGCTTTCGACATCATTTCTTTTTTTTGCTGCTGGATTTCAATTGTTGTTTTTTGGTTTAATTGCCAGTATGGTGGTTAAAACCGGCGATAAACAGGATTTAAAACTCCATGAAAACTATCCTTGAACTAAGCAAAAATTTATAATTGAGGCCATTTAATTTATGGAAGAGCAATTATTACTGGAAAATAGAAAAATTGTTAGAAAGTTTAAGACAACTGAGCAAATGACCAAAGTTAAAATATCAGTCATCATAACGGCTCATAATTTTGGCACTTCCTCTAAAAATATGTATTCATCTTTGGTCAAAGGATTAGAAGAAATTGACAAGAACTTTGAAATTGTATTTGTGGATGATGGCAGTACAGATAACTCTTGGGAAACATTCAGAGCTTTTGCACAAAATGATTCTAGGATCAAAGCCATTCGGCTTAGATCTACATTTGGTGATTCCGCAGCTTTTGAAGCGGGCTTAAAGCATACCGTTGGTGAGAAAGTAATTTTTTTTACAAGTCGCAAAAGGATTAATCCTCAAGGTATAAAATCACTGATTAAGAAGTTAGATGATGGTTATGACCTTGCTGTGGGATGGCGCTTTCCTCGCAACGATTCTATACTGAATCAGGCTATTTCTAAGGCATTTAACTGGTTGGTAAAAAAACTTTATCGTTTAAGACTTCATGATATTAACAGTGGTATCTTTGTGGCCCATCGTTCTATTTTTGAAGAAATTACAATTTATGGAGATATGAATATTTTTTTACCTATTTTGGCTGTGCGAAAAGGCTACAAAGTAGCCGAAGTCAAAATTGAGCAGTTGCCTGGCACTTTTAGACAATCAAAGTTTATTGGTGAATATATCCAACGAATGCTTGACATCATTACGGTGATTTTTTTAATGAACTACTCAAAAAAGCCGCTCCACTTTTTGGGTTTCCTGGGAGTGATTTTCACAATTGCTGGCACCGCTATGAACATTTATCTTTTTATTTATCGATTTTTTGGTTTTGGTGGAATTGCCGGTCGACCACTGCTATTACTTGGAGCGTTACTTCTGGTGATTGGCATTCAAATGATTTCTATTGGCCTAATTGGTGAAATCATAATATTTACACATGCCAGAAATTTGAAGGAGTACTCCATAGAGACAATAATTGAATAAATAATGTTGCGCTAAGTTATCTAAAAGATGCAGTATGAAAATAGCGATCATGGGCATTCGCGGTATTCCGGCAAATTACGGTGGTTTCGAAACTTTCGCTGAGGAGCTTGCACCTCGTCTGGTTGCAAAAGGACATGATGTTACAGTGTATGGCCGCTCTAACAATATTATATACAGAGATAAATACTACAAGGGAGTTAAATTAGTTATCTTGCCAACAATTTCACATAAATATTTAGATACGGTAGCACACACTTTTTTGTGTGCTTTACATTCAATCAAGATGAAATTTGATGTTATTCTTATTTGTAACAGTGCTAACAGCTTATTTGCTTTTATTCCTCGTCTGAGAGGCCAAAAAATAGCGTTAAATGTCGATGGATTGGAATGGAAAAGGAAAAAGTGGAATAAATTGGGACAATGGTATTATAAATTCTCTGAGTTTGTCGCCACGATTTCACCCAATGCTGTTGTTACCGATGCGAAGGAGATCCAGAGATACTATTTAGAAAAATTTAATCAACCCTCAATATATATTCCGTACGGTTCTCCAATAGATAGAGTGCAAACTCAAGATGTTCTTAAACAATTCAGCCTAGAACCGCGCAAGTACGTCTTATACGTAAGTCGATTAGAGCCCGAAAACAATGCGCATTTAGTAGTCAAGGCTTTCGAAAAAGTAAAAACCAGTCTGAATCTGGTGATCGTAGGGGATGCGCCTTATAATACTGAATACATTAAACAACTAAAAAGTACCAAGGACCCAAGGATCATATTTACCGGCTATGTTTTTGGTCAAGGGTATCGAGAATTTCAATCCCATGCTTATTTGTATATCCAGGCCACAGAAGTAGGGGGTACTCATCCGGCATTGTTAGAAGCGATGGGGCATGGAAACTGTGTTCTGGCAAATGATGTTCCGGAGCACCGTGAAGTTCTCTCGGATGCTGGGTTTTATTTTTACACCAAGAAGCCTGATGACTTACAAAGGAAGATGCAGTATCTCTTAGACTATCCAGAAATTGTTGCAGAAAAAAGAAAAGAAGCTATGAATCGAGTACGGCAAAACTATACTTGGGATAAAATAACTTCAAAATATGAGGCCCTTTTTAAGAATTTGTTAAATGGGGCGGTAGACAAAAGAAAATACTCGAAACTGGAGACAATTTGTGAAAGGGCGTAAGGGTCTAATTATTATTCCAGCTTTTAACGAACAAGAGAACGTTGGCAGGGTAATCAGAGAGATTCAGGACTGCCATTCCAGTTTAGATATCGTAGTGATAAATGACGGTTCCTCAGATACGACTGAAGAGGTGGCTAAATCTAAGGGTATCCCTGTGGTTTCACTGGCCTTTAATTTGGGCAT
>JBHIAC010000170.1:0-6614 GCA_046758365.1 bacterium
CTAAATAGGCCACTTCCGGTTCAATCATCCAGAATTCGGTTAAATGTCTACGAGTTTTGGATTTTTCTGCCCGAAAAGTGGGTCCAAAACAATACACTTTACCAAAGGCCATGGCCCCGGCTTCCATGTAAAGCTGCCCACTTTGAGTCAAATAGGCTTTCGAGCCAAAATAGTCCGTTTCAAACAGGGTTGTGGTACCTTCACAGGCGGCGGGCGTGAAAATAGGTGCGTCAAGTAGAACAAAGCCTCGATTGTCAAAAAAATCCCTGCAAGCGCGAATAATCTGGTGGCGAATTTTCAAAATAGCGTGCTGTTTTAGCGAACGAAGCCATAAATGCCTGTGGTCCATGAGAAACGTGGTTCCATGCTTTTTTGGAGTAATAGGATAATCTTGTGCCGTTTGAAAAATTTCGAATTCTTTTACTTGAAGCTCAAAGCCGCCGGGGGCACGTTTGTCTTCAGTTACTGTACCCGTGACTATGACTGAAGATTCCTGGGTTACTTCTTCACAACGCTGAAAAATTTTTTCTCCAACATCTCCTTTAAAAGCTACCGCTTGAATAAGTCCACTGCCGTCGCGAATTAATAGAAACCAAAGCTTACCACTCGAACGCTTGTTATAAAGCCAACCATAAATTCGCACGTCCTTACCAACATGATTTGACACATCCGCTATATAAACTTTATCTTTCATCCAGGCTTTTCCCATTTAAAAATGATTGTAACTATTCTGGTTTCGCCAAAAACAGACAAAACGATTTTGGGCAAAACTATTAAAAAAAGCTTCATTTGAGTATTGTCTTGCCTTCTAATATGTACCTGAATAGCTACAATTGAAATATTGCTTAGTCACTATTTTACCAACAACACCGGAATTTTCGAATTTCTCATGACTTGTTCAGTCGTGCTCCCCAAAATAGCCCCGCGTATGCGAGAATGGCCGAAGCTACCCATAATAATTAAGTCACAATCATTTTCTTCTGCTACCTTAACAATTTCCTTCTCAGGACTTCCCGAAATTCCAATGAGTTCTGTGGAAATTTCGTAAGGCTCTAAATAAGAATTAGCTTCGTGAAGAAATTTATTTCTTAGTTGTTCATTATCATTTACGTTTAATAAAGCAATTGGGGCCTTCAGTTTTGTTGCGAAAAATCCAGCTAATTGTAAAGCTTTATTGGCATTGTCGCTACCATCATAGGCCACAAGAATTTTTGAAATTTTTTTGAAATTTTTAGTTGCAATCAGAATAGGTTTTTTGCACTGTCTGACAACAGCCTCTAAAGTAGCTCCTACCAACTTGCTTTCCCATTTCGCAAATTCACCTCTTGCCCCCATAATTAAAAGATCCACTAAATAAGATTCCTCGCATATTATATCGACCGGCGAACCTTGTATTTTTTCTGTTTCAAAATCAAGTTGCTCCTTGTTTAAAATGTTTGAACATTTTTTTAATACGGCCTCGGCTTTGCTTTCTAACATTTTTTTGGATTCTTCTTGATATACCGTTGATGGAATGATGGGTACAAAGCCATCAGTTCCCATGACTACGGCCCATTCAAGGATTCGAATATCTACAATAGACAATACCTTTAATCGAGATTCAAAGGCTTTGGCCAACTGGATGCCATGTGTAACGACAGCATCAGTATAGATAGAGCCATCAACTGACAATAGAATGGATTTTATCATTGTGATTAACCCCAGTCCTCGACTTTTGCCGCTCTGGTCATTAAATCAAAAACAGCCTGTTTGGGATCCTTGTTTTGAAAAAGCACATTGTAGGCTTCGGTTATAATTGGAATTTCTACTTGATGTTTCGCAGCCAATTCATAAGCAGAACGGGTGGTTCTTAGACCTTCGGCAACCATGACCATTTCAGATAAAACCTCATCCAGTTTCTTCCCTCTGCCTATCTGCTCGCCAAGATAACGATTTCGGCTGTAACGGCTCATACAAGTCACAATTAAATCACCCATACCCGATAACCCTGCAAACGTCAAAGAATTTGCCCCGAGTTTGGTTCCCAGGCGTGTAATTTCTACCAGCCCTCTTGTGATTAAAGCAGCCTTGGTGTTATCGCCGCCCCCCACTCCTTCAATAATACCTGCCGCCAAAGCAATAATGTTCTTAAGGGCTCCTCCAATCTCAACTCCAATAACATCGCTGTGGATATAGACGCGAAACATTGGGGCCATAAAAGTGTTCTGGACCCATTCAGCAGATTTTAAACTTTTAGAAGCCGTCACGACTACTGTTGGAATCCCTCTGCTTACCTCCTCGGCATGACTGGGTCCAGAAAGTACCGTGATATTATCTTCATCGAATCTCTCCATTAAAATCTGACTGACTCGAAGTAATGTTTCGTTTTCTATTCCCTTGGCCACGCTAATCAAGATTGTATCTTTATTGATATCCTTGATTTTCTCAATAACTGAACGAACAGCATGAGAGGGTACTGCAATTACAAGCCCATCTTTGTCCTGGGCAGCTTCATTAATATCTGTTTCTATTTGTATTTCTTTGGGTAATACTACTTCAGGAAGATATTTTCTATTGATTCTCTCCTTTGCAATAGATGCAATAACCTCGCTATCTCGGTTCCAGATAGTAACAGAATGACCGTTGGATTGCAGCAAAATAGCAAGAGCCGTACCCCAGCTTCCAGCACCAATAATTCCAAACCGTGCCAAAGAACCTCCTTAACTAATTCTTAATTATTGTACCAATAGTGTAAAATTGTTCCCCCATGATTTTACAATGGTTTAAAAACGTGTCAACACTTTTATGTTGTACAATTAATACCAAACCTATTCCCAAATTGAAGACCTCTCTCATTTCTGAAGCGGGAACTTTACCTTCCCGCTGAATTACTTGAAAAATTGGGGGAATTCTCCAAGCTTGCCAATCAATTTGAACATCTAAATTATCTCTTAGTAAACGCTTTATATTTCCGACTAAGCCACCACCTGTTATATGAGCAATACCATGGAGGTCTTCAAAATATCGAACTTTTTTAACAAGATTTTGATAACTCCGATGGCTTTTGAGTAGCTCTTCCCCTATTGAGGAACGTGTCTCTTCTAAGTAATGCGAAACAGAGTATTTTTGCACTTCAAAAAAAATTTTTCGTGCTAAGGAATAACCGTTAGTGTGGAGTCCGTTTGAACCAATACCAACTAAAATGTCTCCGGCTTGAATTTTACTCCCATCAATAATCTCATTCTTCTCTACAAGTCCAACCATACAGCCGGCAATATCTAAATTATTTTCTACATAAATGCCGGGCATCTCTGCAGTTTCTCCGCCGATTAATGCACAACCAGCATTTTTACAAGCACCGGACAAACCTTGAACAATCTCTTTAACAATTTCAATATTCAATTTGTCGGCTGCTAAGTAATCCAAAAAGAATAGCGGGTCCGCGCCACAGGTCATGACGTCGTTTACACAATGGTTGACTAAGTCCTCTCCAAGAGATTGATAAACTCCCATCATTTGAGCAATTTTAATTTTCGAGCCTACACCATCCATGCTGGATACTAATACTGGCCGTCTTATCCTCGAACTATTTAGCTCAAATAATCCTGAAAATAGACCAATTTCAGCTAATACATTCTTTGAAAAAGTTGACCGAGCCATGTCCTTGATAGATTCCTTTGCCCGTTTCCCAAGGGTTTGGTCAACACCAGCTTGCTTGTAGGTGATCTTTTCCATCTATTAGCTGATTTAGTTGTTTATAATAGTGGGCTCGCACTTCTAACAAAAAGTTAATGACAGTTTGTGAATGATAATCAGGATAAGTCCAATCATTGGTTATAAATTCTCCTTTCCTGAATCTCAACTGCACATCGCCAAATACTCCTTGGCCCAAATATATGCGGTGATCAAAGTTCTTGGTGGATGAAACTACTAACTTGCAAAGCTCTAAATAACCAGGGTCCATATTAGCCTGTCTTTTCCCTCCCCTGGAGTATTTTTTTTCCAGTTCTAAAGAATATAATTTCAATTCAATCAGTCGCTCTCTCTCGTGCAAGCCAGCAAAGCTGAAAAACTGCTTCCTCAAATTTGGTCCCATTTCTTTTTCATAATATCGGGTATGATCAAAAGCAAATGGGGGGGATTCCAGGTCTATTTTATCAAATCTATTTTCAAGAGCCTTTTTGGTTGCTATCAAAATTTCATGATGACTATAAGTTACCGCGGTTAAGAATTTGACAGGTTGAGGTACCTTCAATACACCCATAATTTTACGACTTGCCAAGGATGGTTAATTCTGTAAATACCGCCAAGGTGACGATAAAATGTACCAACATTGACAAATAGATGCTGTTAGTCTTTTTAACTAAATAACCTAATCCGATGCCAAATAATCCACCCAAAATCGCACCCTCTATTCCACTTGGGACTCCACATCTAAAATACATGAAGCCAAAAAACGTACCCTGGATTGCAATTGCCCAATTAGTTCCAGCCGCACATTTAGCTCTTTCAAAAATAAAGCTACGGAAAATAATTTCCTCAATAATAGACAAATAAAATGCAAATCCAATGCCTACAATGATTAATGTATCTAAAGGCCATTGAAGTGGCACCGGATTTTGAATATCTGCAATTCCAAAATAAATCCATAATCCAAACATTAATATGGCCGTGGCAGATATGATTAAAGATAATTTAAGATAATTACTGCTATTTCCTGGTAAAAAATAAAGTCTACTCCACTCTGGTCCTTCAAGAAATATTACCACAACTAAAGCCGTAAGAACAATAACCAGTGAATTAGGATAACCAATGCCAAATTCATTTATTACAAAAGAAATTAAACAAAAGATAAACAAAATTTCAACAAATTTCCCAAATGATTGTGTTTTATTATTAAAGCGAGTCATTAGAGTTAAAAGGAAAAGCCCTACTATAACCCAAAGACCCTTCCCAAAAACAAAATAACCCATCCCGGTACTGGCTGAGATAAGAAGCGCTAATATTTGAGTCATCAATCGATAAATGCCGAAATTTATTGATTCTATGCTCAAGTAATATCCTAATTCTAAACAAAAATGTCAAGTATTTTTTATTTAGAATGGCTTCAAGGGGAAGGAGGTGCTCTTAGGAAACGTATCGGTTAACTGGTTGGTTTCCTCACGCATAGCCGCCAAGACCGTAAAGAAAACATTTAGAAATACTTTACGTGCTCTGCGCCTTTGCGTGAGAATTTTAAAGTTCAAGATACGTTTCCTGTGGAAGCAGAGAAGATTTTAGTTTGCTAACAACATTAGTCTCTTAAGAATGAAATCTTTTTAACCTATCCATTTTGACTTTAATTAAATTGTCCTTAAATAAAATAATTATTTTGCCGTTAATCATTTTGCCATTTTTTGATTGAGAGCTTGCTTTTTGGTTCGGCTTTACCGGGTTAGGATATTATAGCTACTAATAAAGTAATGAAAGCAATACCATGCGGTTTGTGCCGGGGGAGGGACTCGAACCCTCACGGACCGAAGTCCACTGGATTTTGAGTCCAGCGCGTCTGCCAATTTCACCACCCCGGCTATATCTCTATCAGGTTACTAATCTAAACTTGCTCATCGTACCAGAAAACTGAAATGTCTTGAAATGACGCAGGTGGAATATTGCGGTATTGGAGTAATGCAGTATTGAGAATTGCGAAGTCAGTGTCACCTTTTTTGGTTTAGACAATTTATTATTCCAGTACTCCAACACTTCACTAATTCCGTCATCCCATTTCTTTCTTATTGAATTTATGCTGTAACTTTTTAACAAGGGTGCCGAGGGCCGGACTCGAACCGGCACGGAAACGAATTTCCGAGGGATTTTAAGTCCCTTGCGTCTACCAAATTCCGCCACCCCGGCCTAACATTATTTTCCCGTGGGTTCTTTAGAGGTTAATAATTTGAGGCGGCGATCGGATTCGAACCGATGAATAGAGGTTTTGCAGACCTCCGCCTTAGCCACTTGGCTACGCCGCCTTTGCACAAAAAAAGATCAGAGCGTGATTTAAAAAACTCTGATCCATTGATTATATTAGAGCGGGAGACGGGATTCGAACCCGCGACCCTCACCTTGGCAAGGTGATGCTCTACCAACTGAGCCACTCCCGCTTTTTTCATAAAAAATATACCAAAAAATAAATTACCATGCAAGTATTTTTTATAATTTAATGAGATCACTCCTCATTTATATCACCCCAGCGATCCATAATTTTCTTTCTTTTTTCCCGGACGGATTTATAAAGACGTTTATTCTTCCTGCTAAAATAATAAGCAATAATAAGTAAAATAATTATTACCGTAATTTTAACCATTTAGCGGTATATATATTATAGTAGAAATTGTAAAAATAAAAAATTAAAAAATTTTATCTTTTAAGATCAATAAAAAATCCTTATATTCTTCTAACTTATTTTAAGCAAAAGCCAACAAATCATCTTTGATAATTTGAGGAGCTTTTGGCATGGAAATGATTGAAGTAAAAGAATTAATAATCACCTGTGAAGCCTGTGGAAACGTTAAGAAATTTATCGTAAAAGATGAAAGTGATTCACAACGCATATTTGATGAATTCAAATGTGAAAATAATTGTGGTAGAAATTTATA
>JBHIAC010000171.1:0-6571 GCA_046758365.1 bacterium
CGATTTCGGTTCGATTTAGATGATTTTGTTAAAATTTACAATAGTCTTGTTATAAAACAAATTAGAGCTGCATCTAGAAGTTGGCACGAAAATTGTTATTATTTTTAGAACTTCATATGATTAAGTTCTTTTTGGCAATTCCGATAATATTAATAATTCGTTTTAATTTTAACTAAAAAGTACTTGACAATTTTAATTTAAATATATATATTTATTTAGCGTTTAACAAAAAATAAGGAGATTGCTTATACAAAGTTCGTTAAAGGTTTTGGGTTCTACTAAGTTTTAATTTGTTGTATCAGTTAAATTGTAATTTAATATATTTTACCCTATCACCTTTAAACGAACTGTTGTATGGGCAGAAAGCCCGAATGTTTAAAGGTGATTCTACTGATGGTAGAATCGTTAAACCTGAGCATTCGGTTTTTTATTTTTAGGCTATAATGAAAAAACTGACCTTCTTATATTTTAGAATTTATTTGGAGTTGATAGTTTTAAATAACTCATTAAAAAAACAACATTATTCTAAGCTCGAAAGAAGGTCAGCTTTTGATTCAAATGAAAATAATTAATATGAATGAATTACAATAGGAGGTTTTAGTCATGAAAAAAATCATCCCGTTTGTAGCAGCGCTATTTCTTCTAGCTTTTACAGTATCCAACGTGTTTGCCGTTAGTGAAGCTGCGGTATTGTTTTTGTTGATTTCTCCCAATGCCCGTGCTGGTGGTATGGGAGAAGCTTTTGTGGGCATTGCTGATGATGTCTCAGCCATTTATTGGAATCCCGCCGGATTGGCATTTCAAGAAGGTAAACAATTCACCTCCATGTATTCAAAATGGTTACCTCAATTCAACTTAGACGATCTATACTACCTGTTTGGTGCTTATCGCCAGTCTATTGAAGGTTTAGGTACTATTGGTGGAAATGTAACCTATATTAATCTTGGTGAACAAACCATTACTGACGAAACAGGTCCTGAGCCCTTAGGTACATTTAATAGCAATGAATGGGCCATCACGTTTTCCTATGCGACTCTTTTTTCTGAAAATTTGGGCATTGGACTCAATGTTAGATTTATTCGCAGTAATTTGTCAAAAGTTGGAGCCGGGGCCGAGAAAGGTGATGGACAGGCTAATGCCTTTGCTGTAGATATAGGAGTATTAAAAAAGAATTTTTTAATAAACAAATTAAACTTTGGAGTTAATATTGCTAACATTGGACCCAAAATTACTTTTGTTGATGCCTCACAAGCCGACCCCTTACCAACCAATTTTAGAGCAGGTTTCGCCTATCGATTACTGGACCATGAATACAACAGAATTACTTTAGTCTTCGATGTTAATAAACTATTGGTAAATAAAAATGAAGATGGTACTTCTGATTCAGTATTTAAGGCTTTCCTAACTTCTTGGGACAACAACGATTACATCCTTAACTTTGGTGGTGAATATTGGTACGCCAATCTGATTGCTCTCCGTGCAGGGTATAATTACGATCCTTCTGGAAAATCAGAATATCTGACGATTGGCGCCGGGCTGCGGTATTCAATTTACCAATTTGATTTTGGATATATTTCCGCAGGCGAAGGACATCCTCTTTCTGATACCATGCGCTTTTCTTTAACAATAGGGAAATAGCTGTACCAGTGTAACTAATATTTATGAAAAGATTTGATTGATGCATATAATACTAAGCTATTAAAGTTGAAGAACCGTTCCATTGATTTTTATAGGGTTCTTACTTTAATAATTTTGGTTTCCACTTGGCAATGGGTATTTGGACAAAATTTGAATTACAAACTGCGTCCCAGTGGGATTTCTGATAGGGATTTGTTGGGGCTCGGTAATCTAACCACCCGATTGACAAACCTTACTTTAGGTCATGTTAAAACAAATGCGGTTCCAGATACTTTGCGAATTTTGGCAATTCTAGTTGAGTTTCAAGAGGATAATAACAGCCTCACAACTGGAAATGGTAAATTCGAGCTCGATACGTCTTCAGAAAAAATAATAGACCCTCCTCCCCATGATTTGATGTATTTCAAACATCAACTATTGGCCCTTTCAAATTATTATAAAAAAGTTTCAAAAGGAAAACTTATTCTTGAGGCTGAAGTTTTTCCCAAAGAACCCACAGATAGTTACACACTTTCTCAGCAAATGAGTTTTTATTCGCCCACGGGTTCGGAAGAGCTTCTAGACCAGAGGCTAAGTGAACTTTTTCAAGAGGGATTTCAATTGGCTGATGCCTCCGATAATATCGATTTTGCTCAATTCGACAGTTTTATTCTTTTTCATGCTGGAGTTGGCTCTGATTTTGCGCTTGATTTTGATCCAACACCACAGGATATCCCATCCGTTTTTTTAGATTATCAAACACTTAAACAAAATTTAGGGGACAATGATCCTAACTATCCTGGAATCCCAGTTAACGGGGGTAATTTTTTTATCCAAGATGGAATCATGCTTCCGGAGACTCAAAGTCAGGAAGAGTTTGAAATTGCACTGCTTGGCACCATGGCGATTATGTTTGGCCACCAACTGGGTCTGCCTAATCTATTTAATACTAATACAGGTCTGCCTGGCATCGGCGTTTTTGGCCTTATGGATCAAGGTTCAGGAAATTTTTCAGGGCTTTTGCCAGCAGAACCCTGCGCCTGGTCTAAAATCTTTTTAGGCTGGGAAATACCTATCGAGATTAAAAATGGTGAAAATTTACCTGTGGCTGCTCCACAAGCAGCAAATACAAACCAAATTTACAAAATTCCTATTGACAGCAAAGAATATTTTTTAATTGAAAATAGAAATCGTGACTTCAATCATGACGATATAGCCGTAGGACGGGACGCTCATGGTGCCCGAATTGAATTCAAATGGGATTTACAAGGCCAGCGCTTAGTTGCGGAAGAGGTCATTAGTGTAATAACCCAAGTGGACGAGTATGATTTTGGCCTTCCAGGTTCTGGTATTTTAATTTGGCACATTGACGAGAGCGTGATAGAAGCAAACTTTGTAGCCAATAGAGTTAATGCCGATCCGGATCACCGCGGTGTAGATTTGGAGGAAGCCGATGGTGCGCAGGATATAGGGCAAATATACGGATTCTTGGACCCTGGTGCAGGCTCCGAAAATGGTGTGGTTGAAGATATGTTCTGGGGCTCCAACGAAATCAATATGCTGGTAAATGATTCTTCAGATGTGGTCGCTTTCACACCCTTTTCCAAACCAAATAGTGGGTCTAACACGGGTGCCAACTCACATATTTATATTAATAACTTTAGCGAACCAGATTCTGTGATGACTTTCAGCGTACGTGAGGATTTTACACAAGCTGGTTTTCCGCAGTTTACTGGTTCATCTGGGATATTTACAAATTCACCAATAATTGCAGATTTAGATAATGATGACCAAAACGAAATCACCTTGAGCTCCAATACAGGCACCGAAATTTTTGTATGGAAATCAGATGGCTCGAAGTTTATTGAAAATCAAGATTCGACACAGATTCAAAAAATTAATGATGACATAGTTACACTGCCAGTAGCTGTTTTTGCGAAGCCTCCGGGGTCATTTTCTTTTTCGCCTGCCGTAACTCCTTTCAATGATCAAAATGTGGTTATCGCAGTAACAGATCAGGTAGTGGCTGCTTATTTGCCTGAAGATCGTGATTTCAATGGTAGAGCAGATAGCTTGTTTGTTTTTCAAGGAAGTGAAGAATTCACCACCACCCCACTGGTGATTACTGCGGATGCTGAAATAGGTCAATTCAAAATTATGGTAGGCACACGTAGTGGTAATATAATTGTCATCGAAAGCGATGGTACCGGAACTGTCCTCGGTAAAGTAAGCTCAGAAGCTGTTACAGGATTAGCATCACTACCACCTAATAGAATTGCTTATACCACAAAAGACGGTAATCTAGGATTGCTGTCTTTAGATGGAATTTCGATTTGGCAAAATCCGACGAACACTACAATTTCTAAAGCGCCGGTCGTAGGTGATTTAGATAGTGATGGTATTTTAAACATAGTCATCGTAAGTGACGATGGCCAAATCTTTGTTTTTGAAGAAAACAGTGATAATACGCCTGGATTCCCAAAGGCTACAAATACTAACCTTTCTTCACAAATAGCATTGGGAGATATTGATAGCGATAATTTTTTAGAAATGGTTTTTGTGTCTAAACATAAAATTTTTGCCTTCAGTCATATTGGAGTTTTAAAGAACGGTTTTCCAATTCAAATAAGTCCCTATAATGTTGGGGGAAAAAATCGTCCTCTACTGTCTTCACCAATTTTAGCAGATTTAAATAATGACCGACTGCCTGAAATTCTAGTAGGTTCCGATAAGAATAAATTAGAAGCTTTTCACAGCACTAGTGAACCCGTCGAGGGATTCCCGCTTTCAACAGGTAAGTCTGTCAATTCCACCCCCATGGTATCGGACATAGACAATGATGGTGACCTTGAAGTTTCTGTCGGTTCCGATGACAACTTTTTATATGTTTGGGATCTGCCCGGTAGTTATGAACCAGAAAATATTCCCTGGGGTGGCTACTTACACGATGCTCAACACACAAATGCAAATTTAGAATTACTTCAGCCGGACGAGCCTAAAGGTCAACTCATGCCACCCAATTTAGTTTATAACTATCCAAACCCAACAGAGGGGAATCAAACAACCATAAGATATACTTTAAATTTTCCTGCACAGGTAGAAATCAAAATTTATGATTTAGCAGGCGAATTGGTAGATGAACTCACAGATGTAGGCTTTGGTCAGACTGAGAATGAGATTATATGGCAGCTTGACAATATTGAAAGTGGTGTCTATTTAGCTCGTGTAGAAGCTATTGGAAATGGTAAAAAAGACGTAGCAATATTTAAGATAGCCGTGGTTAAATAACTTAAAAGACTATTGTAAATAATGAGCAGGAAATTTTTTAGAATATCGCTACTAATTGGTTTAACTCATTTTTCAGTATTCGGTACAAAGAGTTGGGCTCAACCTGAAGAATATAATCATCCTGAACTAAATTGGTATTCTATTGAGACAGAACATTTTTTTGTACATTTTCATCAAGGGGCGAATAGAACGGCTAAAGTCGTAGCAAAAATAGCAGAAGAAGTTTATAGCCCAATTACTTCACTTTATCTTTATGAACCTGGTGGTAAAGTACATTTTATCATTCGCGATCATGACGACTACTCCAATGGAGCCGCATTTTACTATGACAATAAAATCGAAATTTGGGCTACCGCTATGGACTTTGATCTTAGGGGTACCCACAACTGGCTTAGAAATGTCGTCACCCACGAGTTTACTCATATAATACAGCTTGGAGCATCAAGAAAGATAACCCAGCGAATTCCTGCAATTTATTTACAGGCTATTGGATATGAGGATGACAGGCGTGAAGATGTGCTTCATGGCGGGCCTAATGTTATCGCCTCCTATCCCATCGCAATGACAGTAATGCCCGGCTGGTTTGCGGAAGGTGTGGCTCAATATCAATTACCGGGTCTCGAATATGATACCTGGGATTCCCATCGTGACATGATTTTACGGACTGCTACCATAGAGAATAAACTTCTTACTTATGATGAATTAGGAGTATTTGGAAAAAATAGTCTTGGCAATGAAAAAGTCTATAATCACGGATATGCTTTTGTTTCTTATTTGGCTAATAAATATGGCTTAGAAACTTTAAGCCAAATCACCCAAAATATGAGAAGGATTTTCCGATTTTCCCTTGATGGTGCCCTAAAAAAAGCAACAGGTAAAGCTGCGCATGAGTTATATGATGAATGGGTAAGTAGGCTTCGTTCCCAATATGCTTATCAAACTCGTGAAATTCTTACCAATAAAGTTGAGGGTTCTATCATCGAATCCAAAGGGTTGGCTAATCTACACCCAGTCTGGTCGCCAGATGGTACCCAAATAGCTTATATCACAAATCAAGGAAATGATTACCTGTCACAAACCAAGCTTATAGTTAGAGAGGTAGTTACGGGTAAGACAAAAAGAATAAGTAATGGAGTAAATTACTCGATTAGCTGGTCTCCTGACGGTACAAAAATAGCCTACGCTAACAAATCTGCTCGCAGTAAAGGTGGATCCCGATATTATGACATTTATATTTACGACTTAAAGAAAAACAAAGAACGCCGCATCACTAAAGGGTTTCGTGCCCACAGTCCCAACTGGTCGATGGACGGTAAGCATTTAGTATTTATTTTTGGAAAGGATGGCACCGAGAATTTAGCTGTAATAAATTTGGATAATCGCAAAATAAATACGATTAGTGATTTTAAAAACGGTGAGCAGTTTTACCATCCCCAATGGTCCCCAAATGGCAAAATAATTTTATTTGCCATGTCTACAGGAAATGGTCAGGATTTATATTTAATGGAGGTTAGCAATAGAAAATTGACCCCACTCTTAAATGACCCAGCCGATTCCAGAGATGCGATATTTAGCCATGACGGTGGAAAAATTTATTTTAGTTGGGACAAGACTGGAATTTTTAATATCTATTCAAAAAATCTTTACACCAATGAAATAGTACAGT
>JBHIAC010000172.1:0-6569 GCA_046758365.1 bacterium
AGCCTGCCTATGACAATCTCAACCTAAAGGTTGTACACCCTATTTTGCAGAAGTTTATAAGATAAGAAAAAAAGGGAGGTAAGCCCCAAAGCTTTTAGCTGAGTGGTATGAACTTACCTCCACAAAATTCAACTAAAAGGAATTCGGAAGATGCGGCACCGGATATTGATTATCGAAGATCAAAAAGAAGTAGCATTGGTTCTCCAGGAATATTTAAACGACTATGGCTTTATTACAGAAGTGGCCATTAACGGTAAGGAGGCCATAGAGAAATTTCGATTAAAAGCTTACGACATTTTAGTAACTGATTTTAAGCTACCTGATTTAGATGGGATAACGGTTGTTAAAACTTGTAAGAAAATATCACCTCAAGTACGGGTAATCTATCTAACCGGCTATAATTTAGACCTAAGAAATTCGAAAGTTAAAACAGGAGCCTATTGTAAAATAATGGAAAAACCATGCCGCCCTAAGAATATCTTAGAAGCAGTAAATAAAATATTAGTTCAAAAATAGCTCCATGACATGGGTGCAAAAAAGTTCATTTGATAGAAATCTGAAGATGCAAATAAATCAGCTTTTTGCATCAACGTCAATTTTTAATTTTAAAACATTGGTTCAACTATGATGATGAATTACCTATCTAAAATAATTAAAAAGTCATTTATTAATTTCAATCATCGATTTTTATATCAAACGAATAAATCATCATTTTTTTGTTTCCTATTTTTTCTGCCATTGATTCAATCTGGTTCGGTAATTATATCTTGGGATCCAAACAAAGAAAGTGATTTAAGTGGTTATAAGATATATTTCGGTACGGCTTCAAGAAGTTATGAGCAAGTATTGGATGTGGGGAATGTCACCTCGCATCGCATTTCAGATTTGGAATCAGGCATGCACTTTTTCTTTACTGTAACGGCGTATGATTTTTCTGGCAATGAAAGTGTGTTTTCTGAAGAGGTTAATATTGAAATTCCCGATACGCCATCTGATAGCTCCGAAACCGAGCAAAATGAGCAAGTATTGCAACCATTAGTTTACAACTTTCCCAATCCTTTTAAAGTAAATCAGCAGAGTACTTCGATACGATATGAATTGTTAGAATCAAGCGAGGTAACTATAGCAATATTGGATTTGAAAAATCATTTGGTAAAAACGCTATTTAAAAATGTTTTTAAAAACGCAGGGGTGCACACAGAAGATTCTTGGGACGGAATGAATTCAAATGGTGAACCTGTGGCCAATGGGGTTTATTTTTGCAAAATTCAAACGAGTGGAGGACAAAGATTTATTAAAGTAGCTGTAACTAGGTAAAATGATAAAGTTAAGGATATGATAATGAAATTCTTTAAAAATAAAATTAGCAGAATTATTTATTTTTTTGCAATTTTTTATTGTAGTTTCATCCTATTTGAAGAAACCTTGGCTCAGGAAAGCGTAGGAGCCGCTGGAACATTTTTACGATTAGGCGTTGGTGCTCGAGCTTTGGGTATGGGAGGGGCATTTGTGGGTATTGCCGATGATCCATCGGCCACATTTTGGAATCCCGCAGGGCTATATCAAATCAGAAATTATCAATTTGAGTTTATGTATATGAATATGCCTTTCGACCGTATGTTTAACTTTTTTAGTACTGTGATTCCAGTGAAAAGATTTATAACCGTTGGTGTTAGTTGGATTGGCTTAAGAGTAGATAATTTAGAAGGTAGAAATTTCAATAGCGCAGAACCGGATTATTTTTTTACTAATTCTCAAAATGCGTTCTTCCTTTCATTTGGTAAATCTTTAAGTCCACTTTTATCTATGGGGGGTAGTGTTAAAATAATTCATACTACCTTAGACAATAACAATGCAACAGGTTTAGGGTTTGATGGATCTTTGTTATTAAGACCAATAGACCAACTTTCATTGGGAATGGTGATTCAAGACATCGGAACCGATATTAGATGGAATGGAGGTTTCACCGAAGGAGTTCCTATCACTTTGAGATTTGGCGCAGCTTGGCGAGTCTATAAAAATATTTTAATATCCGCTGAAGTTCAAAAAACATCAAGAGTATCGCCTGAAATTCACATTGGTGGCGAAGTACGTCTCTTAGAAACGGTTCCTATTCGTATAGGATTAAATGATCGTCAGATTACTGGAGGTGCAGGGTTAGTCCTTCCATTCGCTAACCATACTTTGGCGTTTAATTATGGATATTCCAACGATAAGTTAGTTAATGATGCAGTTCATCGAGTATCCGTTATTTTTTCATTTGGAAACAAATCGAGCCGTAAGAAGATAGGAGAAAATAAACCTTTGGATGTTTGGGACTCTGAAAAAACAGAGAAAAATAAAGTTAAAAATTTCGATAAAGGCAAATTTAGGGTTATTGTGAAGGCTAAAGTACTCAATGTTCGTTCTGGGCCTGGAAGAAAATATAGAAAAATCGCCCAAATTCTAAAAGATCAAAAATTTGAAGCTTTTGAAAGAAAAGGAAACTGGAGAAGAATCAAATTGACGAATGGCAAAATGGGGTGGGTACATGAAAAGTATGTTGAAAGAATTAAAACTAATTGAAATACACAATAATTAATAAATGAGGTAGGTACAAAATCAGGATAATTTCAACTTTTTCAATCTTAAACCCAAATTCGGAAAAGTGTACCTAAACACCTGTCATTGCGAGCGTATTAAGACGCTGACCTTTTTCTAAAAGCTTAGTGTCTTTTTATACCAATCAAAAGCTAACCTTCTTGAAGAAGGTCAGCTTTTCTAATTACACCTATATCATAAATACTTATTTCCAATTAAATTCCAACCAATAGTTAGGAATTGTTTTTATTAGCCTGACTATGTCAGTTCAAATTTTTTTCCGTTTGATTTTCATATTATTTTTTCATTAATTATTTGAGAGCGTGGAATAAGAAGGGCTTTTTTATGAGAATAGTTTTGGTTAAATATGTAGATAATTTTGAAAATTTTTAGTTGCTGACTGAAAAACAGCCCTAGAGTGTATCATTGCGAGGTTATTAAGACGCTATACCGAACAAAAGCTGACCTTCTTCAAGAAGGTTAGCTTTTCTTAGAAGCCTTCACAATCCCGACAGGTAGATATCGGGATTGCTTTAATGTCGGAAACGTTAGCGTTTTCTAAGTGAACAGCATTAGGCCAATTATTTTGCCTTTCAAAATGAGAGCGTTTCCTAAGAGCGAATAAAAGGGAAACTCAAAACTTCCCAAAAGTACCTTCGGCACATTAGGAATGAAAAAGTCTCTTGATATTTATCTGATAATTGCATGAGAGGATCGTAGCCATTCCATGGTTTCTGCTGGGAGGACAATAATGATGTCATTCATTTTCATCAGATTATATAATTGAATATTTACGAACTATCAATCAATAAAAAGGGTTTTAAAGGGCCATTTTATTGAGTGGAGAGAAACTCCTGGTGCACAAAATGTGAGATGTGCAAATCATGAGCAAACAAAAGAATGAAATAAAATTCTTTGTGGAAGAATACAAAATTACTGAAATTCCTGAGAAGCATCCCTCATTGTTTGAGCCCCAAACAGTAATATTGGGTATATTATTAGGAATATTAGGAATAATAATAGGTTTAGAACTATTGACTCGTGTCGGCATCACAGCAAATACTTCGATAATTGCTGCGATAATAGCAATCGCTGTTTCAAGGATACCCTTAACGGTATTGGGATCATTTCGGAGCCTGCCGAGACAGAATCTAATGCAGACGGTCATTTCTGGTGCCACCTTCGGAGGCGCTAACGCAATTTTCCTGCCTATAGGTATTCTTTGGTTGTTTGGAAAAACAGACCTTGTTCCTGTAATGATGTTGGGAGCCATTTTAGGAATGTTAATTGACTCGACAATTCTCTACAAAGTGTTTGATTCCAGGGTATATCCTGCAAAAGGAGTATGGCCGTCCGGAATAGCAACAGCCGAATGCATTATAGCTGGAGATAAAGGGGGAAAAAGAGCAAGGCTATTAGGAATAGGTGGCATTGTAGGTGCCACAGGACGATTTATGGGAATACCAACGGACATCTTTGGTGTGTGCTGGATCGGCAATATATGGGCTTTAACCATGTTCGGTATCGGTCTACTTGTGAGGGGATATTCATCCACACTGTTTAATGTTGATATTAATAAACTCTATTTACCTCACGGTGTGATGATTGGGGCTGGTTTAGTCGCTATTGTTCAAATAATACAAGTAGTTGTAAGAAGAGAGAAAGAAAAAACTGAAGTAGTTGAGTACACAACGACAACAAAGCAATTTGGGAGGGGGATAGGGACCGGCTTTATTGCATTCATAGGGGCTGCTGCAATATTAGCTGCTGTTGCTGGTGTTTATACCCACATGTCATTTCCAATGCTGCTTGGATTCATATTATTCGCAGGCATTGCGGCGCTGGTTTCCGAGCTTATCGTGGGAATATCGGCAATGCATGCTGGTTGGTTTCCAGCCTTTGCAACGGCACTCATCTTCTTAATTGTAGGAATGCTTATAGGATTTCCAGAGGTAGCATTAGCATTTTTGGTTGGATTTACAGCCTCAACAGGGCCGGCATTTGCAGATATGGCCTATGACCTGAAGGCAGGATGGATTCTAAGAGGAAGTGGCAAATACCCGGAATTTGAAAAGCAAGGTCGAAGACAGCAGTATTATGCTGAACTTTTAGGTTTTGCAATAGCGGCAATAGTCATTGCATTGTCCTATAAGAATTACTTTACAGCAGACCTTTTCCCACCAGTTGATAGAGTATATGTATCGACCATTCGTGCAGGGACAAGCCCAGAAGTAGCAAAATATCTGTTAATGTGGGCAATTCCGGGTGCAATGATTCAATTAATAGGGGGAACGGCAAGACAGATTGGGATTCTTTTTGCCACTGGATTGCTGATTCATCATCCAATAGCTGGATGGACCGCAATGGTTGCTCTCGCAATCAGAGCCGCATTGATTAATAAATATGGAAAATCGATTGAGAGTCCCATGTATGTATTAGCAGGTGGCTTCATAGCAGGCTCTGCATTGTGCAGCTTTGGAACAGCGACATTGAAACTCAGATAGCTCAAAGGCTTTGTGATGAAGATAAATGACGTCGTTGATTTTGTCTATTTTTTAAGCTTTCTTATTGTAAACATCGAACCTACAGACATAAAATATGCTAAAAATTGAGCTTAGCAACAACGTCATAAAAGTCGGTCTAATAAGAGTGCTTACAGTGAAAGATAAGGTATCAAAACTACGTTAGATCTAATGACAGGAGAAGGTAAGAGAAGTGCGATCAGGGCTGGTGAATACTTACGAAAAAGAGATGCTGATGTTATAACTCTTTCATGCACAGGGTATTCAACAATTTGCGTTAACCTCTTGTTTTCTCTAATTGACCTTATCAAAATGGAAAGAAATGATTCTGGAAATCAATGAAAAAACTGTTGAATACGCCAGTTTAGGAGGAGCACTTTTAGGAGGTGGTGGTGGAGGGTCTGTGGAGGAGGGCAGGCTTATAGGAAAGATGTCAGTTAATAAAGGGAAACCAACAATAGTTGATATAAATGATCTACCTCATAATGCTACCATTCTAACTGTTTCCACTGTTGGTGCCCCTGCGGCAAAAAGAAAATTCACAAAGCCAATGGATTATGTGAAAGCTATTGAAATTTTGAAAAGAGATGGCGTTGAGGTTGATGGAATAGTAACATGTGAAAACGGTGGGTTTGCAACGCTGAATGGCTGGTTTCAATCAGCAGTATTAAAGATTCCTGTTGTAGATGCCCCATGTAACGGGCGAGCACATCCAATGGGAATCATGGGGTCTATGGGACTCCACAAGGTAGAGGAGTATATTTCGAAACAGGCTGCGGTTGGCGGTAATCCCGATGAAGGAAGATATTTAGAGGTGTATGTGTCAGGTAAATTAGACAATGCTTCAAGGATAGTCAGACAGACAGCAGTTCTATCGGGTGGAATGGTTGCTGTGGCAAGAAACCCGGTTAAGGTTGCTTATGTGAGAGAAAATGCAGCTGTGGGTGCACTAACGCAGGCGATCGAGCTTGGTAAGATTATGAGCATGGCTGCATCAATGGACGACCAGATTGAAGGAATACTCAAATATCTTAATGGTAAGATAATAATAGAAGGAACAATTGAGGATGTAGAATTAGAGACTACAGGAGGATTTGACGTAGGAAATGTATACATAAAAACAGAAGTGGAGGAATACGTATTAACCTTCTGGAATGAATACATATGCTTAGAGAGAGAAGGGCAAAGAATAGCTACTTTTCCAGATCTAATTGCAACGGTCAGTCTTGAAACAGGGTTTCCTCTGACGACTGCCGAAATTAAAAAGAGGCAGAATGTAGCGATTCTGAGTGTTCCAAAAGAAAATTTAAAACTCGGATCAGGTATGAAAGATCCCGAATTATTCAAGGAAGTTGAAAAAATCACAGGGAAAAAGATTGTAACATATCTGGCGAAGTAAACTTCCAAACAAATATATTGGATGATATAGGTTTTTGATTGAGTAATTGAAGCGATGCTTGATGCTCG
>JBHIAC010000173.1:0-6468 GCA_046758365.1 bacterium
AACGCCAGTCATCAGTTGCCGCCGTCATATACCATCAAAACTTGATAAAAAGCATAGAACTCCAATAATCCACAGAACTTCAGAAATTGCGCCAGCGCGAGGCGGTCAACTGAATGACTATGTTAGATGGCCTTTTATAAAATTAACAAGATTATTACACTTATCAAATAATTTCAATCGTTTTTTTTAAGGAAATATTCTAATTCAGAAATAGTTTCTATATCTAATTTATTCGCCTGACTTTCTCTCATCATTAAAGCATAAGTATTATTAAAACCCAATGGCTGGAGCCATTCCAGATCATATCTTTTTTTTGATTCCTTTTTAACAAAATTATAAACCATTTTCTCATCTCTGAGTATCGTATTTTGTATTTCTTTGTCTGCCTTTAAGATAACATGTAAACCTGTACCAGTGTATTCTGGATAGATATCTATTTCTCCATTGATTAAAGCATCAAAACAAATTTTCGTCCCAGCGAGTCCTGTTTTTAGCTCTACATTCAAATCACTATTACTTTCGATTAATAGTTCGAATATATGTGCTAAAATATATTGCTCCGTAAAATTTTTAGATCCAATGATGATATCAGCTTTCTCCTTTTTATTTTTATTAACATCTAATCCCATTTGAGTTAAAAAATTTTCTGCAACCAGTGCTGGTGATTCCTTCTTATGGTCAACCCGATAATTTAATTCTGTCATCTTTTTATCTGTTATTAAATCAGCGATTTTTGAGAACAATTCATGAAGAATAGGATACTTTCTTAATGTTTCTCCTCTTACAATAGGGGCAGCATGATAAGGCGGGAAATAATGTTTGTCATCTTTAAGAACGGTAAAGTTAAACGCTCGAATTCGACCGTCCGTAGAGAAACCACAGATTACATCCACTTTTTTTTCTTTTAATGCTTGATACATCAATCCTGGATCAAGTTCGACGGTATTCATTGAAAGGTTGTAATGTTTTTTCAGCCCAGAATACCCATCGGATCGTTCCATAAATTCTGCAGTGAAACCAGCGGTGAAAGGGTGTACCAAAAATGATGGGACTATGAGAAAAGGGATAATAACAAAAATGACGAAAGATGAAAGAATAAGGATTGGCTTAATCAACTGTCGAATAAATTTTTGTAATAAACCTAAAATCATATCAAAAAGTAATGCTAAAATTGCTGCTGGAATGGCTCCAGCAAGGATCATATAAACATTATTGAGTGCGATTCCACGAAAGATAAATTCGCCAAGTCCACCAGAGCCAATAAGCGCGCAGAGTGTGGCAACTCCAACGTTGATTACTGTCGCTGTTCTAATGCCCGCAAAAATAACAGGAACGGCTAAAGGGAGTTCCACTTTGAATAATATTTGCAGGTCAGACATACCCATTCCTTTGGCAGCTTCCCGAACAGCAGGATCAACTTCATCAATACCTGTATATGTGTTCCTGACGATTGGAAGAAGGGCATAGAGAAAAAGCGCCACAATAGCGGGTGTCACTCCAATTCCTAATAACGGTAAAAGAAATCCTAATAAAGCAACACTAGGAATGGTTTGAATAATCCCGATAACTCCTAATACAGATGGCGAAGACTTTTTATATCGTGACAGCATAATACCAAGAGGAAGGCCTAAAAAAATAGCTATTGCTAAAGCAACAACTGTTAATCCGATGTGTTCGCCAGTCTGTTCAATAATTTCTTCCTGATGTGTGAAAATAAATTCTATAAAATTCATTGTAATAACTTTGCCCTTTTTTTATAGAAAGCTGTCATTATTCCTTCAGATGTTGTTTGTAATATTTTTTTATTATCATCGCCTGTTATTGTAAGGATCGGTTCTTTTTGAGATGTATTCCCCATTGTTTCGAGAACGTCCAATATTCTTGCATTTTCATAAAAGTCTTTAACGGCTTCTCCTTTGTACTCCTTTTTGGGAATATCTTCCATAATATCCTTTAATGTTAACACCATTAATTCAAGCTGGAAGCGATTCGCCTGAAAAAAATTAATAACGAAATCATTTTGCGGAGAAAAAATTAATTCTTTTGCGGTACCAATTTGTTTAATTTTCCCTTTGTCCATTAAGCAAATCTTATCCCCAAGTTCACCAGCCTCAAAAACATCATGCGTAACTAAAATCATTGTTTTCTGAAGCAAGCCCTCCATATTTATAAATTCCTTTTTTATTTGCCTTCGAGTAATAGGATCTAATGCACCGAAAGGCTCATCCAAAAGTACAACTGAAGGATCAGCAGCTAATGCGCGAGCCAATCCAACCCGTTGTTGTTGGCCGCCACTGATTTCTTCGGGTTTACGTTTCAGGAAATCATCAGGTGGCAAGCCAACCAGCTCTAAAAGCTCTCGTGTTCTGGAAACGGTTTGATTCTTATCCCATTTTAAAAGATTAGGCACAATGGCAATATTCTGTTCTACGGTATAATGAGGAAAAAGCCCAATACTTTGAATGACATATCCGATGCGTTTTCTCAATTCTTCAGATTTCTGATCTTGAACGTTTTTTCCTTCGATAAATATCTTACCACTCGTTGGTTCAATTAGCCTGTTAATCATCTTTAAAGTGGTTGTTTTGCCGCAGCCACTTGTCCCGAGTAGAATGAGTGTTTCACCTTTTTCTACTGAAAACGAGATGTTATCAACTGCTGTTAATCCATTAAATGTTTTGGTAAGATTTAATACTTCGATCATATTTAAGCTCTAACAGTTACAATCATTTCGTAGCAATCATGAAATACTACTTTTTGTCAGTTCTCCGAATATTCCAAGTATTCCGCACATAAATTAAATTTTTCGTTTTAGTATTATTAGCTTTATTGAATTAAATTTTAAAGTAAAATCCACTGCCCAACCGTTTCGAATGCACGTCCAGTACCAAAATGTTCTGTAAAGATGCGAAAATAGTAATATTCTTCCTTACTTCGTATGAATGGATATTTCGCCTGGGCAGAAGCTAAGTCAGCATCAGTAACTTTTCCTTCGAGATAATTTGGTAATACCGCAGCCGACCCTGAACCCTGAGAAAACTCTTGTTTTGGCCTTTTTATGATAGCTGATGGTAATATGTTCTCAAATGCTTTTCTGAAAATCCATTTATCAATTTTTTCATCTCCTTGTTGGTTTTGTTTATATTGCGGGGGAATATGAAATGTATGATTTAATAATTCACCAGAAATCAATGGAGCAATAACTTTTATGGAATTGCATTGATTCATTCGATCCAGTCTAAGGGACGCATTATTATGCAAAAATCCTAAACATTCTATTTGTTTCATCACTAATTCTTCAGGTGCAAAATCTTTTAAATAAGTATATCCACAAAAAATTTCATCGCCTCCTTCACCAGAAAGTAAAACTTCAATCCCCTGTTGTTTTGCGTATTTGGAAATGAGATAATTCGATACTGAACTTCGAACCAGCGACGGATCGAAGCTTTCCAGATAGTAAATGACATCAGGTAATGCTTCTAATACATGATTAAGATCCACTATCAATTCATGATGGTCTGAATCTATATGATCTGCCATCAGTCTTGCATTTTTAATATCTCCACTTTCTCCTACGCCGATAGAAAAGGTTTTTAAACGGGCATCATTCCCATATTTTTCCCGATACAACTGGCTGGAAAGATAACATATCACACTGCTATCCATTCCACCGCTTAAAAGTCCAGCGGTTGGACGGAAAAAATCCACACGATTTTTAACACTTCTCAGAATGATCTCTCTTATTTCTTTTGTAAATGTTTCAATATCTTTTACATGCGCTTCGGGTGGTTTTTTAGGCAATTCTGAAAATCGTTCTAAATGACCATTCTTTTCCATGAAGTGAGCTTCAGGAAATTCATGGATATTTTCTGATATCGGGATTAATCCCTTCAGTTCAGAGGAAAAGTAGATGGTACCATTCTGCTTTGTATAAAAAAGTGTTTTAATTCCTAATAGATCTCTTGCTGCAAAAAATTCATCACCATCTGTGATAATAAATGCAAAAATCGCATCAGAAAGATATTGCAGTATTTCTTTTCCCAGTTTTTGATACATCCGAAGTAAGAGTCTTTCTTCGCGAAACGGGCCATCTTCAATATTAAACTGCGATAAAAGTTGCGGCCAGTTTCCGATTTGCCCATCATAACCAATCATAAGATTATTACTATCTTCACTTGATATTGGAACCATTGCATTTTTATTTTCGTCCAATGTGTCAGCCTGAAGATAATTTTGTGCTAATATAGCCTTTTTATGATTGATTATTCCTGACATGTAAGGTCCACGATGTGTAATTTTTTCAAATGATTTATGAATAATTTCCAGTTTTGGTTTTCCAAATCCTGCGATAAAACCACTCATAAAAACCCTTCATTTTATTCTGAAGTTTATCTTAATGATCCCATTTAGTTAGCATTGCATTTGGAACATCTTTCAATTTTTTAGCTATCATTGCTACATAATATAGAGGCTTCCCAGTTATTGAAATACGGTGCCGATAACGACGGTAACACTGAATTTGCATAAGTTTTTCACGGTTCATTTGTCGAATTAATTGACAAAATCCAGTTGTATCATCCTCGTGCAAAAAGTCTTCTTTGATATTAAAGGCAAGCCAACCAGGTGTTTCAATAAAATCTAACGCTCGTAAGAAAACAATGGGTGGAATATCGCCAAAACCTAAAGCCGCTACCGTAGTTAAACAATTAAAATCTTCTTCTTCTAATTTGATTTCGTGTTTATTGGGCATATCTTCAAGATTTGTAACAAGATAATCGTCATAAATCTCGGGCCTATCCCGAAAAGTTGCCTTTTTTGCTTCTGGCAAAATATCAATACCCATAACAGAATCAACACCGATATTTTCTAACTCATCGCCAACCATTCCATTACCAGCCCCAACATCTAACACTTTAAATTCATGGATATCTTCGCCAAAATCAGAAGCTATATCTTCTAATAAATGCACAACAACACTTGGGGAACAACATTTTAACTTTTCGTAAAATAATTTTTCGTATAGTCCAGGGATTTCATAAAGTTTCCCATAATCATGGAATCGAATACGTTTTAAATATCCTCCAACACGTACTTCAAACCATTCTTTATCTTGAGAAATGTTATTTTGTTTTGGACTCAATTTAGGAATGCGAATTTCTTCTACGTTTGTATCAATTTCTTTTAAACGATCGTTCCATACTTTGTTACTCGATAATGAATTCATAAAAAGAAAACCTCCTTACTAATAATTTTTTCACTTTCTATATTGCATTTTCTGATTAGCCATCTAACACGAAACTCACTGGCGGCCATTAAAGATTGACAAATAAAGAAGAATTGAACCTGCTAATTTGTAAATTCTAAAAATTGCGCTCTGTAATGGCCGTCCAGTGGAGTTAAAGTTAGGTATTAATTTATTGAATTGCTCTTTTAACCAAAATTTTCGAACATATTAAATCTGGTGTATTCGTGATTTTCGAATGGTTACTTGGCTAATTTCTTTTCTTTAATTCAGTAAATCCAACCCATGTTCGCTCTGGTTCATCGTGACCACTGGCCACAACAAAATAACCACTCATTTTATTACCTGTCGTATGAATATATAACAATGCTGTAGAGAGCAAAAAGTGAGTCATCTCTTTTCCATCACTCTGGTATACTAAATAACTACCCTTGATTCTACCCTTCCATTTGTAATCAAATAGTTGCATACTCTCTGTAACTTTGGTGGCTCTCATTTCCCCAGAAATTTTTTTGCCGTTTTGTTTAATGCGTACTGTATATTCACCAGTCCAATTTTTGTTTTGTAAGGAATCGTTTTCATATTGAATTTTGTATGAAACAATATCCCAATCACCTTCAATTTCAATTTCATTTCTTCGAAAGAGGCTAATAATGTCATCAAACTTTGTAATAATCATAGTTCCGACAACACCTATTACAGCAGCAATAATTGTAGCCCATGCAGATGTCATTGTTTGTATTTTAATTAAAATTCAGTATTTATTTTGTTGCCATGCAAACCTAACATATTGCTATTTTAGTCTCATAACCTACTATAGATAACTTGTTTTTGCCGGATAGCAAATATCTATATAATATTAGATAAACTTTTTAAATAAATAGTCTTACACATGATTAACGCTCATTTTAATTATATTGCTATAAGAGTCGAATATGTAATGGTGAATGATGCAAAATCGGTCTACAGGGCTGCGAATCCCGCGACCACTCCCTGTCATCAATCCACGAAATTAGTTACTTTTTACGGCTCGAGAAGTTAGCCCCTGGGGCGTGCATTATCGGAATCGAATTAAGCCTGGCAGTTTCAGAAAGGGTAATGGAATATTCGGATTAACCGTTTTACTCTTGTAGTCTGGACCTCCAGGAGTGGTTAAAAATAAGTAAAATATACTTTTAAATCAAGAAAAAATTGGGGATATGTGGGAATAGGGGTATAAGGGTATA
>JBHIAC010000174.1:0-6437 GCA_046758365.1 bacterium
AATTAAAGGCCACAGAAACAGAACTCTCACAGAAATGAATATAAATTTTTAATCCTGATTCTGTGACAGTTCTTTTTCTGTGGGCATCTTTTTTCATTTTGGTTCTGGCTTGTCCAGATTAGGAATAATTCAGGTTAAGAAATCTCCATACTCCATACATAATATCCTATTTCCCCGCTCCCTTAATCCTCTCATCCCAATACTTCATCCACTCTTTAGACTTTTCTGAAAAAACTTTCCAATCAATATCCATGGCCTTAATTTCCGTTTGACTCATCCAATCTGGCAGCTTCTCTTTCGGTATATCATCACGCGTGGGAATACGAAAATAATTCTCCGCTTGAATGGTAAAACTCTCAGGCGTTGTGATGAACTCGTAAAATTCTTGTGCAAGTTTTGTGTGTTTACAATTCGCTACTATGGCCAGGCCCTCGATGAGCACGGGTGTCCCACTTTTGGGAATAACATAGTCAAATGGGTATTCATAAACCTGCTTCTGAAGTTCAATATCGGGCATATTCCAGAGCGTAACCAGTGCCTCCTGCCGAGCCAATTGTAAATACATCAGCGTAGGATTGGCCGGGTAAGATTTAGTATTGGCATCTAATTTCCTTAGCCACGCATAGCCCGCTTCCACAGAACCGTTCTGTTTAAAAGATTGCCATATCATAGTGGAAAAGATGGTGCGTATGGTTCCGGAGGCCAGAGGATAGCGAATCACAATCTTATCCCTCCATTTAGATTCTAGTAGTTCATCCCAATTCTGGGGTGCGGTTTCCTTAGTAAGCACTTGCGAGTTAAAAGCGATAACTTCGGGCGTCAAAAAGGTGCCGTACCAACGGTCGATTGAATCTCGATGGGTGGGATCGATATGCTCTGCCCAGCTTGGACGGTAGGGCTGCAGCAAACCTTCCTCGGCGGCATTCATAAAAAAGGGAGATGGCGCTCCCCACCAAATATCTGCCTGCGGATTGCTCATCTCCGAACGAATGCGGTCCAGCACATCCTGCGAACCCATATCCAACCACTGGACTTGTACACCGGGATAAGTTTCTTCAAATCGCTGGGCAAAATCACTCAGCATCTCTTTGCCGTGGGGAGAATAAACCACGACTCGAGTTTCTTTTGACACATCCCTGGGCTTCTCTGAACCACCACAGGCAAAAAAATTTAGGGTAAATAAAGTGATATAAAAGTAGCGGAAAATTTTCATGTAAAAAAGTTAAGGAAAGAGAGGAAAAAAGTCAATTTTTATTTGATTTTTAGAATCTTAGAAGGTACCTTTTTAGTCAAATACCATTCCTTAACCACTTTTTCCGCGGGTTTCCCATTAGGCGTAAATCCATTGTGATGCTTACCGCCATACTCCAAATAGGTCGGCCATTTCCACCAGTATAACCCGTAAAACCATTGTTTATTCCAAAATGTTTCAAATATCGCTCGATAAGCTAAGGCTTGGTCTTCTAATACTATCGGGGAGGCACGATTGCGTTTATGGGGATTTTGCCAACTTTTGGCCGTGCTGCTAAAACCCACTTCTGTTAAGAGAACAGGCTTTTGATATTTAGAGGCAACTTTTTCAATTTTGGGTAGCATTTGTGCAGCACCTTTTTTTAGGTCTTCAATCGTGGCCGCGTCTTTATTGGAAAGAGGGTAGTAGCAATTCAGCCCAATGTAATCCAGGGCATCCCAGAATTTAAGGTTCTCAAATTCCTCACCCCAGTTGGCTGCATAGACCAAAGGGCCGTGATAAATTTGTCTGATTTTGGAAATCATCTCTCGCCACTCCACTTCATGACCCAGGGTGGCCTGTACCAGTTCCACGCCAATGCAAAATATATCCACTTTGTACATCTCGGCCAGTAGCGCATAATGCCGAATCCAGCGGTAGTAGTAGTTAAAAAAATTTTCCCAATCTTCTGCACTTTTCATTTTTATGTCGCCGGGCCAGTCCAAATGCCCCCTGTACATTAAAACATGGGGTTTAAGCATTATCTTCATGCCTAATTTCTTGGCCATGATATTAGCCGTGAGAATACTTTCATCATTTTCTGAGCCAGCGCCAAAAGAATAATGAAAATACCCTGGCCGGTTCAGATGGTCCAAATAACCAAAAGGGGTCAAAGAAATCCACTCCACACCCAAAGATCGCAGCTTTTTTAGAGATTCAAAGGATTTTCTGGAAAGATAACCGTTGTAAATTTGGTATCCTTCGTGGGCATAACAAAAGCCTTTTTGGAATTTTGGGTGATTAAATACCTCATAATTCAGAGATCCGACTTTCAATGTATCCAAATAGGCAAACCATCCTTTTTGCAAACCTTCAAGGGTTTCTCCCATAAACGCCAGTTCGGGTAAACCTGACTCTGGCAAATTCCTATAGAAATCTAAAAATTTCTCCTCACCAAATTTTGTAATTAAAAAATCTACAAAACCGCCAGCTAAAGGTCGCATAAATAAGTAGGATTCTTTTTTGTAAATACTTGAATCCAGTAATTCTTGCAAGGAAACGATATTTCCTGTTTGATGAAAAAGTTTTGCCCAATATCGAAACCCTAGCTTCCTCCAGCCTTTCGAAAAATACACGCCCAAGCCATCTCGCAATGCCTGAGACTTCGTATCGCCCAGGTATTTGGAGATGACTAATTTAGCCTCGGAATAAAAATCATCGCCACGCAAATCCTCATTAAAAATTGCGTGAATTTCCCACTTACTCAAATCAAAATGGGATAAATCGGTATTTCCAGTCATCAGTCCCTTGTCTTCCAGGGACTCGTACAGATGACATGCGATTTGAGGAAATTGGACTGAATTGGCAGAAAATAGGTCTAAGCGTTTTAGTAAATTTTTAAGCTGCTGCTCCTGTTGGTTGGCAAATTCTTTAATACCTTTTCTTGGAACAGAGTTACCGTGGTATATAAAAACAAAGTGTTCGGTTTTCAGAACTGGTATCCTGGTTCTTAAATAATTTCTCGTCCTCTCATAATTAACCACCCAACGAGCGTTTTTTTCTTGTTTGAAAAATCCAAAAACGATACCCTGTCCGTTTCTAAAGACTCTAAAATCACCAGACCGAGCGAAGGAAGAGTATGAATTTTCCAGATATTCAACAATGATCTCAATCCATTTGAAATCCTGGGCATATCTTTCAGCATAATTTTGATAGGCCTTAACGTATTCTGGATTTCCAGTACCATAAACTAAAAGCACTTTTCTAATTTGCCATAATTTTTTTCGTAATTCGCTTTTGCTTGGCCATCTGGCGTTAGAATTTAAAACTTGATCTTGTTGTTCACCAAAATAAAAGGACTGCAATAATAACACAGCGCTGAATAGGAAAATTGAAAAAATTATCAGGACAAGTTTTTTATTAGTCTTTTTCATGAAAAATTAGATGTGATATATTTGATGATAAACCCTAAAAATCACTATCCTGAATTATTCATAAATTCTACAACAAAGACACAAAGATCACTAAGAATATTTAACTTATGTCAGAAAGAATTTGAATACTCAGTTTTTAAGCCTCAATTTCTGCCTATCTTTGTAATTCTTTATTTATAATAACTTTGTGTACTTTGTGTCTTTGTGGTTATAAATTATTCAAGTATTTTGATATTGGAAAGGGTTTTTAATTTAATAACAATTTTTATGTAATCTGCAAAAATAATTATTCCCTAACCCGGCCAAGCCAAAACCAAAAAGGCAAAACGATTGAGGGCAAAACTATTAAAAATTTGAATTTTGAATTACATAATTGCTTTAAATGCAAATATCAAGATGAAAAATGAAAATTGCAAAATATAGGCTGCTCCGATAAATCATTTTGCATTTGGTACTTTGCAATTTGAATTTTGAATTTTTTTCTTAATCATTTTGTCTACCATTACTTTGTCTTTTAAAATCTTTTCCCATTGTGCAACGATTTTATTGTTAAGGTACTAAATACGTAAAAAGCCTCTTCAAGATTCATTGAAGAGGCTCACACCTATTGAAAGTCCAAAAATGTTATCTCTTACCCTGGATAAAAGCCTCAGCCGTTTTTACATTCTCATAGCTCCCAATGATCAGCGGCGTCCTTTGATGGATGAATTCAGGATGAATATCCAAAATTCTTTGTTGACCATCACTGGCATAGCCGCCCGCCTGTTCTACAATGAACGCCAAGGGATTTGCTTCATACATTAAACGCAGCTTCCCTTTTGGATTTTTCTTATCGGCAGGGTATAAGAATATTCCACCATAGAGTAAGTTTCGGTGAAAATCTGCTACAAGGGAACCGATGTAGCGCGAAGAATAGGGTCGATTAGTCTCTTTATCCATTTGTTTGACATAGTTGATATATTTTTTTGTGCCCTCTTCCCATCGCTCTGAGTTGCCTTCATTCACACTGTAAATTTTCCCCCGCTTAGGGATTTTAATAGTATCATGGGAAAGTAGAAATTCGCCTACGCTGGGATCGTAGGTAAATCCATGCGCACCATTGCCGGTGGTGAAAACCAGCATGGTTGATGAACCATAAATGATGTAACCTGCAGCCACTTGCTCCATGCCTTGTTGGAGACAATCTTCTAACGATCCTCTCTCCCCGCTGGAGATTTTTCTATAGATTGAGAAAATGGTACCTATGCTTACGTTGGCGTCAATATTTGAAGAACCATCAAGAGGATCGTAAAGAAGGGCATATTTCCCACAGGGAAGATGCTCAGGGATGGGAATAATGTTTGGTTGTTCTTCAGAAGCCATGACACATAAACGGCCGGTGTGGTCTAGGGCTTTAAAAATAATTGAATCAGCGTATTCATCGAGCTTCTGAACCTGCTCGCCGTGAATATTAGTCTCACCCGTGAAGCCTAAGACATCTACAAGACCAGCTTTGTTCACTTCCCGAGCAATGACTTTAGCGGCCAGGGCAATGTCATTCAACAAGGCCGAAAATTCTCCTGTAGCTTGTGGGAATTTCCGCTGGGTCTCTGTAATGTGACGTTCAATAGTTACCAGTTTTGGAATCATTTTAAAGCTCCTTGCTTATTTTTAAATTTATCTTGAATGTTGTAATTTTAAAGAGATTTCGTGTCATGAAAAAATTTACTTACTTAAAAGTGGAGTTGCGGAAAACTAAAAGAGTTCTATTTTTAAAATAATCTAAGACTAAAAGATCATAATGTCAAGTGAAATTGCCTTAAATTATTAGTGATGCAAGGGGTAATTCATATTGAGGATGTCGCATAATATCATTTATGCGGCCGTGTAATAATTTTTTTACTGTTTTATTCTTTACAATCTTAGCTGCTGCGACCGCAACTACTGTCCCTATTTCGGCGGTGATTATACGAGCGTTAACTTTGACACTTATTACTTAGCCAGTTACTGTACGTGCGTGAAAGTTGAAAACGACTTGAACTAAAAACCATTGTCGTCAACCACTTCCTGGCAGGCGAGCAGCGGGCTGGCGGTTTAGGATCGTTGCGAAATGCTGGGCACAAACCTTGGCACTTTGCGGCAGTAATTATCATACTCGGCGCCAAACCGGTCGCGAAGCTCCCGCTCCTCAAAAATCACAACAAAGTAGATGGCCGGCAGGCTAAGGAGGAAAACGATGTAAAGGGCCAAGTAATTTGCAAAGAATGCGTACCCCAGAACCCATAGAAGCGTTTCCACATAGCGGGGATGTCGGATCTTAGCGTACAGCCCGTCGGTCAGGAGTTTTCCGGGGTATCGCTTTTGAGAAAGCTCCGGCAGCCCCGCCAGGATGCCGAAAGTCAGGTGCTTCCGGCGCTTTTGGGCGATTATTGCAGCTCCCGTCAGGCATAGGACGGTTAGTGCAATCAGGGGGTAACTGGTGCCGAATTCGGTAGCCAGAAGCGAGTCGCGGGCCAGAAACAACCCCACCATCACTATTGCCACCGGCACCCCGAGCAGGCCATAAGTCCAGCCGGGCCCAAGCTTGCGCCAGAAACGGGCGAATGGATGGATCATAAGCCAGAGCATGATTGAAGGAGGCAGGCTGAGCAGCACGATCAGTGCGATAATATACCTAACCTGGACAAGCCAGAACCAAACAGGTTTCATAATTTTAAATCACAAATCTCAAATGACAAATCACAAATAAATACCAACATCCAATTGACGGTTTTATTGAACAATACACCAACGCCAAAATGGAAAATCAGGTTCCTTCTAGAAATACTTTATAGATGCCCGTCCAGAGAGAGTGTCCCTTATATCCGGTGGCGAGCATGATCACTCCTCGATCGGCATAAAGAGGTCGAGAACCAAATCTTCCTCGGCGGCCAGTGGAATCGCTAATCTGTGATCGGAAACCTTGACTTACACGCCAAGCAGATCAATTTACACCTATTCCGTTTCAACATAAGCGATGGCATCCATCTCGACCAAGGCTCTTTTCGGCATCTCTTTGATGAATGGAACCTCAA
>JBHIAC010000175.1:0-6380 GCA_046758365.1 bacterium
CCACCCCCACATCTGTGTTTTGTCTGGCTAATTCAAAGGCTTCGGAGAGTTCAAAAACCGTTTTGGGTCGAAAAGCATTGTGCACTTCCGGACGGTTTATGCTTATCTTAGCGATTCCTTTATAAAATTGGTAAAGGATGTCTTCAAAATCTTTAAGTGTTTCCCAATGTATTTTCCTCTCGTTCATTTTATTTCCCTCATTATAGATATGAATCTGTAAAAAGTATCGGTGTTAGTTAATTTATTGGTTTGAATTTCAAGAAGAGCCGGCTTCTTTTGCGGTTCAAAAAATTCGCTCAGTTTTTCTTGTAGGCTATTGCCATCGACACACAAAGTGTAATTCAAACCGAAATCATGAGCAGTATTTTTTGCGGTCAATTTATGTTCTACTTCAAAATGTTTTGCTAATTCAGGTAACTCACGAGCGCCATCTAAAATTCGGAAAATGCCACCTCCAAAATTATTTATTATGATAATCCTTAAATTTGTGGGGAGGTAGTCATGCCATAATGAATTGCGATCGTAAAAGAAAGCAAGGTCTCCCGTAATGAGCGTGGTAATTTTCTTAGTAGTCAAGGCAGCCCCAACAGTCGTTCCAACCGTACCTTCTATGCCATTGGTCCCTCGGTTTGAGTTTACTTGGATTCCCTTAGTTGCTGAAAGCCCGATAAAATTTGCTAAACGAATTATGAAACTATTACCCAACTGTAAATGACTTTCCTGCGGTAGGGCTTTTAATATTGCATCCATAGTCGAAAATTCACAATGAGGGATATCCCTTAAGAATTCCTGCAAGGCCATTTGAGCTTTGATTTCTTGCCTCGTCCAGAAGGCTCGATAATTATTATCAGGAGGTTCAAATCCTGTATCGATATTTTCTTTTAAGATACGTTTCACCATATTTTCAAAGAAGTAGTCAGTACTTACGGGAATAATTCGAGTCAAGGATTGAAATGTATCGATGCATTGGCTAAAGGATTGAATTTGCCAATGAACTTTTGGTTTATATTTTCGAAGAAATAATTTCAGGTTTTTGGAAACCACCGGGCCGCCAAAGGTAATGAGTAAATCTGGTGCTAATTGTTGAAGTTTCTCTACGGAGTCTGTGCCTAAGATCATATCTGAGTGATGAATCTTCTGAGAATCATGGAGATTAGCGGTGACATCAAAAATAATCGCGACGGTTTTATGTTGTTGCAGGTAATCTAAACATTCTGATAATTTAGTATCTGGATTATGCATTCCTGCAACAATTAATTTTTTAATTGATGTATTCCAGATATTCACGAGTTCATTCCAGATATCTTCTTGCAGGATATTTTGAGTAGGAGTCAGGTTAATTATTTTGCTGTTTTCTTGATAGTTAAATTCTGATTCTGGATAGAGAGGTTCACGCAAGGGGACATTGATGTGAACTGGCCCCGGTATGGGCCATAAACTGGTATTTATGGCCTCGGATATAATTCTCTCCATTTGCCATTTCGCATCGGGATGAACGTCATCTGTAGGTAATTCATAACTTGCTCTGCAATGCTTGCCAAACATCTCTCTTTGATTAATGGTCTGCCCGTCGTATTGATCGATCCATTCAGGCGGTCTATCGGCTGTGAATATTAAGAGTGGTATCTGCTGGTAGAATGCTTCAGCAATGGCTGGGCCGTAATTTAGTCCCGCTGTACCGGACGTACATACCAAGCCAACAGGTAGCCCGATCTGTTGGGCTATGCCTAAGGCAATAAATGCAGCCGAACGTTCATCTACCATAGTTCTACAGGTGAGTTTTGGATGACGTAAAAAGGCAAGAGCTAAAGGCGCTGAACGGGAACCCGGAGACAGGATAAAGTTGAGTACCTGGTTTTGCGCACAGCTCTCCGCAATGTTAATGATACTTTGTTTAAACTTTTTCATCCCAGAATACCCTATCTAATTCTGGAGTTTTGCTTATTTTTAAAAATTTAGATTGTGCCTTATTCGATGTGTTGTTGATATAATTTAGTAAAATATTTAGTTTCAACTCCGTTTCCCACCATTCTTTTTCGGGTTCGGAATCAATTGTAATGCCCGAACCAGCATATAAAATCGCCGTGTCCGTTTTCATTTGCATACATCTTAAATTGACATATAAGTGGGTTTGGTTGTCAATGTTGACCGGTCCTAAAAAGCCGGCATAGTATTCGCGGTCGTGGTTTTCAAGATTTAATATGAAATCTAAAGCTTCTGTTTTTGGTACTCCACAGACGGCAGGCGTAGGATGTAAATCCATCAAAATCCGGTTAATTGTATCGTGGTGTTTGTCAACGGATAGCTGCGCTTTAAATTTTGTTTGAAGATGAAGCAAGTTTCCAGCTTGTACAGTTTCAGGACCATGTTCAGTAATATCAGTGATATTTTGCTGTAATAGACAATTCCTAATAAACTCGCTTACAAACGCCTGTTCTTTAAGTTCCTTCTCTACCCACTTAATTGAAGATAATTTGGTCGTTGATGAAACGAGTTGGGTTCCAGCTAATGCCACGGTAGATAATTGATGATTAGTTACACTTAATAAAAGTTCAGGGGTTGCCCCAATCCAGGAACCAATCCCAGGAATCGCAATAAGAGATACAAAAGCATTAGGATAAGCAGAGCATAATTTATTAAATAGAGTTAATGCATTGAAATCGTTTTTTAAATCAACTTCAAGGGTGCGGGAAAGCACTACTTTTTTCATCAAATCTGTTTTGATTTGTTCTTTTGCCTTTTCCACCCAATGGCAAAACTCATTTTTTATGACCTGTGAATTTGCTGACTTAGGCGTTTCTTTTGTATACCAATTTCTCACATAACGCGGACCATTATCAATAGTATCACTTTCTTTAGTTTTTAATAATTTTTCTAAGGTGTGTTCAAAGCGTAATTTGTTTTTTATTATCTGAGCAAAAGTTAAGTCATCGGGCTCATGAAGGTAAGTGTAAAATGTATTATTTAAATATAAATTTGCTTTAATGAGTATAGTTGATTTATTTTTGTTATTAAAAAACGGTGAAATAATAAAGCCTTTTGGAATTTTTGCTATATCTATGTTAATCTTTGAATAATTGCCAGAGAGATCTATGATAGCCTGTTTTTCGCTTTTACCTGGCAACCGCCAAACTGCAATAGGAAAACAATTGATAATAGAAGATTGGTAAAAAGAATTTAGAAAATTAGGATGAATATGATGGTAAAATATTGATTTGCGATTATTAGGTTTTTGTATTATCATATAATTAAATTACCCCACCTTAAAAATAGTAATCGATGTTATCGAAATTCTGAAATTGTTTCATAAATTTTCATGAAACCAACCTCATAATTGTTTTAAAACGATTTGTAGAAATAGTTTTATTATCCAAAAGTCTTGTTAAGCTATCAACAGCAAATTGTGTCATATCTTGTAGTTTATTGAGCTTTTGGAACATTTCTGGATCGTTTTTTCCCATTTCTTCGGTCAGCGATTTTATATTATGTAGAATCTTCGTAGTCATCTTCAGTTCACGATTTCTTAGTATGTTAGAAATAACCTGCACTAAATCCGTATTGGACTGATACCCTGGCGACTTTACGTTTCCTATATTTACTTTTTCAATGACTTGATACGCAATCAACTCTGAAAGAGCTGTACTCACAAGTCCTTTTGTTACCCCTAGCGTTTTTGTTAACTCTTTTGCAGTTATTGGGTTATTTGAAAGATAAACATGAACCCAAATACGCCCATGAATTTCCTTAAATCCCCAGTATTTAATGAAAGTGCCAACAGACTCGGCTAATTGTTGTTTTTTCTCCTCAAAGATGCTATTTTCCATTTTTATTGACATTTAATGATTGTTAAAGTTGTTTAGAACAATATAAACATTCTAAGTTTTTAAGTCAAGTTTTTCTGCTCACATTAAATTTGGAATGTTTGGTCGTAATCAACCCGCTGGTCGCAGTTTGAATACAGTTGGTATCCAATTAGTAAAAGCCGTGTGCTGGTTCATATTATCTTGACATTCTCACATTATATAATTATATTTAATAGTAAGATTCCAGGTGTTATAAATAATGCTTTATTTTGGTATACTCCTCTCAAGTTGTTCTGCAATCAGAAATATTAAATGTGAATTTCCTTTCAATATCTCACAACTCATATCTTCCTTTTTTATATACGTTAGTTTTAATTATTCCATATAAGTAAACTATTAAAAGGTAAAATTTTATTTTGGAGTTACATGAAAGTGAATTAAAATTAGACTTACTGTACCACAGCAATGATTAAGGAACATTACTATTCTTGGAAATTAATGTTATTTAATGAATGGCATAGGTACAAAAAGGGAGGTAGCTAAAAATCTTAATTTATAGCGTTTCTATTTTTTAATGCGCAACTAATTTTAAAATTTTATGTAAAAATTATAGTCATAGTTTTATCAGCTTAATCAGCAAAAGGAGGTGAAATCTTTTGCATCGTTACAAAACGCCAGAGGCTAATTTGAAACGGCAGTATCGCAAAGTTTTTGAATTATCCCTGATTGGTTCATTGATTTTTATCTTATGTCTTTTCCATATTTTCCCTGACATAAAATTCAGACTAAAGGAAATTAAATCCAACATTATCGATATGCAAGTAAAAAATGTTCCACAGACAAGACAGGTTATCCCACGGAAAAGGACTGAACTTCCCATTCCCACTGAAAGTAAAGATGTATCTTTAGATATTACCATAAAACCAACAGAATTGAACCAAGATATTGAGGAAGGATATGTTTTTGTACCTTATGATGAGCCCCCCGAACTTATAGGTGGCTATATTGCAATAAAAAAACAACTTAAATATCCTGAACTGGCATTAAAAAGTGGTATTCAAGGAACAGTTGTGGTAGGGATACTTATTGATGAAAAGGGAAACTCAATCAAGACCCAAATCCTGAAAGATTCCGGTAAAAATGTTGGATTTGAAGAGGCAGCACAGGAGGCGCTAATGGCGGTGAAATGGAAACCAGCTATGCAGCGTGATCACTATGTAAAAGTCTGGGTCTCTATTCCTATCCACTTTGTAATACAGTTGATTGAAAATAGCCCCAATAGCACGATGAAAAATTAAAATCATGTCCTAAATCGCCAACCACAATTACTTCGGGGTTTTCATCGTTAATTTCAAACTCAGAAAAATCTTTTTGGGCCTCTTTTGGGAGCAGAAGATGCACCCTTTGTATTCCTTGATGTTTTAACCAGTGGTCGGCTTATTTTTTTTAAGTAATTTTTCCAAATTTTCCAAGGCCTCTTCAAAATTTTTTGACATCATTCTTTTCATGATTCGATTCATCGATTGACCTGAGTTACCAAGCGGTTCCCAAGAACCAATCATTCGAAATGTAACTTCACCTTTTGAGTAAGTTATGGATATAGTGGTTTTAATTTCTTTGGCATGGGTCACTTCTTTACCATCGATCACATCCTTCAAGTGCTGCCAGGTAATTTTGTAAGGGGGTTCCCAGGCAATGACTTCTTGAAGAGTTTCTCCCTTGCCTAATTTCATTTCTGTTTTCAGAAGCTGTTTTCTTCCAAGTCCCGAATTTTTATCTTTTGGCTTGAATGTCACACGCGCTTCAATAACGCCAGGCATCCATTCGGGATAGCGCTCTACTTTGTTGATGAGATTCCAGATTCTGCGCGCCTCCGCCTTGATGACTCGGCTTTTTTTGACGTAAACCATATTTTTAACTGTCCATTCGGTTCAAATCTAGAGACTGTAAAAACCATATTAAAAATTTTAATAAAAATGTCAAGTATTTTTCCAAAATTTAAGAAGCAAGAGATGATCCACAGAATAACATCCAGCTCCTGTAATAAGTAGCATTAATGACATGCCCAGCAAAGCAATGTTCATTTCGATGCCATGGCCTTGCCCAGCCTCAAGGGGCCAATTCATGAAAAAGCCGTTAGCCAAGTGTACTTTCAAAATTGCCACCAGCATAACCACTGTACTACCGAGCGCTGCGAACCGCGTTAAAAAGCCGAGGATTAGAGCCAATCCGCCAAAAAATTCAACAATGATATCCAGAATGGACAAAAGCGGTGGAATACCTAAATTTTTACTAAAAAATTCAAGCGTACTTTGCAAGCCAGCGCCGCCAAACCAGCCGAAAAGCTTTTGGCTGCCGTGGGCAAAAAGGATGACACCTAAAGCAAGACGGATTACTAAATAAGCCAAATGCCGCAATTTATGACTCTCCATTCCGTTTCCCTCCCGTGCTCTAAAATAGTGAAATAATTTTAATATCCCTCAAAAATAATTTTGATTTAAGATGCTTGTTAAATTTTAATTTCACTACCGTACACTTTTTCCTTTCTATTGTCATTCCCGCATGTTTTTAGCGGGA
>JBHIAC010000176.1:0-6239 GCA_046758365.1 bacterium
CGAATGGTTTTTTCAGGGTTAAGCTCTTGTGTTGACATGGGTTGTATTGGATTAAAAATTACTCTCAGGGAAACATCCTGGCTAGTTTCTGTTACTTAAAATAAAAAATATTAACCAAATAATCAAGATTTAAATAATGTTAGGGGAAAGCATAAACTTAATCTTTGGTGTTAAATAAAGAACTTCACCGCCGGTATTTTCAATTATTTGTCCATTAATTTCTTCTTCATTCTATTTATTTTTATTAAATATCTATTTGATATATTTATATAACTCATTAATAATCAACTTAATTTATATAAAGTAAGAAGGGCAGCTTTTAGGTAAATTACCTTTTTGCAGGTTACTCAAGATTTATTTTAATGCTGATGGGGAGAGGTAATTCAAAAGCATTGTAGTTGTTAAAATAGAAGGGCAGATAAATATCAATCCGTTTAATTGGATGGTATAGTCTGGTGTTTAAAATACAAATCTCTGAATGAAATATTCCTGATTCCCGATTAATGTCTAATTCGAGAATAAAGTGTTTTTGGAGTAATCCCTAGCATTTTTGCTGCCCTGGATTTGTTGCCCATGGTTAATCTAAGGGCCTTTTTAATATGCTCATCTACCATATCATCCAATGTTGGATATTTAGAATTAGCGATATCCGAGAAATCCAATTGATGAAGATGTTTGGGTAAAAGAATCGTATCTGAACAAGTTAAAAGTAAACTTTCAATGATTATATCCAGCTCGATATAATTTAAAGGCCAGTTGTAATCTATGAAAAGAGTGTAAAGATCCTCAGATATCGAGTGCGGTTTTGCAAAATTTTCTTTTTTCTTTCTATCAAAAACTAAAGAGATTATATTCTTTAATTCATGCTTCCTGTAACGCAAGGGTTCAATTCGAAATTCAATTTCTGCCAAAAGGTCTACTAATTGTGAAAGTTCTGGATTAGTCATCAATTCATTATCTAGTTGTGTAGAAATTGATGCAATAAGTCGAAATTGTGGTAAATTATTGTCGGTAAAGCCATTATCTGACTTTTTATCCTTAACAGCTTGAAGGAGAAAAACTTGCTCATCTCGCTCCAAATGTTCTATACCTTCTAAATATAGAGTGTCGCCATTTTGTAAATTATGGGGAATAATGTTTTTTAGCGATTCACTGCAGACTTTATAAAAAAAGAGCTTACCATCTATTTCTTTGCTGATGATTTTTGCTAACATATTTGGTCTGGTTCCAGGTTCGGAACGAATTAAAATAGGAGTTTTCTTTGTTGAGGCATCGTGACTTTCAATTCGCTCCCGTACATCATTCAAATTAATATTTAACAATCTTTGGTAGAATATAACTTCATCCCGCACAACTTTGTCATAATTCTCAAGCCTTCTTAAAACGCGATTATATTCCAATGCGCTTTGAATGGTGAGTTTCAGGTCCATCATATCAATAGGTTTGCCATGATATTGAAATACACCCATCTTAAGAAATTCATGCCTTAACACAATATCCTGTCCTGAAATGATTATCATGGGAACCGTGGGGTTGGATTTAAGAAGTTTATCTACCATGGCATAGGGATCAACACTGAGGCCAGGCATATTCACGTCCAAAATGGACGCATTTAACCGCCAAAGGTTCGATTCAAATTTCTCTAAGACTTCGTTCCAATTTCTGGCTATTAAGAGTCGATGATCTTTCTGAAGGAGACGGACCATAAAGTCCAAAAAGGTTTGTTCATCGTCAGCTATGAGGATAGTATTCATAATATTGTTCCTAAATTGGTTAAAGATTAAATATTTTCTATATAGTTTTTAAAGTCTCCTTGTTCTTAATATAATAATTTTTTCCATAAAAGCCAGTGTTGTTAACAAAATTTAATTGGAGGGGAATAAATTGTTCAAATTTATAAAAAACAAATTTAAAAAATATTAAATGAAAATTCAAATAAATTCTACTAATAATTGAATGAAATTATGATAGATTTACACACTTTTGAGTAAATTTTAAAACTAAGTTATTGTATCAAAATAGACATGTAGTACTATCGCAAACTAAAATGTACAATATTAGAATATTTCTGAGAAGTTCATTTCTTATTGTAAATATTGTACTTAACTTATTATCAAAATTGTGGCACAAAAATTGCAATTGTACAAAAATGTAGAGTCATGGAAGACGTTTTAAATATAATTTAAGGAAGGTGATAATATGAAAAAGCTTATATATATATCAGTATTTAATTTGACTCTTGGACTATTCAGTACAGTCTTAGCTCAAACCTCGGGAGTTTTTTGGATAAAGACATTTAGTCCAGGAAGTTCCGACCTCAATGATCCACTAATTGATAAAAAAACTCTACTGATTTTAGATAGTTTAATGCAGGATGAAAATATAGAGGTGACTTTTCTTGGTGCTGCAGATACTTTAAAGTGGAAGATGCATGGCCATTATGTCCATGATAATATTTCAGAGGCCTGGAACGATGCCAAAAGACTTGGCCGTGCCCGCGCTCTGAGAGCGAGATATGGCCACGGTAATGTAGGTGTGACACATGAAAATATTGCAGGCGTCAAGGTGCTCTGGTCTAAATATATAAATCAAGAAAGATATACTATGGAATTGAACCAGCTTAATCAACCGAATGAAAATTTGAGTCGAGAATTTGAAAAAGTTAAAAGCGATTTGCAGACTTTGAAGCCCGAACACGGGACAAATGGCACAAACAGTAAAAATGATCACACGAAAATTGCCGTCAAAAAAGGCCACAATTTCAACTGGCGTTTGCAGGCTGGTATCTGGAGCTGGCAGTCAGGTTCCAATGGCAGCATATTATCTCCCTCCCTTGCTTTAAGCATTATTACTGGAAAGACGGCACTGGTTATTCAGGGAGGTGTGACCCCTTGGCATATTTCTACGCCCAATGGCAATCAAGCGGAGTCATTTGTTTATACCGGAATAAAATATATGAAATCAGAACGTTACGGAATCACCGTCGGTGGATTTCGTGGTTGGAAATTTTTTACTGAGACCGATAGCTGGGCCTTAAAGACTACTGGTGCAGCCGTCGGTATCGTTTTGACCCATGGAATTATTGAGCTCAACCCGACGCTCACATATTCAAATGTTGATTCATTGCTTAAGGGCGCTCACTGGCATTTAGGAAGTACAATCGTTATAAACTTTAACGTTAATTGAATCAATCTGATTTTAGTTCAGATTTTCTAATATGAATTTTAGAAATACTGCTCTTATAAATCGAGTCAAACATGGAGGTTTGACTATGAAGAAGCTATGGCTAATTCTTTCGCTATTAATAATTGGGTGTAGTAAATCCCAATTACCTCTTGCGCCCGAACCGCTTTCAACTCTGTTAGTAACTGCTATACAATCCAATGGCGAAAGTATAGATTCAGCACAGGTTTATTTAGACGGTAAATTAGCAGGAAACACGCCTTATAAAAATGAAGAGGTTCAAAGCGGATTTCATGCCCTGAGAGTAATGAAAGAAGGCTTTCAGTTTTATACCGAACAGATATTTATTGAAAAAGGGCAATCCCATAATATCGAAGCTATTTTAGTTCCAATACCCTCGAGTGAAGGTGAGTTAGTGATTACGATTAATCAGGATTCCGCAGTAGTTATGGTAAAAGATGTAAATGAAAATATTGTAGTCCAAACAGAGGAACGAGAATCTTCCCACCTTCTACCTGCTGGTCCTTATTTCGTCTCGGGCGAAAAAGAGAAATTTCCAAAAGTTGTAAAAGCTGTGGAGGTCATAGCCGGTGAAGCGACGGTGGTTAATTTAGAGCTATTCCCTCCTGAAAGTGAAGCGCCATCTTTAGTTTTTAGGATTGCTGAAGATACGGTTCAATTGGGTGAATCGATTAATTTAAGCTGGCAATCTAACGGTTATCAAGTCATCATCGATCAAGGTATAGGGGTTCGGGGACCAAACGGCTCTGAGAAAATTGTTTGTTCTGCCCCAGGCTTAAAAGTTTTTACGGCCACAGCGTATGGTGAAAACAATTTCACTACTGAGCGCAAGGATTCAGTTTATATTGTTACTAAGACTACCACCCCACCCAGTTTAGATTTTTCGGTTATTCTAGATACTGTACAATTTAGTGAACCTGTACCCATTCAATGGCAATCTGATGGATATCAAGTTGTTATTGATCAAGGCGTTGGAGTTCGCGGACCCATCGGTTATGAGGAAGTTTATTTTGCTAATCCCGGAAAGAAAGTCTTTACAGCCACGGCCTTTGGTGAAGAAAATTTGATCACCATTCGTCAAGATTCGGTATTTGTAAAGGAGGCCCCTGAGCCAATTCTGCCAGTTATTGTTCTCTCCACTACAAAATTGATTACGGTAGATTCTATTGCTACCATTTCATGGTATTCGCAAAATGCAGATTATGTGATTGTAGATTATGTCGATAATGCGGATTTGCAGGGCAGCATTGAAATTAGCTTTTCCTCGCCAGGTATCAGAATTGTTTCAGCAACGGCTATTAATCAAGCTGGTTATGTATCAGCAGCGGATACCATAGAAGTGGTTGAACCCAATGTTAATGCTGTTAATGACATCATCGTGCCAGCGCAAGTCGGGGTCCGAGCTGATAGAGGAGAATCGGGTTATGTAGATAAAAATGCTGCAACTATTAACGTCGAAATTCCAGGCAAGTATCGAATCTTCGCTGAAGTGTGGTACAACAGCGGTGATTCGCAATTGAACGAGAGTTATTATTTACTTGATCGAGATGAATTAGGACAGGTACGTGCACCTCAAAACCCTAACGCTGGCATCTACAAAGTAGTCCCTGATGAACCAGGAGAGCCACATACAGCCTCACAAGAGAGTGGTATTTTCTATCTTACAGCAGAGACTCATGTTATTGAAGTTTATCACTACGCCAAAATTGCAAATATCTATCCGCAATTTCTCAATGGGCCTATTGATGGGCCAGAAAGTGTAAAAATTTTAGGATTTAAATTAGTCTATGTAAGCGAATAAATCTTAAAAAGTTGTTATCCGCATCCGGGACAGCCGCTGCTAGTAAGAGCTTTAGCATTAACTCTTGGCAGCGGTTTTTTATTTAATTGCATATCGTTGCTACTTCATTCAAGTTGACTCCATCCGAAATCAATGATTAAATATTGCTTGAGAATAGGTTGTCTTTTTATTATTTTTATACCTACTTTTAAAGGATGTTTTAGATGGAAAAGGAACAATAATACAATGACAAATTTTATAGACTTAGAGAGTAAATATCAAATTAATGTTTATCCAAAAAGAGACCTAGTTTTAATCAGTGGTAAAAATGCCCGTGTTTGGGATGAACAAGGTAAAGAATATATAGACTGCGTTGCAGGTCATGGCGTAGCTAACTTGGGGCATGGAAATGAAAAAATAATAGCCGCCATACAAGAACAAGCACAAAAAATAATCACGTGTTCAAATTTATTTTATAATGACACCAGAGCACTTCTTCTTGAAAAATTGGTAAAAATAGCCCCTAAAAACTTGAATAAAGCTTTCTTATGCAATTCAGGCACTGAAAGTATCGAGGCCGCGATCAAATTTACAAGATATAGCACAAGAAAGACAGAATTTATCTGCGCTATGAGAGGATTCCACGGCAGAACATTAGGCTCCTTAAGCGCAACATTCAATCCCAAATACAGAGATGACTTTAAACCTTTACTGCCCGGATTTAACTTTGTACCATTTAACAATTTTGAAAAATTAAAAGAAAAAATAAATAAAAATACAGCAGGCATTCTGTTAGAAATTGTACAAGGTGAAGGTGGGGTGAATATCGGAAAAGAAGAATACTTCCTCAAAGTTAGAGAATTATGCGATAAAAAAGGGATTTTCTTAATAGTCGATGAAGTCCAATCTGGATTTTGTAGAACCGGAAAAATATTTGCCTGCAATTATTTCAACTTAGAACCTGATCTACTTTGCCTGGCAAAATCCATGGCCGGTGGATTACCCATGGGCGCGGTTTTATGCTCGGATAAAATAGAGTTAGAGGTGGGTAAACATGGCTCCACCTTCGGCGGTAATCCTTTGTCCTGCGCCGCCGCCATTGCAGCTATCGATTACATGCTTCAACATAAATTGGAGCAACAAGCGAAAGAAAAAGGAGAGTACTTCATTTCACAATTTAAAAGACACAACTTAGGTAAAGTTAGGGAGATAAGAAACTTAGGCTTAATGATAGGCATTGAATTAAAAGAAGAGG
>JBHIAC010000177.1:0-6060 GCA_046758365.1 bacterium
TTTTAAAAACCAAATTGAAGTTGGAGGTCAAATAGGTCATTATTTTTATTGATATCATTTAAAGGTCGAAAATATTCAGCGGTCAGACGAACATTCGCTCGTAATACCACAGTCATAGCAGGTATCAAAAATGTCTGTGGGTCTGCGGTATCATCCACGTCTTTATCGGTAAATTCAAATCTGAGTAGGCCGATGAGCCAGGGATAGATGACATAGTTCCCCTGAGCATAGGAGACAAAGGAATTCCTGTCGGGCGTATCTGGCAATTCCGAGTGCATGTAAATCGCATTACCATTCAGGATGAAACGATTGTACCACCACTCAACCGTACCGCCAGCCACCGTAAAATCCTCGTTCACTCCGGCCGCATCTGTGGCCGTGCCTTTGTAAACATAGCCCCCTAAGGTCAGATTATTGTCCACATAGAAAGCCGAGGTTTGACTTGCCCCACCTTCGGTCCCGCCAATCTGACCAAGACCTCCGATTTTATAAGTAAAGATGGCATAAAAATCTTTGTCGCTATTGAGGTCACTTATCCCTTGACCATTGACGACACCCACCTGAAACCGATACCCCCCTCGTCCATTCGGGCCATTATTCGTACCCCAGAGTTCGATGCCAGTATGCTGGTCTCTGAAACGCCAGCGATTGCGACTGCGAAAACTGGCAACATTGTAGTGATTACGGGTGAGCCGGTGATGATCCGGTGTGGGGTCCGGATTCACAGTTCCTGCCTGAATGTGCCATTTAGGATTGAAATCCCATTGAAATGTAAAAGGAAAGGCTAATTCGATTTCATTGTCTTCATTTTCAATTTCAATTTCACCAATGAAAGAAGCATTCTCCCCCAATATCCCACCATAAAGGATTTCCAATTCATGAGGAAATTCAAATTCTGATTTGATGTCGCCATCGGGCTTAAAATTGAAACGTCCTACCGGTTGAATCGCAATCGGTAAGGACCCTGGAAAATCCGAAGGCCAAATCGCATCGGGCCACACTTTCTTGTAACTTTCTGAGCCCAGACTTACAGGTTCTTCTTTGCGGTAATTTTCGTCTCCCCCTGGGTAACGGTAACCATTATTTTTGAAAGCTTTCCCAAATCCGTTCAATTTGGGATATGCATAATGGCACGTGGCGCAACTGGTTTTATACTTTCGAGCCCAGACAGGGATGGCTTGGGCATTTTTAAATGAAACAATTATGATCCACAAAAATGCAAAGCTTAAACCAATTAAAATTGTTTTTTTCATTACCTTTCCTCCTATTTTGTTATAGATGTAAAATTTGTTTCTTAGTATACTTTAAACATTTTCAAAAAATGTACCACGAAAAAATAAAAATCACGTGATTGTATATAAGTGGTAAGTTTTATTAGAGATACTACTTCTAACTTGAAGGAATAAATTTCTAATAAAAACAATAAAACGCAACTATTCCGGTGACACCATGCCACCTCAAAAGTGGCACCCCCTCAACTCGTTCTCCTTTTCCAGTTCGTTTGGAGATTTAATGTATCATTCTTTTGCCTTGCCAGCAGTTTCTGTAGGAAATTCAAAATTGGTTTCTACGGTACCGCCAGCCATTACGGTGACATTTTTGGTCTGCTTCCCTAATGTTAAGGAACAAGTGAATCACGACAACTATCTTATATCAAGAAAGAATTCGTGCATAAAAATATTTTAACGAATTCGCTGTCGTAATTTTGGTGTAATTGTTTTGTAATTATTCAAAAGATGTGCCATGAAGAAACAAAAGCGCAGGCCGGTGGGTAAATAATTTATATTTTAGGAGTTACTACTTCTAATAAAAAGAAATAATACTTACAAAAGTTAAAAGAGTGTCACCTTTTTGGCTACACTATGCCACTTATAAAGTGGCACCCCTTCTTGTTACCTAAATTCACTGGAATCAATGTCATATTTTTTCATTAGACGTTGAAAGCTTTGGCGCTGTATTTTAGCTTCTTTGGCAGCAGCGGTTACGTTTCCTTTATGAGCACGCAAACGCTCTATTAGAAATTTTTTTTCAAAAGCTTCAATGAGGTCACGGCGGGCTCGGCACAAGATAGGACTCGTGATGGGAATATCGAAAGAAAGATTCTTAGGGGTTGTTTTCAGTTTCTCAGGCATAGAATCGAGTAATAGTATTTCTGCCTTTTCAATGGCCACACCATGCTCTATCGCATTTTCCAATTCCCGAACATTGCCTGGGAAAGAATATGCTTTCAACATCTGCATTACATCATCTGAGATGATTTGCACATTTTTGTTAAGCTGCTGGTTGTATTTAGATAGAAAATGATTAGCCAAGATAGGAATGTCCCCACGTCTCTCTCGTAGAGAAGGTAATTTTATGTTTATCACATTCAATCGGAAATAAAGATCCTCTCGGAAATATCCCAAACGAATTTCTCTTTCTAAATCCTGGTTAGTGGAAGCGATGAAACGGGCTTTTACTTCGATGAGCCCATGCCCTCCCAGTCGTTCGAATACACGTTCTTGTAACACCCGCAGAAGCTTCTGTTGGAGGTTGGACGACATATCCCCGATCTCGTCCAAATAGATCGTACCTTGCTCCGCAATTTCAAATTTACCCAACTTTTGTTTGTCCGCCCCGGTAAAAGCGCCTTTCTCATGCCCGAAAAGTTCACTTTCTAACAAGGTTTCAGGCAATACCGTACAGTTGATTGCAATAAAAGGTTCCGAAGCAAAGGCACCACTATTGTGAATAGCTCGGGCAACTAACTCCTTACCAGTACCACTTTCACCAACAATCAATACATTTGTGGTATTGGGGGTTGTCGTGATGGCCCCAATAGTCTTGTAGACTTCCTGCATCTTAGGGTCATTACCGATGAGGTCGTATTCCTGGATAGGATGGCTGAGTTTAGCCTTCAGCTCTTCTACTTCTCTGCGAAGCCGCACCATCTCCAAGGCTCGAAGTGCAACCACACGCACTTTGTCTACGTCTAACGGCTTGGTTAGATACTCGTAGGCCCCGAGCTGGACAGCCTGTACGGCCGTCTGCATAGTACCAAAGCCAGTAATAACGATCACTGGAACATGGATTCCTTTTTCTTTAATTTCTTTTAGTGCGTCAAGGCCTGATTTCTTAGGCATGGCAATATCCATGAACACGAGTGCTGGTCTCTCATACTCTAACATTTCCAGTGCATCGCTAGCAGTGGTGGCAGTGATAACAGCAAACCCATCCTTTTCAAAAGTTTTTCGAAAAGCGAATTGAATGTTCTTATCATCGTCCGCGATTAATATCTTGGTCTTACTCATTTAGCGTACATCATAACAGTTTTAGCTAATATCAGCTATATTAATAAAGTATATTTTGGTAGTAATTTTTTTGCAAAAAAACAAAGATTTGATTGACAATACAATAGAAAAACTTAAGAACATAATTAAAGCTCTGTCCTATACGGGAATATAAATAGTAAAACAACTTCCCTTTCCTAATTGACTCTCGGCTGTCACAATACCGCCATGCTCGTTGACCACTCGCTTGACAAATGAGAGCCCTAATCCGGTTCCATTTACTTTTGTGGTAAAAAAGGGGTCAAAAATGCGCTTCAAATGCTCTTCAGGAATTCCGCAGCCTGAATCCCGGACCTCAACCCGCACCACCTGTCTTCCTTTCTCAAGCACAACTTCCTGTACGCCCACCACCACATTTTCTTCCGCAGCAACCCTTACTTCGCCCAAATCACGAAGTGTTTTATTCAAAGTGTTCAACCTTGAATGTATACAGATACTCCCGCTTATTTCAATGGCCTGTGATGCATTCAATATCAAATTGACCATTGCCTCTTTTAAGTGTTCACGATCTAGCTCAATATCTGGCAAACCCGGCTCAAGCTTGACGTCCAACTCGATTCCCTTACCGCTGATTTGGTGTTCGACAAATTCAATACTATCTTGTAAAATGTCATTTATACTTTCCAGTTTCTTTTCAAGTTGTGCCGGACGAGCTAACTGCAGCAGATCGGCGACCACGTTTTCCATACGACTCAAAGAGTCAAGTGCCACTTCGAGAGATTCATGGTCAGAAACATTCAAACGCTCTGTTTCGTTTAATAGCTGCATAATCATGCGTACAGAAGTCAGGGAGTTGCGCACTTCATGGGCAATAACTGCAGCTATTTCCCCGGTGGTCGCCAGCTTTTCAGAACGAACCAGTTGGTCCTGAAGTCGTTTGCGTTCGGTTACATCGGTAATAATCTCCAAAACCGTTTCTACACGTCCATCTTTTTTCAGTGGTACGGCAGTTTGCTCTAAGTATCGCTCTTCACCATCTGGACCCACCCGGTGTAAAAACTGGGATTCCATTTTGCCTGAACAAAATACTCTTTGGATTGGGCAAATTGAACGGTCTTTGGTACATCCGGTGATCTCGTAGCATAGACAACCGATGACCTTTTCTAATGGCTTCCCAATGATAGACTTTATGGCAGCACTGGCTGAAAGGATATTGAAATCTTTATCCACCAAAATTAAACCACTAGGGACATGGTCTAAAATAACCTGCAATTTGTTTTTTTCTTTTTCTAATTCTCTTGTTCGAGCCTGCACCATTTGCTCTAAATGCTTCCGGTGTTGGGCAATTTCTGCTTCACGCTGTTCTAACGATTTCGCCATGATGTTAAATTGATGTGCCAGTTCTTCAATCTCGTCATACGTGTGTACATCGACTCGGCCATGATACTCTCCCTTGGCAATAACCTCAGCCTCCCGTTTTAATCTTTGAATGGGTCCAGTAAATTGTCGTGTCGCCAGGTAGGCTAAAATAAGCGAGGCCAACAAAAAGAATCCTAATAAACCGACGAAAAGTCTTTTGAACGAACCCACAGATGCGAATATCTCTGCCTTAGAAACACTTTTTAAAATTGTGTACTTATAGTCTAATCTCATTCGATCACTAAAAAGTGGGGCATGGGCGACTAATTCTCCATCTATTTCATAGATTGGATTCGATGATCGAGAGAGCAGGTGCGGGGCTATCTTCTCCCCATAATCTGATTTCAGATTCAGAATTTCCTTCGTTGCTAAAAGTTGGTTCCAATCTTTCTTTTTTTCTGAGTGGTAGAGATAATAACCATCAGCGTTTACCAACATTACCGTACCTGACGGAATTTGCGGTGTTGCCTGTTCTACAATCTTGAAAAAACTTTGCGCGTAGATCTGAAAGATAAGAATTCCAGAAAATTCCGGTGCATAGACAAGGTAGATACAGCTAATCGCCGGAAGTAATTCCCCTGATTTACTGCTTTTAAGTTCAATAGGAATGAAAGTGGCCTTGTTGGGTGGAATTTCATGGGCAAGGTAAAGGTAGAAATACGTACCAGTTTTGTTCAATTCCTCTGCCGGTAACACGCTGTACTGTCCCTGGCGGTGCTCGATAGCAAATATCTCATTACCCTCTCGGTCAATAAATTTAATTTGATAAAAAATCGCTTTGCGCTGAGCAAAATCCATCCATTCAGGTAGTAATTCCGCCGTTGCGAGCGAAATCGTTCGGCCGTCATGCTTGTTAACCCCATCGATAAAACGTTGAAAAGAAGCGGAAGTGGTAAGAAAGTGAATATTATCTTCCATACCCTGGAAAAAAGCATCCAGTCGTTCTTTGATAGTAAGCAAATCGTAGTGCAAATTTTCGATGGCTATCTGGCGCAGTGATTGTATGTTGGACGCAATCCCCAAAATGCCCACCACCATTACAGGAAGAATGGACAATCCTGCAAATGCAATGGCCAATTTGCCCCGTATATTGAATTTTAGTAATCTATTAATGCTTAGCCTCATGGTAATTCTCAGAAATTAATATTAGAATTTATAGTATTATCAAACAAATCTTTGTTTTTTGTGCAAAAGAATTACTCCCAAAATATACTTCCAACGGATATTTTTTAGCTTTTCCATCCGCTGGGTTGTTTCTATCTGTTGGCTTGAGTTAGAATTCCTAGCTATTGCTTTAATTGAATTGTGGCTCCACTGCGCTAGGATAAAAATATACATAGTTTTGTATACTTTTTCAACTACTAAATTTTCG
>JBHIAC010000178.1:0-6026 GCA_046758365.1 bacterium
ACCAAAAAGGCAAAACGATTGAGGACAAAACAATTAAAAATTTGAATTTTGAATTTTTTTCTTAATCATTTTGTCTACCATTATTTTGTCTTTTAAAATCTTTGCCCATTGTGCAACGATTTTATTGTTAAGGTGCAAAGACTGTTAAGAAAAATCCAAATCCCTTTTGAGACTGACAAAAAAATGTTTACATTACATAATTAATTTTCTATATTAAAAGAAGTTTAAGTGAATTTTATCAATGTAGCCCAATAAATGGGAAAGGCGGTATTTGAAGACAATTGAGAAAATATGTCTGCAATTATCTTTAGGAGAATTTGAATTTAGCCGACATGCATTTAAAAGAGCGGTTGTGAGAAACATCAGTGAACAAGAAATCAAAGAAGCAGGGGAGAACGCAAAAATTATTGAAGACTATCCTGATGACAAGTATTCTCGCAGTTGTTTGCTTTTGGGATTCACAAAGGCTGGGCGCCCCCTGCATTTGCAGATATCCTATGTAGATTCAGACCTGGTAAAAATTATTACTCTTTATGAACCTTATCCAAACAAATGGCAAAATTTTTCCAAACGGAGGTAACCATGTTTAGATGTCATGTATGCCGCGGAACGAAGGCCAACAAGGAATTGGTGTCAGAAATTTTTGAGATCCACGGTAAACATGTTCTGGTGGAAAATATTCCTACCTTAGTATGTGAACGCTGCGGTGAAGCTACTTTCAGTAGAGAAACGACCGAAAAAATTCGAAAAATGCTTCATAGTGAAAACAAGCCTCGTAAATCGGTAAAAATAGAAATATTTGAATTTACATCTTAATAACACACAAATGGGATCTATTGTAACCCAGTTTAAACTTTTTCAAATACTTCATTATAAATAATTTTACAAAATTAAATACTCAATCCCCGCATAATATTTACCTCTCCCCGCAAAGTGGTCGGGTCGATGGCTACATTAATGCCTGCTGCTACTCCTGAATGAAAGGCGCGTTCTAATGCCGGGACGATTTCCTTGGGTTCGGTCACAAATTCTCCGTAACCGCCCAAAGCCTGCACAATTTTTTCGTAATGAGTTAAGGCTAAATCTGTGGCTAAAGAGGCTTGTTTTCCTAAAATGGCCACTTGTGGATTGCGAATCTGCCCCCAGCCAGCATCATTGCCAATGATAGAGACGATGGGAATGTTGTGTCGAATAGCGGTATCGAATTCCATGCCATTGAGTCCGAAACTGCCGTCCCCATGCAAGATCAGCACCTTTTTTTCTGGATGGGCTAACTTGGCTGCGATGGCGAAAGAAGGACCCACTCCAAGGCAGCCAAAGGGACCCGGGTCCATCCAATTACCAGGCTTATTAACCGGGATAACTTTTGCGCCGCAAGCCACGATATCGCCGCCATCACCGACTACAATGGTGTCGTCATCCACAAAATCAGCGATAGCCTGGCACAGACGGTAGTGGTTAATCGGCTTCTTATCGGATTTACAGAGGGCTTCAATTTTGGTTCGACGTTTTGTTTCCTCCTCGGTTAAAGTTTCGAACCAGGCAGACCGTTCAGGTGTTCCTGGGAGTATTCCAGTTAATTCTTCTAGTGATAATTTTATATTTCCTACAACGCCTACGTGCACGGGCCGATTTTTCCCTATATGGGAGGCATCTTTGTCAATCAAGATGACTTTAGCGGATTTGTTAAACTTGCCATACCCCAGCCGAAAATCCAGTGGTGTGCCAATAACCACGATGGCGTCTGCCTCTGCCAAGGCTTTTCGTCGAGATAAGTTAAAAAAGTTGATATGATTGGATGGTATACAGCCACGACCCAGACCATTGAGATAAACCGGACTGTTCAGTTTGGTAATGAATTCTTGCAAGGAGGCCTCTGCCTGGTCCCAGTAAACATTGCTGCCGCCGATTACCACAGGTCGTTTGCTCTCTTGGAGAATCGCTGCTGTCGCTTCAAGGCTATTTGAATCTGGCCTGGAGCAGCTATCGACCCGATAAGGTGCAAAATATGTTAAATCTGTGGGTTCGAAATTTTTCATCAAAATGTCAATGGGTAGTTCCAAGTAAACAGGCCCTGGTTTGTTGGAAAGAGCTTCTCGAATAGCTGTGGCGGTGTACTCTCCGATTCTTTTGGGGTTGGTCACCACCTTAGCCCATTTAGTAATGGGTTTAAACAGATCCAACTGGTTCATCTCCTGGAGAGCGCCGCGATCCAATTCCTGTACGGGAGCGCTGCCAGCAAGAAGAAGTACTGGGCTATCGGCAAAATAGGCATTAGCTACACCCGTTACGGCATCAGTAACGCCAGGGCCTGCGGTTACTACGGCCACGCCTAAATGTCGGGTAATTCGCGCCCAAGCATCTGCGGCGTGCGCTGCTGCCTGCTCGTGCCGAACGTCAATCACTCGAATGCCTAATTGTCCAGCCGCTAAATAGATTGGAGCGATGTGGCCACCGCAAAGGGTAAAAAGGTGGGTCACGCCTTCTTTTTTTAGTACTTGAGCTACTTGTACACCGCCGTTGATTGCTTGCATATATACTCCTTGTTGTTGGGTATTTAAATTAAGTCATTTATTTAGTAATATATTGTATGCAGACAAACAAAATCATTTTCCGCAAACCAGTTAATATGCGAGTATTTTAATTCATTAAAGATAATTAATAAATACTTATAAAACAAACGTTTTCGATTCTTATTAATAAATTTTAATCAGTTGTAGATTAATTGGAAAATACTCACAAATCAATAGCCATGGAAGGCCAATGATGACTATCTCCAGTCAATTCTCAAAAAACAATTTCCTATCATCATTGATTATCCATTAATAATTAAACTTATTCCTGTTTGAAAATTGGCTGTAAAAATTGATATAAAGAGGCTAAATATGTCTAAGAGATTTAAATGTAATATATTTTTAACTGCATTTTGGGTTCTGTTATCCTATATTCAATTAAATGCTCAAAACATTAATGCGCCTCAAATCATAGATTTTTACCCTACAAGGTATTCCACGCAAAATAATCCATCCGTGAACATTTCAGTACAGTTTGATCAAGCCATGGATTCAAGTACGTTTCTACCAGAAACTTTTATTGTATATGGTGAACACACTGGTTATCATACTGGCACTTTTACTTATAATTCTGTAACTCAAACTGTTACTTATGTTCCTACCACGCCCTTTAAGGAAGGAGAATTAGTAAATGCGATTTTAACTAAAGAGATCAAGGGAGAGAATGGGGTTCCTTTATTGTCGAGCTTTCAATGGTCATTCTTAATTCAAAGCCTTGGAGGTTCAGGTGTTTTTCAACCAGATTCGATGTATAATGTCGAAAGTGGGCCACAATCCATTACTATTGCCGATTTCGACAATGATAGGGATTTGGATTTCGCTGTTTCTCACAGTGGCTCTAACAATATTCAAATTCTTATAAATGACGGAAGCGGAACCTTTCAAATTTCTGATACCATTGATGTAATGAATACATCCCGGTCCCTTATAGCTTCTGATCTTAATTCAGATGGTAACATTGATATAGCGGCGGCAAATAAATCATCTAACTCCGTAAGCTTTCTAATTAATCAAGGGCAGGGAACTTTTTTATTAAAAGAGAATCTTGCAGTGACAGGAACTGATTTTAATTACATTATAACTGGGGACTTTAATGGCGATGGAAAATTAGATTTGGCAACGGTAAATCGAGCTTCAAGTGATGTAACTATTTTAATAAATAATGATACTACATTTACTGAAGTTGGGCCTTTTTCAGTTGGATTACTTCCTAGAAGCGGTTTTGCAGGAGATTTTAATAATGATGGTATTCTTGATATCGTGACTGCCAATTTGAGTGATAACAATTTTTCCTTTTTGGCTGGTAATGGGGATGGTACTTTTGCCTCAGATACAACTTTCAATGTTGGTAATAGTCCACATTTTATAACGGGTGGTGATTTTAATAAGGACCGCAATATCGATCTGGCCGTAACCAATCGAACTGATAATAATGTATCGATTTTATTTAATAATAGTGACGGTACTTTTGTGTTAAATGACAACCTTCAAGTTGGAACCGAACCCCGTTCTGTGCTGGCTAAAGATTTTGACGGTGATTTTGATTTGGATATGGTTGTGGGAAATTATACATCCAACGACATGTCCTTATTGTTAAATACTGGAATGGGAAATTTTATTAGTGATTCAACATATTCTGTTGGACTTTCTCCTCGGTTCATTAACGGAGGTGATTTGGATGGTGATGGCGATTTAGACCTAGCAGTCGCCTATTGGGGAGAAGATCATGTTCAAATTCTTAAAAATATGGATATTGTAAATCAACCTCCAGAAGCTCCAATATTAATTTTACCAAGCAATCGTACTTTTTTTAACGCTTCGACACAGCCCCCTAAACTTGGGTGGTTGGTTCCTACCGACTCTGATGATGACTCTCTTCATTTTCGAGTAGAGGTCGACGTAGATGTCAATTTTAACTCTCCGCTGCAAATATTTGAATCAAAGGAAGATATTACAGGATTTGTTCCAGCACCGCCTGTTGCTCAAGGCATCGATTCAGTTTACTTTGAATTACCGACTCCATTACAAGATGGTCTCTATTGGTGGCGAGTAAGTGCATGGGATGGTATTGTATATGGGGCACCATCCGCACCTCAAAGTTTTGTTATAGATACCTCACCACCCAATTTGGATAGTCTTTTACTTCCTACCCCTGTATTTCCACCCAATTGGTATAATCAAAATCAAATTAGCTCTATTAATTTCGGTGTGCAATTTGACGAGCAATATGCTCAGAAGGCCGAATTCAATTTAGGTTTATTAGGAGGGGTTCAATTACTTGAAAATATCCAAAGTGGCTTTGATCAAATAGCCGAGGTAACAATAAATCTGTCTGATAAGACCGATGGAATATATCCCTTAACCGTAACTGTGTTTGATAGTGCTGGCAACCTGGCTCAAGACACTTCTAACATTGCTTTGGACAGCACGCCTCCGGTGGGGACTGAGGCTAGTTCACCAGATACCAGTTCAGAAGAGAGTTTTGTGGTTACCTGGGGAAACACAGCAACCGATGGTAATGGTTCAGGCCTATCAGGCATTTATGACGTGAAGGTGCAAATCGATGGCGGGGCATGGCAGGATTGGCGCACCAACTTTACAGGTACTTTTGACACATTTCAGGGGACTCATGGACAGACTTATGGGTTTGAAGCTGTCGCTCATGATAATGTGGGAAATATTGAAGTTTTTTCGCAAATCCCAGAAACCGTGACACTTGTGGATACTACCGCCAACGATGTAAATGCCCCAGGGCCGCCCTTGAGTCTAACCGCCAGTGGTTCGAATCCCAGTCCTTGGCAAAATAACCCGACTTTTCAAATAGCCTGGCAGGCGCCCGACGATCCCAGTGGTATTGACAAGGCGCTTTACAAGTTGGGAGAGCCGCCAGTTGCCAACTTTGACACCACCGGTTCTGTGACAGGAGGTTCTTCTATTGAGATTACCGCAACCCAAGAGGATGGACAGAATTTTTATCTTTGGTTTGTGGACCTGCGAGGCAATGTAGATTTTCAGAACAATGGTGTTGTTACTCTATTATATGATAAGACGCCTCCCACAGGTACGCAGGCCAACTCACCAGCCATAAGTGCCGAAGAGAGTTTTTTGGTAAGTTGGGGAGGCACGGGCACGGATGGTGCTGGTTCAGGCCTTTCTGGGATATATGATGTGAGACTACAAATCAATGGTGGCGCCTGGACGAATTGGAAGACGAATTTCCAAGATACTTCAGCAGTATATCTAGGTACTCATGGTCAAACCTATGGCTTTGAAGCTGCCGCCCATGACAATGTGGGAAATATTGAAACCTTTTTAGGTATTGCAGAGACAGAAACAACAGTGGATACTACTGCAAACGATGTCACTGCTCCGGGACCGCCTCTCAGTCTGACAGCCAATGGTTCGAATCCCAGTCCTTGGCAAAATAACCCGACTTTTCAAATAGCCTGGCAG
>JBHIAC010000179.1:0-5957 GCA_046758365.1 bacterium
GATAAAAAAACTTTGCTAAAAAAACAACGTGTTGCAGATTTGTAGTACAGATAAAACACGGATTTAATAAATGAAGCGTTTTGAATATTCCACTTTCTTTTGCCGAAATTGATGAGTAAACCGACAGTTCTGTTTTCATATTTAGACTCAACTTCTCTTTATCCGTTCAATCCGTATTAATCAGTGGCTTCTTATTATTTGGTCTTCACCCTTGAAAAGTTTGCATTGTTGTGCAACCTTTGTGTTGTAATATTATAGAAAAGCTGTCTAAATAAATAGATTCATATGGTTAAACAAATTTTCCCACATAAAGTAGTGGAAACTTTGTTCATGAGAAGGCGGCAAACCGACATATTCATCCAAATTAAATGTAACAATTTTTGAAAAGTCTAACCCTTCTTCCTTGTGCATCCGAATCAATTCCTTATACATCCCGAGCGGTGTACTTCCGGTGGCGAATCCCAGTACACAATCCGGTTTTCTTCTGATCAAACTTGCCACTCGCTTTGCTCCTTCTTTGCTCATTTCATCATAATTTTCTTTGATAATAACTAACATCCAAAACCTCCGATTTAGGTCAATATCAGATTGGGCTTGCATTTCATGTTTTTATAGCGTACATTTGAATGTACATAATTATTTGAAAGTCTAACAACGGAGTATGAAATGGAAAATTTAGATGTAAATAACATTCGGCCCTTAACTGATTTTAGAAATAACATGAAAGAATACATCAAAGAATTAAATGAGAATAAAAAGCCTATAGTTTTAACACAGCATGGGAAAAGTGCTGCTGTTTTGCTGCACGCTGAAAAATTTCAAGAAATGCAAGACCAAATTGAGTTCATGCGTAAAGTTGCACAAGGACTCGAAGACTATAAAGGCAACCGGGTATACTCTGTTGAAGAAACTTTTGACGCTGTTGACGAAATCATTGAGTCCGCTGACAATCGATGAAAGTCATTTTCTCGGCCATGGCCAAAGCCGATTTAGCTGAGATTGTTAACTTCATAGCTTATGACAAACCACAGGCGGCTCGCAAGTGGTCCGTTAGTGTTCGCAAATCTGTTTCAAAACTGTCAGACTTCCCGCGAATGGGTCGCACCGTTCCTGAATACGGTGACGAGACTATACGCGAAATTATCAAAGGACAGTATCGTATTGTTTACAAGATTGATGACAAAAAAGCCACAATAGTGATCCTTACTATCCATCATTCAAAGAGACCACTTCTTTAACCCTCCCCTCGCCTTTATGACTTTTAATTCTTATTGCTCATTTCAGATTTACTCTTACCATCAAAATGAAAAGGTTGAGATTGGGTGAAGAATAGAGCGGAGAGCCGCTTTACTCTTTTCACTCTACACTACTCTACGTTCGAATCTCATCCACGATCCGAAGCTCAAAACATTTTCATGGCCGGAATTATTTTTCTCATCTTGCACGATGATCATGGCTTGAACATCTTCATTTCGGAGACAGTAATCTTGCACTTCATCCGGAGTCATAATCATAAAAGCGGTAGAAAGCGCATCGGCAGTTGCGGCGTTAGAGGCACAAGCCCAGGAGGCAAGATTTCCCTTAACCGGCCGGGCTGTACGCGGGTCGATGATATGCTGCCCCTTTTGCAATCCTGAACTGCTCAGGGCCTGATCTCGCAAATACAGACGCGCTAAGGTCTGTTTATAATCTCTCGGACTGCTTAAAGTAAGCGGCCAGCCTTTTGTTCCGGGAGGCGCTCCAAGAGCAAATACCGAACTGGTGCCGCCATGAATAAGCGCCGTATCAAACTCCCAGTCACGCAGTAGTTCTACTAATTGATCTACTGAATACCCCTTGCCGATGCCGCCGAGATCTACGTGTACCGGGCTTGCATGAACTTTGACCGTATGCTCGTTACCATCCAGTTGTAAAAGATTCATACCGGTGTGCTGGAGCGCAAGCTCCAGTTCTTCTTTAGACGGGATGCGCATGGTTTTATCTTCGTTAAGCCAGCACTTTAGAAGCGGCCCAATCGTTATATCAAAAGCCCCATCCGTTTCTTCGTACATTTGGGCGCTATGCTGCAGACATTCGAAAGCCGCTAACCCAATCCGTACAGACTGTTTTGCTTGAAGATTGTTAATTCGTGAGATATCACTGTTTTCGATGAACTGGCTGAGCTCCTGCTCAAGTCTATCAAGTTCATAAAAAGCTTCGCAAGCCGCCTGTTGAGCGTAGTTGGCATCCGCATGCACTATTAAAATCTCATAAATAGTAGCCATCGCTTTGTGAGAAAATCGATGCGCACCTGTGACCGAATCTATAGTGTTAATCATGCCAATATTTTGCGTTGAATGACTCATCTTTCTTTATCCTAAAAATTCCCTACACCTTAGTTTCTAAGGTGCAAATTTTGAAGCCTTTTAATGATTAAAGTCAAAATGATTGAAGTCAAAATAATTAGGCATTGTATAGTTTTAGCTTGAATTCCATTGTCTTCGAACGAAATCGTAATAAATTAGCAATATGAACACGATATTTGAATTGACGCCAGAGAATTCGCCCACAGAATTAGAAATCCCACTGAATTAGAACGAATAGAAATTTTTGAAGTCATTCAATGTACATAGATACCATATAGTTGAAGATTCTTGATGCTCCAGTAAGCGATCAGGCCATGACGGAGGTTCAATTTCCTGAGATAGGAACGCATGCGAAATAAATCGTATACTCGTAGTTTGTCTTTTCCAGCAAGAATCCCCAGGAGCAGTGATTTCTCAACCAGCCAGAAATCAATCCCGAAAGGACTGAAATGAATATTCTCAATTCTTGCGTCGATGCGAACATTATCGTCGTAATCCAATTGGTTCCGTTTTAACTCCACGCCTATAGCCGCTTGATATATTTTACTATGGTATGCTACTCCTAACGATTTGTCGACATTGCGCACTGAAGCAATAGTCGTATCTATGAGCTTCCGCATAGAAGAGTCTTGAAAGCTTCAAAATCCCACCCAAGTACCTCGTAGCTTAGTTCTTCGTAAAGAATACTATTCTCTTCACTCATCCCCTGACTTCACATTTAAGCTTTTATAATTCTGTGGGATTTCCATTTCTGTGGGCGAAAATCCCTCAATTTAGGTTTATATTGTGTTGTTTATTGCGATGCTGAAATTTTTCCCATAGCTCTTTTCTGACATAACCGCGTATTTCTATTTTCGGGCGTAATTCCATATACGAGTTAAAAAGTGGTACATACAGATTCCTTTCACCTGGTGGCGGTAGTTCATATAGTTTCCTCATCAAGTCCTGCTCTACTCGTGGGGAAGCAATGATAACCGGCGCCGCCGGTGTTTTTTCATCAACTTTTTTCCTCCAACCCACATTAGGAAAAGCACGCAAATACCAGGGAAGGGGCCAATAATCGTCCTCTGGAAAAATAACCTCAATATACATATTTTGTCCATCAGGATGGACGCTTGCAATTTCTTCTACTCGCGAAACAACTTGGTAGATATCCGAAACCGGATGCGCGTAAACGTAGGGATTGGTTGAATCCTCAAAATACCTGTAATTTGACAGGTAGGTTTGCCAGGTAAGGTGGGAGGCCCCAGCAAGCAACAGTAAACTGGTGAGCACCTGGGTCACCTTGTTTGTTTGATATTTGATTATTGCTACTGCTCCAACACCGGCCAACAGAATCATACCATGCACAAATTCCGATAAGTTCCATGGCGTCTTATACGGAATTATGGAATATATTACAGTCATGATAAGTGTATAGAATGCAATAAATCGAATTAGATTAGAATCAACAGCCGATAGACTATTTCTCTTCACTGCCACCATAAAACCTATCCCGGCTAAAATAATGATAAATGCCTCACTCCATACAGGCCCTCCACCATACTTTGAAAAAATAAGCACTTTGAGATAATAAAACCAGGGATGAATATGGAAATCATTATGACCGGCACGGGTGAAATAGGTTTTATAAGCGAGTACGGAATCCAATATCCCACCAGGGTTGGTCAAGAAGGATGAGTAAAGCAAAGCCGAAACCAAGATGGCCGTCGCAACTGCTGTGATTCCATGCCAGGGCTTTAACGCCCCCCTTAGATTCAAAACATAACCATCCTTTCGCTGACCCAGCAGAAGTGTTAGAAAGAGAGCCGTCAGCATAGAACCATAAGCAATAATACATGTTTCCTTGGTCGCATGCATCATTCCCAGAAATATTCCAGTGAATACAGCCCAGACGATTTTTTTGTTCAGGGTATAACGGTAACCGGAAACAATAACTCCAAAGGTGAAGCAGACCATGAGCATTTCTTGAATGTAGTAGCGGCTGTAGAAAACCATTGCAGGTGAGACGGCCGTCAGTAAAGCGGCAATGACCGCCGCAGGCCAACCGAGACCATCTGTTAGCAACAAAAGCATCAATACCAGCAAAACTCCAAAAAAAACTGGCACAATACGTAAGGTAGTCTCGCTGATTTCGGTGAAGTTTTTGGCGGAGCTAAACCACGCTGGAATCAAAGTTAGATAGTTAAGAGTGGGACCGTGAAATTCGTGGCTATCATATCGATAATATCCCTCCTCTAACAACGAACCAAACTTGACAGCGTGGACAGCTTCGTCTGTGTGCATAGGACGCTGCTGCAATCGCGGCAGGCGAAGCGCTAGGGCAGCACTTGTTGCAGCCAAAATAAGAATGAGACTTTTTCTGGACCATCTCACATTGAGCGTACGGGTTTACCGTAAACTTCGACCTCGATATAATGGTTTAAGTCGTTGTTGGTGTTGCCGTTACTGTATAGTCGAACATAGCGCGCTTGCACACCCTTGGCGTCGACAAGTCTGCCCTCAGAGGTTTCGACGTAGTGCAGATCCTGGCCAACACCAAAACCAGCAGAGTTGTCATGGTCATTATTAAAAAGGGTGTGAACGTTTGTAGTGAAATCAGAATCATCGGCAACCTGGACAATCACATCAAAGTAAACTCTGGCCTGTTTATGAAAATGCCAGAACAAAATTGCATAAATATCATGCTTTGCCCCAAGATCAATGGTTATGTGTTGTAAAAAGGGACCAAGTTCAACATAACTACCCTCGGCTGCTTCCTTGTCGCCATCAGTAATCATGGCTATTTCACCGATGATTGGCGCATCATCAGTACTGGCAATTGATTTTTTGAAGGCGACATTTTTTGTGCCAGCGGGAGCCAAAAAAGGCGGCCGCGGCCTGCCCAGGGGCTTCTCCAATTTGGCAACCCTAAAATTTTGCGGCGTACCCACAAACATGGGTTTAGGCAGCTTAATATCCAGAGGCACCATTTTAGCTGCGCTTGGCTTAGAAGCCGGCTGGGTTAAAGCTTTTGGGGATTCAGAAACCAAATCATCTTCTGTTTTCTTTTCGGCTGTGTCAGTATTTTCTATTACTTCTGGCTTTTCTTTATTTGTGATATCGGTTTTAAGCGTATCAACTGTGGTTTTTTTAGATTGTTCTTTGGAACTTTCCTGTGACGATTTTTCTGAGCATGTAACAACATGCATAATGCACACCAAAGACACCGCAAGAACACATTTCGCATTTCTACCAAAATTTTTGTTTAGCATTGCTTATTTATCTCCCTATTAATTCACCTAATTTGACGATTGCTTTTGATTCAATGATTTTATCAGTACTATTTAATGCTTCGAGCAAAATCGGCACCGAGATTTCAGGTGAAAACTTCAGGCGCGCTAATGTATTCAAAGGCTTATTTCTAATTGTGGGGTTATCGCTATGGATTTGAGAAATCAAGATTTTCTTAGCGATTTCAAAATGCCTGTTTTCTGCAACTGCAAAGTGCTCGGTATCCTATGTGAGGGTGCCGATTCCTAGAAGCGTCGCCCACCACCACGTTTTCCTCCCCCATATCTTCCTCCACCTCGACGGTTTTCTGAGCGAGGGTGGGCCTCATTGACATTAAGA
>JBHIAC010000180.1:0-5922 GCA_046758365.1 bacterium
TGAGTAGATTCGTCGATAAGTCCTTTAAATAAAGGATAACATTTATGACGTTAGTACTTTGCACCGAGTTATTAATTTAAGATAATTAATAAATTGTAAGAAATCAAGTAAAAAATTAATGCTGAGTAAACAAAAAGGCACTTTAGAGATTTCTGTCATTATAGTATTAACAATCAAATCTTCGCTTTTTTTGCAAAGAAATTGCATATATCCCGGAATAATATATTGGGATTGTTGCATTGTTCCATTGTTGAATTGTTAGTCAGGGCCAACAGTAGAACAATGGAACAATAGAACAATCCTTTCCTCCTTTGTTGAATTGATAATACTTGCGATTTCGTGGCGTTAGGCTTAATTGAAAAATTCTCTAAAATCTCATTGATTTAGCTTGGCCTTTGCATAACCAACCATGTTGGCTAAATTACGATATGCCCCTGGCACCAAAGCACGGAGCTGTCGGTACCATACAAGACTCGTAAAAATATAAGTTCCCTTTCCAAAGTTTGCAGCCAAATAACTTCCAATGAGGGCTGGTTCTCTGGGGTCAGACATAGAAAGAAGCGGCTTAAAATCTGCGGCCCATTTACTTGGAAAATAAAGTCCCCGCTCCTGCACCCAGCCATCCCAATCAGCCGTGGTTATTTTATTAGGGTAATTAAAAAGTGGGTGTTCCGGGGCGAGCATCTCGATTGGTGCATCTTCGTAAGTTACCCGTTGTCGAGATAATATCAAAGAAAACGGCGCCCACTGGGGATTCCCGTACTCCGGATTCCACTCAAATACCTTTTGGTACATAACAATTAAATTACCCCCCTTTTTTACATAATCTAAAATTCGAGCATTGTTTTTTCTCAAGTCCTCTCTAACTAAATAGGCTCGGATGTCAAGTATAATCGTGTCAAATCGAGATAGATCACCCCATTGTAGAATCTCGGAAGTAAGAAGTTTATTTTCTATACCTAATTGATTTAAAGCATCTTGTAAAGTGTTATCGTAACTTTTGATCAAGCCAACCTTTAAATCAGAAATTGTTTTAACATCAATTACACGTACCAATCCTTTAGTTTGAAGATGAATTTCATTACCACGACTGTTGGAACAATTAGCATTAACTTTGAGCTGGTAATCTCCAATTTGAAAATTAGTTGGGATTTGCACTTCAAACATGATCGTGGTGGCTTCATTCTCATTTTTCAGAGAGAATGATTTTGTTATTAAAATACTATCATTTAGTGATGAAGAGTCTACCCATTTTAAACTAATTTCACCTGAAACAGAGTCCGGGATATTGTTTGTAATCTGCACAACAAAATATCTATTATATCCTATGAAACTCAATGGAATTACAGTTTTAGAGGGTTCTAAATTCAATTCAAGTTTGGGCACAATATCAAAATCGGTTTCAGTCCAGGCATGCAACAACACGCCACGATACTCATATTCAACCAAAGCTTTTAACAAGGGCTCCCAATGTTCAGTCTGATAAAAAACAACTGTTTTGGGGATCGTATACTTGGCGGTATCTGGAATTCCAAAATTGAATAGTGCTGTATCGCTTTGGTTATAAGATAATTTATTGGACAATTTTATATCCTTCATTCCGAACCATTGATTTCTGGGTATCAGTGTTATCGATTTTAGAATGACATCTTCATTTCCCCCATTAAATAATACAGCCTTAAATTGGGCATTTTGCCCTCTAATGACTTTTTTATCAGAGAGGTGAACGCTAAAATCCAAACTCAAAGCATGGAAAATGGCTTTCTCTAGTTTGTTTATCTGTTTCTTAACTGTATGAGAGAATTGGCTCATTTTTCCTAAATCATTCTCTAATTTGTGCCAAAGAGCTAATTCATTAACAAGCGCTCTTCTCAATTCAGAAGAGTTGCTAAAAAATTTGGAAATAGTCTGCAGCCGCACATTTTTTAGCTGGTTTATTTTGTCCAACGAGTAATTTGCTTTAATTTCTTCAAAACTATCAGGCAGACCTGCAAAGAGATCACTCCCTTTTAGCACTTGACCATCTATGGAATTTATTATCTTATAATAAGTAAACCTTGGGCCTCGTTTGATTCTTTTAGCAAAAAGCTCCATGCCTTGCGAGCGGTGTTCACTCAAGGCCCGAGCCGCCATTTGAGCATACGATTCACCCCAAACTGGATCAAAATCACCCACGGGAACGGTAACTTCTGCACCTTCTGAATGCCACAATCTCTGGAAGAGACGCTTGGGCTTCCAAACGCTTAATCCATTTTCAAATTGCTCTGGAAATTTGTTTGGGTCGCCAGCCAATACAAAGGCCTCGCGAATTAATATACCTAAGGCCTGGTGATTGCCGTGACCGGTATTGGTGTCGTGGTTGGTAATTATGACATCTGGCCGAAGTTTTCTGATCAAATGTACTAATTGGCTCAAAGGCGCTTCATGGCCCCATTTTTCAAAGGTCTCTTCGGCAGTTTTCGAGTAACCAAAATCTTCTAGATTCAAATTATAATATTCGGTCCCGCTGATGGTCCCCGCCCGCCACATCTCATATGTTCGAATCACACCCAAGTCTCGATATAGTTCTGGCCTGATTTCGTTCTGGCCACCTTCACCCCGAGTTGCCACCACCACAACGGTCTTCACGCCCTCTTTTCTTCGGTAGTAAGTGAGGGTCTCGAGATCTTCGTCATCCGGGTGGGCAGCGACGCTCATGAGGGTGAAGTCGCTCTTTAAATCTGTAATAGCTTGGTGGAGGGCCCGATAGCCTTTGTCTTTGAGTAAATCGACTTCATTTTGAGCAATCAGCTCATTAAACAAAAAATTTGTTGTGATACTAACTGAAATGAACAGATATAAAATTTTAAGCGGGGTTCTTTTCATACTTGTTTGTGATATCTATATTTTGTTCATCTGTTAATTTTCACAATCTACAATATTCTGTCTGGATAAGCAATATTTATTAAGAATAATTAATTAAAAAACCAACCGTCCCGACCGAATGCCTAAAAATCGATTAGACAGCACCAAAACCACACCAATTAAAACAATCAAAAATACGCTATAGGCTGCAGCCGAACCCAAATTGAAAATCCGCAGTTGTGAAATAATTTCCACGGAAATAGGACGGTTTGAATAGGTGTACAATAGAATTGAAGAAACAAATTCTCCTAAAGTCAAAACAAATACTAACAGGGCGCCCGAAATTACCGCAGGCGCAATAAGCGGCAGTATAACTTTTCGGAAAGAAAACCACCACGAAGCTCCTAAATTTCGCGCCGATTCTTCCAGAAAAGGATTGAACTGCTCCAGAGCGGCATAAGTAGACCGAAAGACCAGAGGCAAATTTCGAATAAAATAGGCTAGCGGCAAAATCCAAAATGTCCCCACCAAAATTTGTCCAGCCGTGAAAGGAGTAGGACGATTAAAAGTAACAATCAAACCTATGCCAATTACGGTACCAGGAATCGCCCAGGGCAGCATCGTCAGCACCTCAATGAGTTTTTTACCATAAAAGTTCTTGCGAATTACCAGATAGGCGGCAGCCATCCCGAATCCTAAATTAGCCGCAGTAGCCAGGATCGCCATTTTTATACTGTTGAAAATAGGCTCCATCACTTTGGGGTCATTAAATAGACTAATATAATTTTCAAAGGTGTAAACCGGTGGAAGGGTTTGCCAGGTCCAGGTACCATTTTTTACAAAAGAAATCAGCAGCACTGTTAGGTGCGGTAAGATCAATATAATTACACAAAATATGCCAACAGCCCCCATTAGAAATCGACCCAGGCCGCTGGCCACAGACTTGGGTTCTAACCGGACCCCCTTTGTGGCTCCAACGTAAGTTCTGCGCTCGGAGTACCAGCGGAGTATAATTAGAAATAATATCGAGATGACGGCCAAGATCACTGATTGAGTAATGGCTAAATCCATTTCTCCATTTAACTTACTGTTGAAAATTTCTAAGCTTAAAATTCTAAATTCACCGGCAAATATAAAAGGTGCGCTAAAGGAAGCCATGGAAGTCATAAATACCAATAGCGAGGCTCCTCCCAGAGCAGGCGTCAACAGCGGGAGTACCACCTTTCGTAATATCATCCAGCGACCTGCACCGAGATTCTCCGCCACCTCCAAAATTGAAGCATCCAATTCTTGAAATGCTGCGGAGGTAAATAGAAAAAAGTAAACATACATGGTGTAACTATGCACCACAAGAATCGCTGTCACGCCTTCGATGTAAAAAGGGGCGGACTTTAATCCCATAAGCGCTTGTAAGCTTCGAGGAAGGATACCGCTTTCACCAAAAAGAAACAAAAAAGCCAGAACTCCCACCAAAGGAGGCATTACGACCGGCAAAACTGCTATGGAAGCAAAAAAGGAACGACCGGGGAATTTATAGTGGGTAAACAGATAAGCCAGCGGCACACCCACCACTGCGGATAAAATCACGGTTAAAAAGGAAATAAAAACACTTCCCCAAAGAGCCTCTAAATTGGCTTTGTGTTTAATGCTGAAAAACTCTTGGTAATTAGTGAAGGTGAATTTATGGTCTTTGACCAAACTCTGAATAAGAATTTGCAAGTTAGGATAAAGCACATAAGCAATCAAAATAGAAACAATAGGAATCAACAAAAGAATAACGGTAGCATTCTTTCGCCAAGTAGTTGCAAAAATGGACGAATGAGTTGTAGAAAGTACCGCCTCAGAATTTGTCATTAGTGATTCAATAAGTTAAAATATTTATATGGCAAGGTAATATTTGCAGCAAAACTTTTTCACTCTGCTTTCGCTTAAAATCATCTTCGGCAACCAGCTTTTTCACCCTCAAGATAAGACCGTCCACTTCAATTTCATAGTCCACAGTGGAGCCCGAAAATTTCATTGTTTGAATTTTACCTTTGAAAACCGTGGCAGCAGTTTTATCTCCATTAACAAAGTAAATATTTTCTGGACGAAGGCTAATCCATAGGGTTTGTCCTTCCTGAAAGTTCCACGCTCTTTTTGCTTCCAGTTGAACTTTCCAGCGGGATGTAATTTCAATTTGCGCCGATCCATCCGAATTTATGAAATATCTCCCTTTTAAAATATTAGAATTCCCAACGAAGTTCGCAATAAATCGATTCTTTGGTTTTTGATAAATTTCCTTTGGCATACCGACCTGATGACATTTTCCTTGATTGAGTACAGCTATTCGATCGGAGAGGGTCAGGGCCTCTTCTTGGTCATGGGTTACATAAATTGTAGTGAGGCCCAGTCGCCTTTGAAGAGCTTTAATTTCCTCACGAGTTTCTTCTCGAAGCTTGGCGTCTAAATTGCTCAGAGGTTCATCTAAAAGTAAAATATCAGGCTCAATAACAATAGCCCTGGCCAAAGCCACCCGCTGCTGTTGACCGCCAGAAAGCTCCGTTACTTTTCGAAATTCAAAATTTGTCAAATCAACCAAATCAAGCGCCTTATTCACCCGATCTCTGATTTTTGATTTCTGAACCTTTCGGGCCTGCAATCCAAATGCTACATTTTCAAAAACGGACATATGTGGAAACAGAGCATAGTTTTGGAATACCATGCCCGAATTTCGTCGATTGGGTTTGAGATAGGTCACTTCTTTGTCATCAAAAAAAATCTGGCCAGAAGTAGGAAATTCAAAACCAGCAATCATTCGCAGCGTGGTGGTCTTGCCACAGCCGCTGGGACCTAATAAACTGAAAAATTCTCCTTGCTGGATTTCAAGATTGAGGTTCTGGACAGCCACGATCTCACCGAAGGATTTGCTGAGATTTTTTAGCGTAACTTTAGACATAATAGGTTTAATCAGCTTAAAAGACTTTACCTGAATAATTTATAACCACAAAGACACAAAGTACACAAAGTTATTGTAAATAAAGAATTAAAGGCCACAGAAACAGAACTCTCACAGAAATGAATATAAATTTTTAATCC
>JBHIAC010000181.1:0-5917 GCA_046758365.1 bacterium
TATTTATGAAGGTTTAAGCTGCAAGATGCTCTGCCAAAACTTCCACTGGATGCTTTGCTTTTCTCCCGGTGCCGTGTTCAATCTGCTGACGACAGGAAACACCCTGCGTCACAATCTCCCAATCCTCATCTTTGGTCTCTACTACTTCAAACAGCCGGCGTCGTCCCATAGCCATGGAAATCTGGTAATGCTCTTTTTCAAAACCAAACGCGCCTGCCAGGCCACAGCAGCCGGAATCTACTACTTCAATTTTCATATTTGGAATTAACTTCAAGATGTTCAGTACAGGCTCCAGACCCACAAGCGTTTTCGAATAGCAGTGGCCGTGAAGCAGGCATTTCTTTTCAGCAGGCTTAAAAGATAGTTCCAACGCGTTTGACTGTTGCTGTTGAAATAAAAACTCCTCTATTAAAAACGAATTTTCCGCTACGGTCTGGACACGGGAATCCTTCAGCAAATCTGGATACTCATCCCGAAAAGTTAAAATGCAGCTCGGTTCACAACCCACAAGTTGATACCCCTGCTCAACTAACGGATAAAGCTTTTCAATATTAAATTGGACGCACTGCCGGGCCTGCTTTAACATGCCCTTAGAAATGAAAGGACGTCCACAGCATTTCTTCTCTGGTAAGACAACCTCAAATCCTGCGGCCTCAAGAAGGGCTACGGTAGAAATACCAACATGAGGATAATTGTAGGTCGTGAAAGTATCGTTAAAAAGAACCACTTTTTTGCCATGCTTTAAATTTCCATTTTTGTGATTTTTAAACCAGCGGGTAAAGGTTGGTCTGGTAAAATGAGGCAGTTTTCGATGGCAATCAATACCTAATATAATGTGTAAAAGCCACCGGGTTGGTAATGAGTTAACCATCCAATTTGAAACCGGGGCAAAAGCACAGCCTAAACGATTTAAAGTCGCTATGTTCCCAAAAAGACGATCTCGAAAGGGTAGACCATTGGCTTTATGGTAATGATACAGGAATTCGTATTTAAGCTTGGCCATATCCACATTCGTGGGGCATTCCCCTTTGCACCCTTTACATGCGATACAAAGGTCCAAAACTTCATACAGCCGCTGACCGGTAAATTCCTTCTTGTTTAATTTTCCAGAAATCACCGCACGTAAGGCATTGGCCCGACCGCGGGTAGAATGTTCCTCTTCCAAAGTTACCATGTAAGAAGGACACATGGTGCCTTCATCTTTTTTTCGGCACACGCCATTGCCATTGCAGATCTCAATGGCACTTTCAAAGCCGCCCTCATTTGAAAAATCTAGGAAAGTTTCAAACGCTTGGGTTTTATATTTAGAGCCATATCTTAAATTTTCCGTTAAAGATTGCGAATCTACAATTTTACCAGGATTGAGAATGTTAGCCGGATCAAAGGCTTTTTTTATATCCCGAAACGCTTGATATAACTTTGGCCCAAACATCTTTTCGTTCCAACAGCTACGGGCCAGGCCATCACCATGTTCTCCACTCATGGCACCGCCGTATTCCAATACCAAATCGCTTATTGCTTCAGCTATTGTGCGCATTTTGTCAATTTCCTGCCGAAATTTCAAATTTAACAAAGGGCGAATGTGCAAACACCCCACACTGGCATGAGCATAGTAACAGGCTTGTGTTTGATGCGCCCGAATGATTTCGTCAAATCGATGAATATATTCAGCAAACTTTGTGGTAGGAACGGCGGTGTCTTCTACAAATCCAATAGGCTTTCTTTCCTCTCTCGTGCCTAAGAGCAGTCCTAATCCAGCTTTGCGAATGTACCAAACATTTGCCTGATCCTGCTCTTCCACGGCACGAATATAAGCATAGCCTATTCTATTTTTTGACAAAAACACGAATAATTTATTAAGTTTATCTATCAGTTCTTTTTTGGAGTCTCCTTGAAACTCCACGAGAAGCAAAGCAGCAGGGTCGCCTTCAACGAATGTCATTCGTCGGGCATACTCTAAAGTCTTTTGTGTCAGATTGAGAATAAATTTATCTAGAAGTTCAACGGCTGAAGGCTTGAATTCCAAGATGGGCTCTACCGCATCTAAAGCGTTGAAAAGGTCTGAAAAATGAAGAACCCCCAACACGCGATTTTTGGGGTATGGAACTAAATTTAATTTGGCTTCGGTGACGACAGCCAGAGTCCCTTCGGAGCCAACGATTAGTTTGGCCAAATTAAATGGCTTATTATTAACAAACTCATCCAAATTGTACCCACCCACCCGTCGAAGAATCTTGGGAAATCGTTTGTCAATCTCTTCTCTATTTTCATGGACGATTTCAGTGACGGCGCTATAAATTGAACCTTGAATATTTGACGCTTTGACTATTTGAGTAAGTTCTTTAGAAGAAAGGGGTTTTAAAACGACTTGCTCGCCATTGGAAAGTAAAACCGTTAATTCCAACACGTGATCAATTGTTTTGCCATATAGGATAGAACGCGCGCCTGAGGAATTATTCCCGATGAGGCCACCTAAATTAGCTCGACTGCTGGTTGCTGTGTCCGGCCCAAAAAATAGGTTGTAATTTTTAACATAATTATTTAACTGATCCAAAACAACTCCGGGTTGTATGCGTGCCCAACTTTCTTCTTGGTTGATTTTAACAATTTGATTTAGATACTTAGAACAATCGATGATGATTCCCGCTCCAATAGACTGGCCGGCCAGGCTGGTTCCTCCTCCTCGAGGTACGATTGAAATGCCGTGCTTATAGGCTAATTCCACAGTAACCTGGACATCGTTAGCGGACTTAGGAATAACTACACCCAGAGGTTCGATTTCATATATACTGGCGTCCGTGCTGTAAAGGATACGTGAATATTTGTCAAATCGGACTTCCCCTTGAATTCTTTTGCTTAGCTCTTGGACAATTTCTTGCATTTTTTCTCATAAAGAAAAGGCAAGTAGAGATTTCTACTTGCCTTGGGTATTTTTATTTTATTTACTATTCAATTTATTTTAAAGATTTAATTAACCTGAATATTAGGCCAAAATGAAATTTTTGGGATTAACTGAACAACAATCCAAAATTCTTTCAATAGCTTCCCCAATTTTATTATTTGGCGTAGAAGCTCCTGCTGTAATTCCCATTTGAACAACACCCTTTCGAAGCCAACCTTCACTAATTAGGATTTCCTGACCCCCAATCCTTTTGTGCCGAATTTTATCTTTGCTTAAAATACACACTGATTCATCAATATGATATGTAGCAGTAAATCTAGAGGCTATTTCTGCCAAGTGATTGGTATTGCTGCTGTTGTAACCGCCTATAACAATCATTAAGTCTAGCTTATGCTTTTTAACCAACTCCAGAACAGCGTCTTGTCGGTCTTGCGTAGCACTACAAATTGTATCAAACGTTTGAAAATGTGCCTTTAAATTCTGCTCGCCAAACTTTTGCAATATTGCCTTTTTGAACTCTTCCGCAATGGCCAAAGATTCACTGCTGAGCATGGTAGTTTGATTGGCCAGGCCAATTTTTTCCAAATCCCGGTCTGGATCAAAATTTTGTGAGGAGGCTTTGGCAAATTGGCGCATAAATTCTTTTTTATCTCTACCATGTAATATATAGTCGCAAACCTTTTGGGTTTCCTCCAGGTTGCGGACCACTAAATATTTGCCGTTTGGAAATTTAAGAGCCTGGGAACTTGTGGCAATGGTCTCTTCGTGGTAATACTTACCATGAATAATTGAGGTATAGCCGTTTTTAGAATAGTATTCAACACGTTTCCAAACGTTTAGCACCGACCCACAGGTCGTGTCTACCAAAATGCAGCCCTTTTTTGATAGATATTGAAATTCCAGGACAGATACACCAAAGGCAGGCAGAATCACTACATCCTCCGGCGTAAGTTCTTCTCTGGTTGTTCCGTTGCTGTACTGACCATTGAGAAATTGTATGTCCATTTCAATGAGGCGCCTGTTAACATGGGGATTATGGATGATTTCGCCCGTTAGGAAAATTCTTCGATTAGGAAATTTTTCTCTGGTTTGGTAGGCATAATCCACGGCCCGATCCACCCCGTAGCAGAAACCAAATTCTTTGGCCAAATAGATAGTCAAGTCACCCGCCTTTAAAGTGAAATCATTGGCTCGGAAATATTCTACTAAGTTGCTGTAATAATCCCTTTTGAGGATTCCTTTGACTTCTTTTTTAAGCCCCAGACCTCGCTGATAAAATTGGCCATTATCTATTTCCTCTGGTTTTACCACAGTTGCACCTTCCTTAGTTGATTCCAAAGGGGATTCAAAGTAATTTTTCATGAACTTAAATATAGGAATTTATTGGCTTATTGTCAAAGGAAAATGTTATTTATGATATTTTTCCCCGTGCAAAATTGAAAACGCCCGATAAATCTGTTCCAATAAGATTACCTTTGTCATTTCATGAGGGAAAGTCATCCTTGAGAGAGAGAGGGTCATATCAGATTGGTTCAAAAAATCATCCGGTAAACCCAGAGGGCCTCCAATGATAAAATTGATTCGGTTATTTCCATGGAGTATTTTTTTTTGAAAAAATTCCGCTAATTTTTCAGAATCCATTTGGATGCCGCTTTTATCTAACGCAACCACATATTCTTCCTTTCTGATTTTTTCTTGAATTTTGTTTGCTTCCGTTTGTTTCACAAGTTCATTATTTTTCAATGTATCCAACGAAGCTTCTTTTACAGAAACCTGCTGCAATTCAGCATAGTGTTGAATTCTTTTCGCATAATCTGCTTCCGCCATTTGCCAGTATTTTTCTTTGGTCTTTCCGACGGATATGATTTTGATTTTCACAATATTTTTTGGGCTCTTAGGAGTTAATTTAAAATTATTGCAATCCGATTGATTTTAATATAATAAATTATCTTAATAATTCAAGGGGAAATTGAAGACTTTTTGATTTTCATAATCAAGAATTGAGGCATACAAGAAACCAAAATGATAATGCAGGTTTACGATGTGTTGAGTTTTGAAGTGCTAAAATCGTAAATAGAAGAGATGAAAGAATTAGTGAAACTAGAAATGGAGAGGGTGATAGAACTTAAGGTGCTCATAAAAGTGGAAGCGGATGTTGGGCCTAATTGGTTAGGAGCACATTGAGGCAATCTTAATTCCATATCCGCATTAAGCTTCCAATATGTTATGACTTCAGTACTAATTTTTAAAGTGTATCCCATTCTTTTCTTGAAGCGCTTGAGATGCTAAATTAACCGCTTCTGAAATAGCCTCTTTTGAAACCTTACCATGCCACTCATTTATAATTTTATCACAAGACATGCCTTTAGCTACTAAGCTTAATACATTTTCAACGAGGATCCTTGTCCCTTTTACAGTTAATTGTCCATGACAAATTTTGGGATCTGCGATAATATATTTTCCATATTTTTTTTGTTTCATACTCTCATTTAATAAACATAAATTCCACTGCAACTTGCTTGCCGACGGCATAATTTCCATCCCAACGAGCGATTTAATCAATACTTCACAAAGACTCTATCCTTATTTGTCCCTTCAATAGTTGGATTTTGTTCAATCCCGTGAATTCTACGGGCGTAATAAGGAACACCTTCACTTTCATCTGAAATGTATTCATAAATTTCTGCAAAGGTCAACTGTTCATCTTTATTAAAATCTGCATTTTTATTTTGAATGGATTTTGAAAAGAAATAAGTAACAAACTATTCACTATTCACGTTTCACTACAATTCAACCTTTTACCATTCATTCAGAATATTCAATAGCTTTCGTAAAAGTCTAATGATGAAAACCCGAAATTATCACCCCAATCCGATCTTGAATTTCCCGAATTTTAGAGGTAGGCACCACAAAATGTTCCATCATCATGGAAAAGGCTAATGGCTCGCCGTCGGCGGTGGTGGTGTAGCCGGACAGGGTGCTGACACCATGCAAGGTACCGGTTTTAGCGCGGAG
>JBHIAC010000182.1:0-5873 GCA_046758365.1 bacterium
TCTTGAATGAGACCACTCTCAGCATCGTTGATATACACACTAGCGGTAATGTGCATGGCATTGACCAAACACAGCCCTTCTTTTACACCGCTTTTTTTGACCAGCTCTTCAACTTTGTCGGTTATATTTATGTAATCCCGTCGATGAGGCGTATTGAACCAGAGGTATTCAGTTAGGTGTTTCATCTAACTACCTCCAAATTTTAATGGGTTATCCTTTCATTAAATTTTTGTTAAAGCTTCTAAATAAATTGGCCGCCTCGATGATTGTTTAGTCTCCCATTAAAGGCAGGATTTTAGAGGAAAGAAAGTAAAATGAATCGAGGCGGCCAGGTTTTAATTATACCATAAGATTCAAAAACAGTTCTGTAATTTTGAAAAAATTTATACACTCTAGGTGAGGTGTATGGTATTAACTAAAATAGCTCTCCTTTTACACCTTTTCTTTAAACTTTTTCAATCTTCTAATTTGTATTTCTTTTCTGTTAATTGAGCAATTCTATAATTTAATTTACAATAATTTTAAAGCTGATATCGAAAAAGATCTGTTGCGGGTAACTTTTTCCCATATAGCGTTTACATAAACCAATTATCATTAATTTGGACTCTAAACCTCCTAAATTACACTAAACAGATTTTCCCTCTGCGGCAGAGGGGTTAAGCGCAATGCTCTTAATATTAAACAGACACAAAAAAAGTACCCATCCTTCCCATACAGAGGATAGGGTATCAAACAATCTCGCAAGGTGGAATCCACTATGCCTCCTTAGCATTTGAAGGTACAGAGACCAAAGATCGGGTTGCATGATTTTCGCCTCTCTTGAGTATTACTGAGACTTTATATATTTCTAAAACCTCAATGTAAAAACCGTTTCTTCATTCGGTTTTGAATGTACACTCATTGCCCCACGGTGTAGCCGCATGATTTGTCTAGATAAACTAAGTCCAATGCCAGAACCATCTTCTTTTGTGGTAAAAAATGGGATAAAGACTTTCTCCAGAACATCTTCTGGTATGCCTGGGCCATTGTCAATCACCTGGATGATGCATCTGCCTTTAACATCCATTCGAGCGATGAGGTCGATTCTTGTCTCAGGTTGGTCCACCACCGCCTCCATGGCATTTAAGAGAAGATTGATCAAAACCTGTTCGATCAATTCGGGATCAGCAGTTAATTCAAGACTTTCCGGATTTACATTAACATTAAAATGGATTGCTTTATCCGATATCTGAGCCTGCATGAGTTGTTGAACGCGACTGAAAAGCTCAGTTATCGGGAAAATTTGGAAATTTGGTTTTGGAATTCGGGTCAGATTTCTATAAGCATTGATAAAATGCAGTAAGCCTTCGCTTCTTTTTTGGATGGTCCTTAATGCACCATGGATGTCGCTTCGTGTTTCCGTGCTGATCTCCTTGTCTAATTTTTGGCCACTGTCTGCCTCTATTAAGTCATTAACGGTTGAAGCCAGAGAAGCGATGGGGGTGACAGAATTCATAATTTCATGGGTGAGAACCCGGATTAGATTTTGCCAAGCTTCCAATTCCTTTTCTTCTAATTCGCTTTGGATATTTTGTAAAGAAACCAAGGTAAAATGTTGGTCTCTCATTTTAAATTCGGTAGCATAGATAGCTAACTGCAATAATTCATTATTATCATCAATTTTGAGCAGTCTCTTTTCTCCCGATCTCAGCCTAAGCAGCGTATCTACTAATGGTTTACTAAAAGATTTCAATGAATTTATATTTTTAAGTTGAGCGACCTTGAATAATCGCTTAGCCGAGGTGTTAATAATCTCCACTTTGCCATCTTGTTGAAAAGCAATTAAACCAATACCTACATGCTGCACCACAGTTTGCAAATAGCGGTAATGCTCTTCCTTCTCGGCTCGGGCCCGTTGAAATTCTTTCATGACCAAGGTGAAGGCGGTTCTCAGCTCATCAAATGATGATCCAAGACCATAATTTGTGAAAGATTGGGAAAAATCTGCATGCTTGATGGAAAGTAAAAAACGGGTCAGATCCCTATTTGTCTTTTGGACAAAGTGAATAAGCGCGTAGATTTGATAGAGAATGATTGTTGCAACAATAGCGAGAGTTGCGTATAAAGTTGTTTGAAATAACAAGTAGAAAAAAAGATAGATGGTAGCACTAAGGAATAACACTCGAATGATACAAATTATTTGAAAATGCTTATAAACCATATTTTCCCAATCTACGATAAAGAGAAGTTCGTGTTAATCCTAATTCCTTGGCGGCTTGACTTATATTACCACCATGTTTGCTTATGGCTTTCTGTATCACTATTTTTTCTACGGCTTCTAAATTATAATGTTCAAATACCAATCCATTTTCTTTAAACTCAGGGAAGGAAAAGAAAAAGTCTGAAGGCTGCAATACCAAGGAATCGCTCATAATAACTGCCCGTTCTATCGCATGACGGAGTTCTCTGACATTTCCTGGCCAAGGATATTTTATTAACTTTTTCAAAGTAGCTGAATTAATGCGCTTCAAGGGCTTTTTATATTTTTTGCAGTAAATAGCCAAGAAATGTTCCACTAGTAAAGAAATATCCTCTACTCTATCTCGCACTGGTGGCATTTGAATTTCCACGGTGTTGATTCGATATAGGAGATCCTGACGAAATTTTTTTTGTGTCACCATTTCGTGAATAGGCATATTGGTAGCACAAATAAGACGGACGTCAATTGGGTGTGGGATGTTAGAGCCCACGCGGGTAACTTGACGATTTTCCAAGACTGTTAGCAGTTTGGCCTGTAGTGGCAGTGGGAGGTTCCCAATTTCATCCAGGAAAAGGGTGCCGCCAGAAGCAATTTCAAAACGGCCAGCGCGGTCTTCTTTGGCGTCGGTGAAAGCACCTTTAACATGGCCAAACAACTCGCTTTCGAAAAGGGTCTCACTTATTGCGCCCATATCAACGCTGATAAATACTTCCATAGCGCGGAGCGATTGCCGATGTAATTCCCGCGCCATTAATTCCTTTCCGGTGCCGTTCTCTCCTAATATTAATACATTAGCATCGGTTTTAGCAACCTTTTGAACGGTGGTAAATACTTTCTGCATAGCAGGACAAGTACCAATAAAATTCTGAAAATATTGATCCATGTCGGCATTGAGTTGTTTCTGTCGCGAGCGAAGATTATCCACCTCAACACGCGATTGCCGTAAATTCATAGCGGCCGAGAGAGTTGCCAGCAATTTTTCATTCTGCCAGGGTTTTAGTACAAAATCCGTTGCACCTTCTTTAACGGCCCGAACGGCTAACTCCACATCACCATAGGCGGTGATTAAAACAACGACTGCGGAGGAATCAATTTCCATAATTTTATTGAACCAGTGGAAACCTTCTTGACCGCTTGATGCGCCTTTAGCAAAATTCATGTCTAAAAGAATCACATCGTATTGTTCGTTTTTAAGTAGTGCTGGGATCATTTGTGGATTCTTTCCCGTATTCACCAAAGCAAAATGTTTTTTGAGAAATAAACGAGCCGCCAAGAGAACATCTTCATCATCGTCGATGACCAAAATTTTACCAATTTTTTTACTCATGGGGAAGGCTTTTATGAACTTTTAGTTTATTAACGAATATTATAGTATAAATGGCGATTGTTCTATTGTTGAATTGTTAAATTACTGAATTCTTGGAAATATAAATACATACTGGCCGCGAAAGTTCCTCAGGCTTAACAATGGGACAATGGAACAATCCGTTTCTCCTTAATATTGGATCGAATCCAGAAACTTATTCGGGATTTATTCTACTTGCGGCTTCGCCGCGCTATGGATATCTTATAAAAACGGGTTTTATCTTTTGCTTTATAACGCCCAAACCATTCGGCGATATTATGAACTATTGAATCTTAATTTAAAAGCTAGTTTCCATACAGGCATCTCTGTAAAGTCTTTATAATTCATTGTATTCGATGGCTATTTTTGTAAGTAAATACAACTTTTATTTAGAAAAATCAAGTAATTTTTTACTTTTAAGTATTGTTAATTAACTGTTTTTTAGCCTCAACTTAGTCTTAGCCTAAGCCTTTATGCAAATCCACCTGTTCGCTAGCGTACACCAAGTGTAATGTAAGCGGATACAATTTCACGTAAAGAGTATTCGGAAGTCGCTTTAACCTATTAAAAAACAATATTGGCACGGTTGTTGAAGGAATATAGTTGATTAAAAGGCTAAGATTAAGGCAGAGGCTCAGGCGAAAAGATTTTTTAAATGAAAAGAGTTCGATAGATTTTTTACAGGATTTCTCATAGCAACTGAAAATCCCGTGTTTATTGGAATTGATTAAATAAAACCAAATCTTCGTCTTAGCCTATGCCTCAGCCTTATTAATACATCAACATTTATTAACTTGGCAATCTCAAAAGCAACTGTATACGAATTAAAATTTGAGGAAAAATATGGATCGTAAAATTGAAAAAAAGAAATGGCCCCCCAAAAGGATTGTTAAATATTCCATCGCGGGTATTTTTATCTTAGTAATTATCTACAATTTACTTTTAGGTGATAGTACCTCCAAGTTAAACGTTGACACAGAGAAGATAACTATCTCAACAGTAAAAAAAGGGCCATTTCAAGAATTTATTCCTGTCACAGGCACTGTGATTCCAATAAAGACCGTTTTTTTAGATGCCGTGGAAGGGGGGAGGGTGGATAAAATCTTTGTCGAAGCCGGAAGTATGGTGAATAAGGGAGATAAAATTTTACAACTGGCCAATACCAATTTACTCCTTGATATCATGTTTCGTGAGGCTGAGTTATTTCAGCAAAGCAATAATCTACGGAACACCCGCTTAGCTATGGAACAAAATCGCCTCACCTTGAGAGGACAACTTGTGGAGCTAGACTATCAAATACAGCGCTCAAAGCGTCTTTATGATCGCAATAAAGAATTGTTGAACAAAAAATTAATCTCACAACAAGAATTTGAAGAAACAGAGGATGAATATGATTATTACATCAAGCGCAAAGAATTAGCCATTGAGTCTTTCAAACAGGATTCCCTTTTCAGGAAAACACAAATAGAACAATTAGAAGTTTCTTTACAGCGTATGCAAACCAACTTAGGTGTTATAAAACAAAAATATGAAAACCTGACTATACGCGCTCCCATCTCAGGCCAGCTTACCTCGCTCAATGCAGAGTTTGTCGGAGAAATCAAATCAGCAGGTGAGCGTTTAGGGCAAATTGACGTATTAGAAGGCTTCAAAGTTCGGGCTGGCATAGATGAACATTATCTCTCGCGTATTAATGTCGGCCTATACGGGGAGTTTGATTTTGCTGGAAAATCTTATCGTCTTGTCTCTAAAAAAGTATATCCTGAAATTCGCGAAGGAAGATTTAATGTGGACTTGGAGTTTGTTGGAGAAGAACCCCAGGGCATCAGACGAGGTCAAACTTTGCATATTCGGTTAGAGTTAGGCGATCTTTCTGAGGCTTTACTCTTGTCCAGAGGTGGTTTTTATCAAAAAACAGGGGGGCAATGGGTGTATGTTGTGGCTCCATCCGGAGATTTTGCAACAAAAAGATCCATTAGACTGGGCAGACAAAATCCTCAAGTTTTTGAGGTTCTCGAAGGCTTAGAGCCCGATGAACAAGTGATTACATCAACCTATGATAGTTTTGGAGATATTGATAAGTTGATTTTGAAATAAGCGGTCAGCAATCAGCCTTCAGCTATAAATTCAGACTATTCACAGATTTTAATAAAATATATCATCAATCCATTATTTTAATTGAAATTACAACAATTTACGGCTGAATGCTGAAAGCTGAAGGCAGACCGCTGAAGGCTCAAAGCTCGTTTTTCGATTGCTGTTCAATTTATTTGAATTTTTGATTGATTC
>JBHIAC010000183.1:0-5842 GCA_046758365.1 bacterium
AACTTTGGAGTAAGTATCATTTCCATCGTTATTGGTTTTCTCGTTGGTACACCTTACTCGATAATTTCTTTTTCATCTTTAGTGCGGGACCTGGAATTTACTTGGTTCCAAACAGGAGCTGAGAGCGGAGGACCTATTCGAATAATTTCCCTGGTTTGGCCTTTGTGGCAACTGGTCTTAAATGATTGGACTATTGGGTTTCTATTCGTTACAGGATTTATTTATGGATTTTTCAAACGTGAAAAAAAGCAGATTCTTCTCTTAAGCTTTGCACTTCCAACGGTATTATTCGCTGGCTCATGGAATAAAACCGGCATAAATAATCTTTTACCTATTTTTTCAGCTTTGTCTATTCTGGCAGCAATTTTTTTGAACGATATTTCTGAACATATCAAGAAAAGAAATTTAAAAGTTGCGATAGTTACCTTACTGTTTGGGGTCTCTCTCATTAAGATTTTATATTATGACATCCGATTAATCCATCCAGATACTCGCAACTTAGCTAAGGATTGGATTGAGTCAAATATTCCTGACGGGAGCACAATCGGTTATGAAAATGATTTTTATAGCCCATATCTTTTTGATCCAGCCCGGTTCTTCAAAAACTCTATCGAAAGCCAGGTAATCACTTTAGAATTAAAGGAAAAACTACTCATTGAACGACGAAAAAGGGTTTCCTATTCTTTGATTAATCTTAGAAAAGATTTCAAGCCACGCATAAGTTCAAATGCTCAAGACAAAAATAGTATAGCTAACAATCCTTATTTTCGACAGATTTTAAAGTCCATACTACCTCGGCTTTCAATATTACGCGAATCTGGTGTTCAATATCTCATGATATCCAGTAGTAATTATGTCCGTTATTTCAAAAAAAAATCGCTAAAGAAGGGCAGTCCGCAATGGTTCAGTTATCAGAATGGTCGAGTCTTTTATCAAAACATTTTGACTTCGAAGGACTTAGTCTTGCTAAAAGAGTTTCGACCAACCTTTTGGAATTTGGGCCCGACTATAAAAATTTACAAATTTAGCCTGAATAATTCATAACCACCAAGACACAAAGTACACAAAGCTTCCTAAATAATGACTTAATAAAGAATTGCAAAGGTGGGCAGAAGCTCAAGTTTAAAAACAGAGTTTTGAAATTATTTTTGACATAAGTTATGAAAAGGATCATAATTTTAGCCTATTATTTTCCTCCTCTTGGAATGGGTGGCTCTCAAAGACCGGCAAAATTTGCTAAGTATTTACCAGAATTTGGTTGGCAGCCCACAATCGTGACAGTAAAGCCTTTAACCTATTGGGCACAGGATCTTTCATTATTAAATGAATTAAGTGAAATTCGTATAATCAGAACAGATTCTTTTGACCCACAGCGTTTGCTTGTTAGGCTAACTCGTAGACCATCATCGATTCAAGAGAACCAGGGACATGGCTTTTTACAAAAGTTAAACGAAATTTTTTCACCTTTTTTCTTATTACCTGATAGCAAGATTTTATGGCGTATTCATGCCATTCGAGCTGCTTCTGAGCTTTTAAAAAAAGAGAAATTTGACGCCATTTTTACTACCTCACCGCCGCATTCTGTACATTTTATTGGCAAAACATTAGCGAAAAAGTTCAAATTGAAGTGGGTGGTTGATTTTCGAGATAGTTGGGCCGGGGGTGTTGTAGTACACGAACCGACTCCGCTGCAAGAGTGGATCAATCGCGCTTTACAAAAAACAGTACTAAAATCAGCAGACGCTATTATCAGTGTCTCTGAAGGGATTCAGAATGAGCTAAAAAAGTCAATCCCAAATAGCCGCGAAAAATTTTACTTAATCTCAAATGGTTTTGATGAAGGTGATTATCCTTTAGCAGAGAACAGGAAGAAGAATCGGTTTATTTTTTGTCATTGCGGCTCGATTACAAAATTTAGCGACCCAGAGCCAATATTAACTGCGTTTAAGCTTTTCAAGAAAAAATATCCCCAATTGGCAGATAGAATTTTATTTCAATTCGTGGGTTATGATGTACTTGGAGATTTTACCGTTCGTATAAAACAGGCGCGACTCGAGGACCTCGTGAATTATATTGGTTATAAACCGCACCGCCAGGCTTTACAATACTTAGTGAATGCTAATGCTTTGTTACTAATTGCAAAGGGCCCGAAAGGCGCAACCTTTATTCCGGGTAAAACATTTGAATATCTTGGGTCTCTTAAGCCTATTTTAGCTATCACAGATGTTGCAGACACAATCGCTATACTTCAAAATACAAAATTGTCTGTAGTTCTTGGCTTTGAGGACCATAATAAAATTGCTGATGAGATTGCAAATTTTATGCAAAAAGACTGGAAATCCTCAAAAACAGTTCATAAAAATATCCAACAATTTAGCCGAAGGAATCAAACAAAACAACTGGCATTGATTTTAAACAGAGTCTGACCTTCAACTCAAAGATGAGTATTTCCAACGGATCCTCCCCAACGGATTAGGGAACTAAATTTATTAAAATCAGTTGAGTTTTTCTATCCGTTGGAAATTAAATAATTGAGCTTTGGAGCCAATGAAACTGCATTTAAGTAAAAAACATTTGTTATACATCATTGGAATTTATACAGTAATTCAATTAGTGTATGTCTTCTTTTTTCCGCTGCCTTTCACAAGCGACTCTTTGAGATATTATAACCAAGCTCAAGATTGTTTAAGATTAGGTTCATTTTACCCCGGAAGCCATAATCGATACGATGCTTTTATTAACGCTCCGATTTATGTCAATTATTTGATACTAATCTTAAAAATATTTAATTCACCCACGGTTGTACTTTTATCAAACATTTTGTTGAATTTATTACAAATTTATTTTTTGTACAAAATCTCAAAAGCACTTTTTAACAATGAAATGTATTCAATAATTGCAGTTTTAATTTATGTATTGTATTTGACAAATCTGGGTGCTGTTCTTTTAAATCTTACTGAATTAATGTTCGGAGTTTTTATTTTAGGGAGTTTTTACTTTTTTTTAAAAAATAAAAACCTTGATTATATTATTTCTGGCATTTTACTCGGATTGGCCGTAGGGGTGAGACAGATTGGATTTGCTTTGTTATTAAGTTATTTAACTTTATATTTTATTAGTTTAAAGCAGGGGAAAGCGAATCATAAAAAAATGCTTTTTATCGCATTGAGTGTCTCATGTACTATACTTGGTATAGGCCTATCTATCAAAAGTTATTACGGCCAATTTCTATATACCTCCGACACTGGGCCTCAAAATGTTATAATAGGGGCTAATGATGACGCCACCGGTGCATTTAATGATAGAGTTTTTAATAAAGGAAATATCGGATATATAGAAAACGAAGCAACCAAAACTCATAGAGAAAAGGGAGAATTTTGGAAGAAGCAGGCCATTGAATGGATTAAAAAGAAGCCTTTTAAGTGGATCTCTTTGTTCCCCAATAAGATTATCTATATGTTTATCTGGGATGATTGGTCTATTTTTACTTTGATGAACACGACCGACTGGAACCTGGTAATTATAGCAAAGATGATAATAAAAGAAAATAAACTGGGCCAGGTTTTTAAAGGTGAGAACATTTATTTTAAGATATATTTTGTAATTATATATATCTTGCATCATCTCTACTATTTTTTCATATTGTTTTTGATGGTTTATCAATTCAACTATTATAGAAAAAAAAATGGGAAACAGTGGTTAGATAAATTTTTAGGCATTTACTTCTTTGTATTCTATGGTATAGGTGTAACTATGATAGGGATTGGCGGGGCAAGGTACAAATATCCATATTTTATTATGATGATGATTACAATTGTTCCGTTAGTGGTAGATTTTGTTCGACCTAAAATTAATAAAACACCAGCCAGGCAAGGTTTTGGGGTGTAAAGATATAGGTATAAGGTATAGGGTATAAGGATATAGAGGGGTTAAGTCTGATTAAATGGCACACTGGGAATCAAATGTTCATGAGAGATTATGCCAATATACGAGAGTATAAAACGTCTTTTTAAACATTCTGTGGTTTATGGCATCGGCCACATTGTCACTCGCTCAATTGGATTTTTGCTGCTGCCCATGTATACCAATATTTTTCCGCGGGATGATTTTGGTGTTGCTGGACTCATGTTTACTTATTTGGCTATATTAATGATTATATACACCTATGGCCTTGATGTAGCCTTATTTCGATTTTACATTTTGGAAGAAAATGAACGAAAGAAAAAATGTATTTTTACAACGGCACTTGTGACGATTTTAGCAACCTCTGTTATTTTTTCCGGGATATTGTTTTTTGGGGCTGAATCCATTGCCCAAATGCTTTTTAGTAAAGATGTTCATGAACTCACGATAAATCTACCGTTCTTAATCCGTTTAGCCAGTGGAATTTTAATATTCGATGCCTTAGCATTTTTGCCTTTTCAAATTCTACGTGCTGAAGAAAGATCACTTCAGTATGTTATTTATAAATTCTTAAATGTAATTATAAATGTCACCTTTAACATTATTTTCCTTGGTGTATTAAAATATGGTATCGAAGGTATTTTCATAGCGAATATAATTGCATCTTTGACGACATTCTTAATGCTTGCCCCAATTATTATAAAGCACTTAACCTATTCATTTTCTAAAGTAACTCTCAATGAACTTTTCGCCTTTGGTTTGCCTTATTTGCCATCGACCCTGTTTGTAGTGTTGATGGACACAGTGGATAGAGTTTTTTTAGAGCGCTTGGCAAATGTTGAGGCTGTCGGATTATATAATGCTGGCGCTAAACTGGGTATGTTTATGGCCCTTTATGTTGCAGCGTTTCGTTTTGCCTGGCATCCTTTTTTTCTTTCTACATCCAAGCAGGAAGATGCGAAAGAGGTTTTTGCCAAGGTGTTTACCTACGTGCTTTTGGCTTGTTTTACTGTATTTCTTTTATTGTCACTTTTTATTAATGATATCGCTCGTTTTAGGTTGTTCGGCTATTCACTTATTGGCGAGGAGTTCTGGGATAGTACGGTGGTGGTGCCGGTGATTATGCTTGCCTATATTTTTTATGCTGCCTATTTGAATTTTCTCATTGGCATTTATCTTTACAAAAAAACCAAGTATCTGCCCTATATTACTTTTGCCGGCGTGCTCGGAAACTTATTAGCCAATTATACATTAATCCCACACCTGGGCATATTAGGCGCCGCTTGGGCGCGACTCGTAGCCTATTTGATTATGGCCGCAACCCTCTACGTTGTGGCCCAAAGGCTTTATTTTGTTCGTTATGAATGGCTCAAGGTCATCAAATTATGTGTTGTGGCTGGTGTTATCTTTGCGCTGGGTCAAAATGCACTGGTACAAAGTAATGTCTTACTTAAAACCGGGCTGTTCATTGCTTTTCCCATAGCACTTCTGTTAACAGGTTTGTTAGATCGCACTGAAATTAATAAAATGCGAAAACTTACTTCAAATTTTATCCCTGCTATCGGAAAATCGAAATGAACCAGACCAAGCAGGCCTTGAAAACGTTTTATGAGGAAGTTGGACAAAAGTATCCAGAGGAAGAAGAGGTCTATCGCACTCTTCGAGGTAAACTGCGTAGAAATTTTGTTCTTTCTTATTTAAGGCGATTTAGCGGTTCTCTCCTGGATATTGGCTGTAATCGCGGTATGTACCTGGAAGTATATAATTGTGGGCCATGCTTCGGAGTTGATCTGAGTTTTAATGTGCTCAAGAAAGCACACAATAATAAGCCAAAGCATTTGGTTGTGGCGGATGCGGAGTGTCTGCAGTGCTTTAAGTTAGAGTGTTTCGACAATGTTTTGTGCAGTGAGGTGCTGGAACATTGTCTGAATCCGCAAGC
>JBHIAC010000184.1:0-5411 GCA_046758365.1 bacterium
AGAAAAAGGTGTAATTAAAAACAAAATAATACCTTAAGTTCTTGAGTCAGTTCGGTACTCAGTTTTTAAGAAGAAAGACAAAATTATTGACGACAAAATAATTAACTTATTAAAAAACAATCATTTTGTCCTAAAATTATTTTGTCTATTACTTCTTTTGATGAATCATTCAGGTTAACACAAAAAAGGAGACAATCCTTCTTTGTCTCCTTTGGATCACAGCATGTCTATGTTCTAAAGAAATTTGAACAAAAAACCGAAACGCCAATTTGAAGTTATTTTTTACCGAAATGCATCATCTTTGTTTAGTTTATTCTAAGCGGACAAAATCACCCTTTTTAAATCCAGAGCCGTTGATTATAGAACACTGGGAAGCCTTACCTTCACCAATATTGGCATTGATGACTTTGATTTCGCCAATTTTGGTATCTATACTTCCCAGGGAGAGCCCCGTATCTGGGTCAATCAATTCTTCCCCTTTTTGATAAATAAAAAATAGGTCGCCGTTTTCAACCCCTGAAGTTGAACCAGAATTAATATAAACCATTTCACCTTTTACCATGATCACTTTGGCTTGCCAAGGTATATTTTTGACGTTCTTGTCAATCATTTTAACTACGGTGTTGATAGCGTCTCGAGCGGCTTTACCAACAAGCGATTGATCAAAATCCTTTTGACTCTTAAAATCGATTTTATCGGTATCTATTTTAATCCCTTTTGCTGATTTTTCTTTCCTCACACCTTCAGACGCAATAATTTCACCAGTTGTAGTATTAACCAAACGGCAATCGACACCCACAACGGCTGATTGTTTTTGTATACCAAGACCGAATCCTTTTATCCTTCCTCCAACATCGCTTTTCTTATATCCAAATTCTGAAACGCTGCCCATCACTGCTAATTCAACGCCTAAAAGTTTTCCCATTTCAGTAGCACTTTGTTCTGTGATAATACCAGAAGCCCCTAACTTTTGCTCTTTTAAAATTTGGTCTAGCTCTTGACGTTCAATTACCCGGTAATTGCCCGATTTAACTAAGGCCGTCATCAACATATCACTCATACCCTCACCTACGGATTTCCTATTCCACCAATAGTAACGATGGTCGGTTTTGTCTTCAAAAGTAAATACAGCTACTCGTTTTTTAAATCTTTTCTTTTTGTCATCATTCCCACGAGCGTAAGTTTGGGAAAATGAATAAACGAAAAAAAGCAAAAATAAAGAGATCCATAATTTAGAAAAATTTACTTTCATTTTACCATCCTCCCTTTTAATTAGAAATTAGTAATTAGAATTAAAAATGTTAAACAACTCATCCAAAAGCCTTAAAAGTCCATCAATCAATAATAAAGACAACTTTACATTCTCTGAGAAAATTCTGAATATGGGCAGCCGAGTGAATTAAAGCAGCATCGCTATTGGAAATTATTACATCGGCTTTCAAGAGGCCAGAGGTTTTTAAGCCGCGAAAAAGCAATGGTTCTGAACCAACTCGACTATCATTTATTGCTTTCTTAATCGCATCTTTGTAGGTCACAATTCCAGTGGCAATAGCATTATCCCGGTCAACATAGTTTGTGCCGTAAATTTCATTGCCATCTTCATCTAAAATTTTAGGAGTTATGGCTGGATTTATACCAAGACCTCGGGCATCTATAATCAAACCTGTATAAGGGGTCCCGTTAGGACTCAATAGGCCTTCAGCTAGATTGAGTAGAGTCACCCCTTCTGGGACTGGCTTACCCTCTGGCCAGGGTTGTACACAAGTAGGGCAAAGAGGTTTATTGCTTAATCGTAATTGACCTTTGCCACAAATTTTTGGTAATAGCACTTCAGAAAGCCGTCCAGTTATAGGGAGTTCGATTTCAACTTCTATGGACATATCTGACATAGATCGCGTATCTACGAGATTAAATCCTTGCACAATCTCTTGCAGATGCGCTGAAGAGAGAGAACTCTGAACTAAGGCATCCATTACTGTGGAATCAGTGTCAAACGTCAAAGCCTCCACAGCTTTTAACAAATTTTTTATTGCTGCCTGCTTGGCATTTTGTAGAGCTTGAATTCTTTGAGTTGCTCCCGGTTCTTGAACATTTATCGCTCCGACTCCGGAAGAGTGAATTACAAATTTTTCCCAATCAACATAGCCATGGTTATCTATTTTTTGGATTAGAGATTGTGTGAAGACGATACGACATATACAAAAAACAAAAATAAAGCTTATTCCAAGCCTCTTAGTAAATTTCATTTAGCCTCCCCAAAAAAGCGAATGACGGGATTCGGACCCGCGACACCTGGATTGGGAATCCATAAATATTTCATCAAATTTTAATATAAACAAATAATTATAAGGCTTAAAATTACAACTGTGTGTGAATTCGTGTACAATAAAAATTGTTATTAATATAAGCAATTGTAAAATACTACGCAAGTTTAATTTATTTAAATTATTGCTAATTTATAGTCTTTAGTATAAAAGTTTTCCTTGCATATTTTGGAGGTTTTTTGTATATAGTAGGGGTTATTTAACCTATCAAGTTTTAACTTTATTTTGAGTAATGGGAGAATGCCAAGGTAACTTACTGGCATCAATTTGAGTTTTATTTTATTCAATTATTTTTTGATGTGAATTCTATTTTATTTGCTTTTTACCCGAAATTAATTAAATTATATAAGTAATTATATATATACGTAAGCACCTAAATTCAGCATAAAATTTCGGAACATAAAGTATGATCCCGTAGCTAATTGGTGTTGCTAAACCTTGGTGCGGCGGGCTTTTGTATTAAGGAGTAATGATATGCCTGACGGAATTGTTAAGTGGTTCAATACTAGGAAAGGGTTTGGTTTTATTACATCAGATGATGGGACGGATATATTCGTTCACAAAAGCGGAGTTGAATATATAGGGCACAGAAACTATCTTGTAGAAGGTTTGAAAGTGTCCTTTGAAGTTGAGGACACACCCAAAGGCAGGAGAGCAATAAAGGTTCGGACGATTAGTTAATATTTCGGCAATACTGTGTGAAAAGGAAGTAAAATTTGGTGATTGGATGGAGGAGTGGATCGGCTACGGGTGAAGATTGATGGTTTGTATTACGCTTGTCTTGAGAGGGCACAAAACCAATCCAATGAGCCAGAGTCCTTTTAGAGTAGACAGCCAGCGAGTTATCCCGATAAATCACTTTCGCGTCAACTTAAGTGAAAGTCCCCCTTAGCAAAGGGGGATATTAGAGAAAAGCTTAAGTTGACGCCTATGCGATAAATCAGGACCCTTTTCCAACCGCACCTCTCCGAACTGGACTTGACCGTTTCCATATCAACCAACCCTCCAGTAAGTCTTTATTCTACAGGGAGGCAATCTAGTGTTCCGTACGAGAAGTGGACCTATAACGCTCTTTCCTTCCCGTTATATCTAATGCCTTAAGGTTTCTTTCTCCCCGAACAGATCAGTGGGGTAAGAAGGATTAAGGTTTGGACTGACCGCTCTGAAAAAAGCCGTATTTTTTTATAAATAGATTATAGCACTGAAGTATATTTACCATTAGAATTATAATTTCAAATTACTTCCCAGACGATAAAACTTTCACTAATCTGTACAAGAATTCTTGGCCTTCATAGAACGCCTTCACACTGATTCGTTCATCTTTTCCGTGCGCCCGTATGTCATCAATGTCCACAAAAAGCCCTGATACACCATACGCAGGTATACCGGCATTACGCAGATACAGAGCATCGGTAGCTCCGGTGCCCATAGTTGGAACGACAGGAACCCCTGGCCACATTTCTTGAGTGATTTGTTCGATTGCCTGCATAATTTCAGGAAGAAGAGGTGAGGGCGGACTCGGAGTTATTTCCCAAATTGGCGAGACTTCGATCTTGTCATCGGCTAACACATTGATGAGTGTTTGTAACACTTTATCTGCTGATTCACCAGGAAGAATACGGCAATTTACAACAGCGGTAGCGGTCTGCGGTAGTGCATTCTCTGCGTGGCCGGCATTGAGCATTGTCGCTACACAGGTAGTGCGTAATAATGCATTATAAAAAGGCGATTGTGCTAATCTGGAGATAGCTGCTTTGTCAGGCGGCATCTGTATAACAGCCTTCATATCTGCAGCAACCTGACCCGTCTCTATTTCGGACATTCGCTCAAAGAAGACACGCGTGCCCTCATTCAACTTCACTGGAAAATCATATTTTGCGAGACGAACCAGCCCTTCTGCGAGGTGACAGATTGCATTATCTTTTGTGGGTAACGAACTATGTCCTCCAGGATTTTTTACCGCAAAGCGAAAGCTCTGGTAGACTTTTTCGCTCACTTGTACCTCGTTTAGCAGGTACTTTCCATTTTTTATTTGTCCATCACCGCCCTCATTTAGACAATATTGTGCATCAATCCTTTCGCGATGGTTGTTTAATAGCCACCGTACACCGTTAAAGTTACCACCCTCTTCATCGGCAGTGAGACACACGATAAGATCTCGATCAGGCATGAACCCTTCTTGCTTATAGAGAATGAGATTCGCGATCCAGATCGCTGCCATCGCCTTGTCATCAGTAGTCCCGCGGCCATAGAAATAACCATCTTGTTCAAGTAATTTGAAAGGGTCGAATGACCAATCCTCTTTCCGAGCCTCCACAACATCGAGATGGGCGAGCAGAAGCACAGGTTTGCGTGCTCCAGTACCACCCAATCGAGCAACCAGGTTACCCTTGCGTGGATCTGGAGCGAGTACTTGAACATCTTCCTCCGGAAAGCCAGCCGCCTTTAACCGTTCTGCCATGGCTTCAGCTGCCTCTGTTGTATTACCATCGGAATCCGTAGTATTGATTTCAATAAGCTCTTGAAAAATTTTTCGTACGAGTATTTGTTCCGTAGATAATCCTCTTTCTTGAGCGTAAATCGACGCAGATAGCATTGTCATTGTAAATAGAAGCCCGAAAACCAGGAAGAGGTTGACTAGAACGAAGCGATAGATTTTGAGCATAGTATTTAATACCTCAATTTTAATAGTGATCCTTAAATAAATAAGAGCGAATGACGGGACTCGAACCCGCGACACCTGGCTTGGGAAGCCAGTGCTCTACCAACTGAGCTACATTCGCTTTTATATATAAGTGGAATATTATTTCTAAATGATTTTAAAAAATATCATGCAAAAAGTCAAGATATTTTTTGGGTTATAAATAATGACAAAGACACCCAGATTACAGAATCATTCTTTTAATACCATTTATACAGCAACAACCATTTTTTTATATTATACGGTGCAGACTCCACACCTGCGATCTAAACAATTTGCAAGACTATCCTTACCTGTAGGAATCCACCCAAAAACGTATTCCCAAATTTCAGGACTCTCCATACACAAATAAACAAAAATACCAGGATCGACCTCTCGAATCCACT
>JBHIAC010000185.1:0-5369 GCA_046758365.1 bacterium
CTTCTGCAAAATTAATTTAAAGCATGCTTAAAATGGGTGTACAGGCTTTAGCCTGTCTATGACAATATCAACCTAAAGGTTGTACACCTGCATTTGTTTAAAATTAAGTTAAATCTCTTGGAATTAATTCAAAATGCTCAGAGTTGTAAGAATGAAAAGCTTGAGTAATGTAGTATAAATACTAACTTTCCAATACTGAAAGAATATCTTGATGGAATTAAAAAAGTGTAAATGTTTGGTGGTTTTTATTTTAAAAGGATAAATATGAAGTTATTTTTTATCATTTTAAATATATCACTACTATTTGCTATTTCCCTTGAAGGATGGGCCCAAAATGAAGCTGATACCAATGAAGTAATTGAGAAAGTTGTTTCAAGGACTCCTCATGAAGCCACTTCGAATGATGTGGAAAAAAACGAGGATTCAAAATCTACGGCTTCGGAAACAAATGAAATGGAACAATCATTGAACCTGCCTTCACCACTAGGGGAAGAATCTTCCAAATATCCTGATCCTAATTTGATACCATATCGCACCAAGAAGAGTCTCTTTGTTCATTTTTTTTCCATACCAGCTAAAATTTGGCGTTTGATTTGGACGCCGGTGAGAACAACAGTGGTCTGGATCGAACAGAACCATATTCATGAGAAGGTACTTAATTTTTTTCTGAATGATGAACGAACAGCAGGATTTTTCCCATTATTAAGTTTTGGAGGAAACACCGGAACCGCTGGGGGCATTACCGTTTTTCATAACAATTTGTTTAACGAAAGAAAAAAGATTAATTTTAGTTTTTTATTTAACACAAAAGATAATAACACAACAACCCTCACTTATTCGGATTCATCGTTATTTGGTAGTTCTTTTTATTTTGACTTCTTAGGAGAATATTTTAACGATTCTGATGAAAACTTATTTATCAATCCTGAGGATTTAAAAAACTCATCAATAAGAGGAAACCAAACGGTTGAAGATGATGAAACCAGCTATTCTACACAGCAAGGGGGTATTTTAGTTAATCTTGGTTATGCTTTAAATCAGAGAGTGGGCTGGGGTATCACCTCAAGTTTTAAGCGGACAGAAATTGATAGAGGGGATGGTCGCGGTGGTGAGCAGTTTCCAAATGATATTCCGGGCACAGGCACAACCAGTTTATTCTCTATTGGCTCGACTTTAACCTTCAATTTTAGAAATGGCTGGCCCCGAACCCTTTCAGGTACTTTGATTCAATTTGGATTTCAATATAATCGGGAATTAAATAGCAGCCAATTTGAATATAATCGCTATTCGGTAGAAGGACAGCAATTCATTCCCATTCCATTTCTTGCAACAAACAGAAGGTTGGGCCTGCGCGCCAGATTAGAAAAACTTGAAACCATTAACAATAAGCAGATTCCGTTCTATGAACTTAGTATGCTCGGAGATGCTGCCACCTTGCGAGGTTTTGACCAGAACCGATTCCGCGGAAAAGGGTCCCTGCTTTTTAATATTGAATACCGCTACCCTGTTTGGGACACCTGGGATGCGGTCATATTTATTGATGAAGGGCAGGTCTTTGATGACTTCAGTGATATTGATTTTGATGAATTTCACTTTGCTGCTGGCGCCGGTTTAAGGTTTATGTCGCCAACAGGATTCGCCTTTCGGTTTGAAATTGCAGCTAGCAGCGAAACCATACGAGCGCTATTCCAGATTACGCCGAATTTTTAAGTCAATATGGAAATTACCTGACAAAACTTTGACAGATGTACACGGAGATTATTATGCGGAATGCATTAAAAATAATAACTTTAACCTTTGTGATTTGTAACTTATTCGGCTGCGTTAGTAACCGTAAATTTTCTTTAGCTCCAATCAAGACCTTTGATCCCGACAATGCGACTATTCCAGAACCGAAAGAGAGAGAGGAGAACCAAATCTGGGATATCTTAGATATGACCTTTTTTTATCAAATTGAAAAACTCCTAGATTTAAATTGGACATTAAGAAAGGCTGGCAAAATTATCCAAGTTGCCAAAGGCCGACAAGCGGATAACGTGAATGTATTAGACGAAGTACCCAACTCCAGTTGGTATACCAATCGTCATTTTCTCCATCCTATGAATCTGAAGGAACTGGCTCGGGGGCCAAATGTTACCGAGGGGCCTGCCCAGAGTGGACCTTGGGTCATTATTGGGGGTAAATTTAAAGGAGGAACTCCTGGATTTACCATTAAGGACCTTAAAGACAATATCTACGTCTTAAAGTTTGATGCCCCACAATATCAAGAAATGGGTTCCTCGGCGGAGGTCATTTCTACAAAGATTTTATATGCCTGTGGTTATAATATACCTCAAAATACGATTGAATATTTTGATCCAAGGATTTTAAAAGTTGGAGAAACAGCTAAGTTTAAGGAGCGTGGGTTCAAAAGACCTATGACCCAGGACGATTTAGAAAGCATGCTAAGAAATATCCCAAGAAGAGTAGATGGTAAAATAAGAGCTTTAGCTAGTAAGTTACTTTCTAAAACCGTGGGGGTTTGGAATTATAAAGGCACTCGCAGAAATGACCCCAACGACCGGGTGGCGCATGAACATCGCCGAGAGCTGCGAGGACTGCGAGTGATTAGTTCGTGGCTCAACGATGCCGACCGCCGTGCAGCAAACACCCTGGCTGTTTATACTGAAGAAAATGGCAAAAAATTTATCAAACATTATTTGATTGATATGGGTTCCACCCTGGGCAGTAACAACATCATTCCTCACGCGCCAAAATATGGAAACGAATATTTAGTAGACCCGCGAACTATCGGATTGTCTTTTGTCGTGTTGGGGCTTTATGTGAAACCTTGGGAGTTTGAAACAGGACACCTTAATCCCCGGTATCCTTCGGTAGGCTATTTTGAATCGGAAATTTTTGATCCAGGTCGTTGGGTACCAACTTATCCTAACCCAGCGTTTGAAAACTGCACTTTAAGAGATGCCTACTGGGGAGCCAAAATTGTTATGTCTTTTCGAGATGAAGATATCCGGGCTATCGTAGAAACAGCCAAAATGTCTAACCCAGAGGCAAAAGAATATTTAATTAAATCTTTGATTGAACGACGTGACAAAATAGGCCGCTACTGGTTTTCACGCCTGAATCCTTTAGACAAATTTAGATTTGAACGTAACAAAAAAGGGGAGCTTACTTTAAATTTTAATGATTTGGTTGTTGCTGGGAATTTGAATACCGCAGTAGAATCTAAATATGTTTATACTATTTCTTATAAAAAGAAAGGATCGCACAGACAGGCTGTTGCTGAAGAAGCTGCAATTCCCATTTCCAGAAGTGGCGAAGGTTTTCTGGATGAAATTTTAACCAGTACGAACGGAATTGCTAAAGAGAAAGACAAGATTTTTTCTGTAGAAATTCAGACCCAACGGGGGACGGGCTCATTAAGTAAAGCTGTAGAGGTCTATTTTTATTATCCCGGTAATTCTGCAAAGCCACGTATTGTTGGCCTAGTGAGAAACGAGTAGATGTAGGGAAATAAATCACTTTTTTGTAATTAATTCTTGTAATAAGCAAATTATTTTATTAAATTAGCCGAAATTTTTAGGGTTAGTAAATTTAGAGGGAGGAAATGTTTTATTTATTTGCCAGGTCTTTTGTCTATTTCTTCATAAAATTCTTCAACCGACCCATCGTTCCATTTCGCTATAAATTCAATAATTTAACTATTAATTAATTCTTTAAATGTTCTAATATGAGTAAAAACCCATTAAAAGCAATATTTGATATAAAAAAAGATGAGCTCCCTTTTACTATTTTAATGTCGTTATATTTCTTTTTGGTTATTACCAGTTTTTGGATTTTAAAACCCATAAAGAAAGCCATTTTTATCCAATATTATGACCAGATAGGATTTGATCTGTTTAATTGGCACATGCTTGCTTCACAAGCAGAACTTTTAGCCAAAGTACTCAATATGATTGTAGCTTATGCGGCTGTCGTGGTTTTTTCCTTATTAGTTCGAAGATTTGCACGACAGCAGCTAACCTATGTGTTCTCTTTGTTCTTTATTTTCTCATATATTATTTATTCCCAATTTATTAACAGTCCGACTGATACAACCGTTTGGACATTTTACTTGTTTGGTGACCTCTTTAGTACCTTAATGGTTGCGACCTTTTTTGCATTTTTAAATGACAGCGTTAGTTCTGACGCTGCAAAACGATCCTACGGCCTCATTGGATTTGGCGGTGTGTTTGGCGGTGTGTTTGGAAGTTCATTTTTACTGGCCAAAATTGAGGTAATTTCTAACAGTAATTGGCTGATGATCTGTTTAGGGATTGCGGTTGTAATTATAGTCGTTGCCAATTTTGCTGGAAGATTAGTGAACCAAAAAGCGTTGCAAGAGAAGGTTGTTGAAGTCTCTAAAACTGTTGAGACGAAAAATGAAAACCCGGCGCTGGAAGGAGCCAAACTTGTATTCAGATCGCCATATTTATTATCGATTGTTGGAATCGTTGGTCTTTACGAAATGGTTTCCACAATCATGGATTTTCAATTTACAGAGACTATTTCCCACTATCTGGATGGAGATGCTATCAAGCGTCAATTTGCTACCGCATTTACCATTACCAACTGGACAGCTATGTTTGTGCAATTGTTTTTAACCAGTTTTGTAATGACGCGTTTCGGTGTAGGTATTGCGTTATTGTTTTTACCTTTTGCTGCTTTATCGTGGTCTATAGGATATTTAATGTTTCCGATACTATGGATAGGTACCACGCTAAACACCGCTGATAATGGTTTCAGTTATTCCATTAATCAATCTGCAAAAGAAGCCCTGTATGTGCCCACAACAAAAGATGAAAAGTACAAGGCAAAAGCTTTTATAGATATGTTTGTCCAGCGTTTTGGGAAGGTCGTGGCCGTGGGCTTAAGTTTGATTATCACCACTATTTTTACTGCTTTTGGGGCCTTTCGTTGGCTATCTTTACTAACAGCGACGATATTAGTTGTTTGGATTATTGCTGCCCGTTATGCTGGAAAACGTTTTGAAATTTTATCAACAGAGCTCAAGGAATATATTAAATAAGGAAAGGAGAACAAAATGGGAGTCAGTTCAAGGTCTATTGCTGTTTCTATAAAAGCTGCGGAAATCCCAGTTCAACGTAATTTTTGGATTTACAGCAAGCAATGGGATTTAACCTTTATTATATTAAGCGCTTCCCTAATTGCTCTGCCTTTGGTTCTTAATAGATACTTAGGAATTTCAAGACTCTATGTAGCTTTTGCTGTGACTATAGCCGTGGGTGGGCCACACATGTATGCCACATTTACACGCACTCTTATGGAAAAGTCCTTCGTAAAAAAGCACCCATTTATTATGCTTGGAA
>JBHIAC010000186.1:0-5322 GCA_046758365.1 bacterium
TAAGAAGTTAAATAATATTGTCGATATTTCAACAAAATATATATATGCATTCAATTCTCATAAGTTTATAATAATTAAATAAGGAGTGACCTCATGAATAGAATCAGAAACGAATTTATTTTAATGATATTAATTTTGTCAATTTGGTACTTTAATGCACCTGCATCTGGAATTAAGGAAAAACTTGGTTTAGGATTTAATATAAACAGTCAGAAGCTTTATGGCGATACCCGTAATGGTAAATTTGTTTACGGTGTGAATCCAGTACAATTTAGGTATAATTTTAAACCTTATGCGTTTTTAGAATCTGAAGTAAGAATTGGACAGCTTTCAAATAAATGGACTAGAGTTAATCATAATACAGACATGATTAATTTTGGTATGAAGGCAGGTTATCGTTTTTGGCACCAAAAAAAAATAAATCCTCTTGTTTATTTGGGATTAGGGGTTTTTAATTTCAATTTAGGTACTGGGTCTCGTTTTTGGGATGGTTATGGGGCCGTTGGTGTTGGAACAGAATTCTTTTTGAGCGACAGGTTGGGATTAAACTTTACTGGTGATTACCAATACACCACAGGTGACGATTTTGACCGAGCGAATACTGGCAACCACAGAGATAGTTTTTTAAATTTAGGCATAGGGTTATTTTATTATTTAGGAAGGCGAAGCAGTTACAACCCCGAACCTGTACTCACGGAAACCGTATCAGAAGATCTATCACCCTATGAAGAAGTTGTTGATAAAAATTTAGATCTTACAGAAGTGCTTCATACAAATAATAACACACCAAGTGCTGATTTGGATTTGTTAGCTTCACAAAAAGAAGAACTTTTGAAAACAAAAAAGGAAAAAGATGATAACATAAAGTTACTTAAAATCAAACTGGCTTCATGGGACGAACAGGTTAAGATGCTTGAAGAAGAATTAGAAATAAGGAAATTAAATGCTTCGGATATATCATCAGTGCCTATTACAACAGAAAATGACTATTATATAAAACGCTATCGTATTGGACTTTCCTTCTTTGAGACTGAAAATTATCAAGCTGCAATCAAAACCTTTAATAGTTTATTGAATGAAAATCCAAACAATGTTCTTGCTACTAACTGCTGGTATTGGTTGGGTGAAAGCTATTTCGCTGTCCAATATTATAATGCAGCTATAGAAGCTTTCCAATTAGTCGTCAATGATTTAACTTCACCCAAAAATGAAATATCACAATTTATGTTGGGGCTGTGCCATTGGCAAAAAGGGGAAACGTTGCAGGCAAAATCCGAATTCGAGAAGATTTTGGATAACTATCCTAATAGTTTATATGCATCTCTTATTCAAGAATATTTAGCGGAATTATAATTAATCGCTTCTACTTCAACACGAGCGTTGTTGAAGCAGGTTCCACCCGCAACGGAACTTATCGTATCTGGAAAGCTCTGGGAGATTGAATTCTCCTAAGGTGCTGCTAATCGTTTTGTCTTTTGCTGGGGAAATGAGAGCTAATAGATAGCCATTCTTTTTATCTTCAAGATGCTCGTAAGGACGCTCACCTAAAACCGGCGACGCTAAATTAATCTTGCCATCAGGTGTCCAGGGAAAGACAGTTTTGAATTGACGGATACAACAAGTACTCTTTGGCATAAACTCTCTGAGCAAACCGGAAAACCTTGGTGCAGATAAATCCCTGTGTAGTTGGATTTTTGTGTAAGCCACGAATATGAGTGATTCGATTGTCCAGCACCTCCACCTCTAAACTGCAGGCGTCGGGACAATCCATGGGGCAGGCTGAAGGGTGAGTTTTGGTTGACATGGTTACTTCATTGAATTATTAATCTACAAAATAATCAAATATTAGTAAGAGGGCAAGCAGAATGTAAAAAAGAAAAAGTTCTTGCTAAAATATTTTAATTTAGGTATATTTTTAATAATTAAATGGCTAAACGATTCGTAAAACGTGGCAGTGTAGTTCTTGTACGATATCCATATACAGATATAACCTCAGTCAAAGTTCGTCCAGCTATTATATTAACTTCTAAGGGATTTATTCATTACATCAGTTGCTACGGTTGGTAGATTCACTGCTAGTGGAATTTACCGAATAATTACAACTTATGAAATTAAAACATAGGAATGATTATGAATAATGATGTTTGTGAATATTGTAAAGGTACCGTACGAGAGCAAATTGTAGAAAGGGAGGTTTTCAAACACAAAAATGGATTTGTTATTCTCGAAAAAGTCCCTCTTAGAACCTGCGACACCTGCGGAAGCCGCTATTATCCTGCAAATGTGCTCCATAGAGTGGATGAAATAGCCAGTGGTAGAAGAAAAGCTGACCGAACGGAATCGGTTCCCATTGCTGTATTCGAGTGAAATGTAACTTAAAGATAACGATGTAATTATTTTGGATTTGCTGTGCCCCTACGCTCCATTCTTCTTTTATCCGTTTAAAGGTATCCCAAATCGTTTCTGCGGCTTCCTGCCAGCTAATGCGTTTGAACTCGCCACTTCCTTTTTCACGAACGCGTTTCATGGGATACAACAAACGCTCTTTTGAATACACCCGCTGAGCAAATCTGGAAACTTTCGTGCAGATAAATCCCTGCGTGGTTTGATTTTTGTGTGAGCCACGAATACGAATGATTTGATTGTCCGTGACCTCCACCTCTAAACTGCAGATGTCAGGGACAATCTAAAAGACAGGCTGAAGGGTGAGTTTTGGTTGACATGGTTACTCCATTGAATTATTAATCCACAAAATAATCAAATATTAGTAAGAGGGCAAGCAGATTGTAAAAAAGAAAGTAAAACCTCAGTTATAGGATATTTATCCCGCGATTGGGGTTAACGAATGGGGACAAATGACCTTAATTATTTCATGTTCAGGATGAATATCCAGAACAATCAATGCCTACCCGTAACTGAGGTTTTACAAAAGAATAAGTTCTTGTTAAAATTAAAATATTTCAATTTAGGTATAAAATTAATAAGCCTAAATTATATGTAAAAAATTAGTAAAAATGTAATGAATAACGCAAAACCAACTATTCGATTGCCTGAAGCTGAAATAGCTTTTATCAAAAAATATGCTAAAAAGCATAATTTGTCGATATCAAATCTTATTCACCGGAATATTAATTTGATTAAATTCATTAATATCTAATACTAAACCCTATGCCTATTTCGAACCCAGAAATATTTGGTCCGTTCTTAAAACTACCAGTCAGGTATTTGAATATTAAGGGTAATTTAAAATTAGATGAAAGATAAATTTCGGGAGCAATGCCACCGCCCAATAAATTAATTCCGGAAAAAGCAGCGGGGGTCTCCTGGTAGAATCTTCCTTCCACCAGAATGCTGGCATAAAAACGACGACTTAAGCGAATCCGGTAATGACCCATAAATTCAAGCTGATTCGGGTTGGTCTTTTTTTCCTCTGGGACTAATTGACCGGCCACCGCTAATTCACTTTTAGCTCTGCTGCGATAACGAGCAAAGAGCCACAGCTCATTAAAATTAAAATATTTCCGAAATTGTCCGTTTACAACCACCCTATTCCCTGATGCAAAAACTTCTTGATTACCGATTTTATCTGTGCCAAAGGTGGTAAATATAATGTCGGTACTAAACGTAGCTGTTTTTGAAAGACGTACATCGAGGCCCCCCGTTAACAGAAGTTCATCACCCGGGTTATAATCATCGGAAAAGTCTTTTATAGGTTTAAATTTGTCTTTTAATTGGTAGGAAGCCCCTAAGCCCAGCACAAAATTTTCACTCACCGGCACTGCCCAAGTGAATCCGGGAGAAACATTCAATCCTTGTCCAAAATTGGGGACTTGAAAATTTAAAATATTGTTACTAATTAATGAAGAAGTTACGAATTCTTCTAAATTCAGTTCTTTTTTCCCGCTGGGCAGGTTCAATCCCAAATTAAGTACAAGATGAGCACTCTCTAAATGATAACTAAAGGACAATTGCGTGTCGATTACACCACTCAAGCTCTGGAGGTTATCTCCATTGGCGGTGGCCTGACCGCCTCGTAAGGCCATACTTAGATTACGTCCCAGAGGAAAGTAAGCAAATTCAAGAACACTAAATTCCGAAAAGTCATTATATCCTTCAATTGACCAGCTTTGATATAACGGCATTAATTTTATAAATCCTCTTTGGCGTATGATGTAGGCATCATTCTCTCCATAGGCATTGACTCCAGTTATAACTAATATAATCAGCAGAATATTAATCCATTTCATTTTAACCTCCAAATTTTGACCATTGCCTTTCAGTGGTTGTCCGCGGCCTGTCGTAATTAAAAACTAACTATAGAATAAAGACGAATGGCAATTCATATTATCGAATTAGCGCAAGTTTACGGGAAGCAGTAAATTCTCCAGCATTTAAATGATAAATATACACCCCGCTTGAGACTAAATGTCCAGCATCATCCAATCCATCCCATTGCACGGAATAAGCGCTGGGATTCTGTTCATTGTTGATCAAGGTACGAACTTTCTGTCCCAGCACATTATAAATTTCTAGAATTACACGACTACGTTTGCTAATCTGATAGCGGATAGTGGTTTCTGGATTAAAGGGATTAGGATAATTTTGCTCAAGAGAAAATTGTAGTGGTATAAGCGGAATGCCATCTTCGTTGTGTTCAGCATAGTCTTTTGTTCCTAATATGATTTTTAATCGTCTTTTGGGAAATTCTTTGTCTAATTGCACCGTGAATGAATTGTTATTTATTGGAATTAAACTATAAAAATCTTTGTCTAAAATATATAGCTGGAAATCTTCTGGCAATTGTCCGCTTTCCAGAAGGGTAATTTGAACTTGTTTGTTGGGTAGGGTAGAGGTGATTTCCAGGTCCCATTCCTGCCCCTTCCCGTTGAAGGGTTTAAAATTGCCGGCAAATCGTTCTTCTCCTTCAATAAAAGATAAACAAACGTACTCGCCAATGGGGGGCGGTTCTAAGAAATCGAGTTCATCTCTACCTTTAGTTACATTTTCCAATAATCCGATAAAATTTTGGGTGTCTTTTAATTTGGTACCGGGTACGTTGCCCGCAATTTGTATCAAATATTCATTCTCTTCATTAATATCCATCTTATAGGCAAAAGCCCCAACAGCAGCTTGTGCTTCAACTGGTGAAACTGATAGAGTTACTGGAAAACTTTCTAGATTGTTAACAAAATAACCTTCCCACGGCTGAAGTAACGTGATATTGAATTGATATTCTGTGCCGTCGAAAAATACAGGGGATTGTGCGTTTCCGCTGGCTGTAATATTATTCCAATCCACTGGGAATGCAAAAGGATTGCCAAT
>JBHIAC010000187.1:0-5282 GCA_046758365.1 bacterium
CTAACCACAAGGACACAAAGTTTTTCTTCTGGTTGCGGCTCTGCGGCGCTGTGTTTATCCGTGTGCTACTTTTAGAACCTATTTAATAATGAACCAATTAATTACTACCTTAACCGAATTCATTCAGGATCTTCGAGCTCAGAAATTGCGTACATTTTTGACCGTCTGTGGCATTGTCTGGGGTACGGTGGCTATTGTGGTACTGCTGGCCTTTGGGATGGGATTCAAGAAACAGCTTTCCATTAATATGCACGGCATTGGTGAAAGCATAGCCATTATGTTCCCCGGAAAAACAACCAAAGTTTTTGAAGGATTCGGAAGGGGGCGTAGAATTACTTTTATTGAGGATGATGCCAAGCTACTAAAACGAGAAGTTAGGGGGATTAAGGCCATCAGTCCAGAATACAGCCGATGGAACCCGCCTATTCGCGTGGGAAAAAACATTCTCAATCCTAACATAACAGGTATCTACCCTATTTACGGGGATATACGCAATATCATCCCAGAAACTGGTGGGCGATTTATCAATGACCTGGATATGCAGTATCGCCGACGTGTGACCCTGATAGGCAACAAAGTGAAAGAATATCTTTTTGGTGAAGAGGATGCGGTTGGAAAGTTAATTTATGTTGGAGATACACCTTTCACCGTCATCGGGGTCATGAAAAAGAAAACTCAGAACTCTTCTTACAATTCACGTGATCAAGACAGGATTTTTATTCCAGCTACGACTTTTTCTTCAGTCTTTGGAGAAATATATATAGACAACATCATCTATCAGCACCATGACCCTACCCAATCAGAGGCTGTAAATGATCAGGTTCGTGAGGTTTTGGGCAGACGCTACAAATTTGACCCAAGCGATAAAGATGCGGTCTGGATTTGGGATACCTCTATGTATGATAAATTCATGTTCTATTTTTTTCTGGCCTTCAATATTTTTATGGGCGTAATCGGAAGTTTCACTCTAGCAGTCGGTGGAATTGGGGTGGCTAATATCATGTATATCGTCGTGCAGGAACGAGTCAGTGAAATCGGGATCAAGCGGGCCGTGGGTGCGAAAAAGTCGAATATCCTTGTTCAATTTTTTACTGAAACGTTTTTCATCATTGCGTTAGGAGCTTTGATCGGTTTTGGCATCGCCTATGGCATTATAAAATTATTACAATTTATTCCAATCAAGGAATTTGTCGGTACCCCTGAGCTTTCCATTGAAGTGGCTGCCGCTACCATATTAGTTCTTGCCTTGATTGGGATTACCGCGGGTCTGATGCCTGCAAGACGGGCTGCGAACTTAAATGTTGTTGAATGTTTGCGAACATAGGAGCTTGGAATGTTGCAATATAGGAATGATGGAATAGTGGTCGAAGAAAGTACAACCTTCTTCCAACTATCATTATTCCATTCATCCATTATTCCAATATTCCATCTGATTAAAAACGACTAAACAAATTAATTAATCTGAATTGACTGACATCACTCAATACTGAAACGAGGGCTCATGTGGACAGAACTTCTAAAAGAATTTTTCCTAGATCTTAAAACGCATCGTACCAGAGCCCTCTTGACTATTGTTGCGATTACTTGGGGCACGGTTGCGGTGGTGCTGTTACTCTCTTTTGGTAAGGGCTTGGGTACACAGATGTTGAATGGATTAATTAATGCGGGTAATCGAATTATGATCATTTATGGAGGCCAGACCGGTTTGGCGTTCGAAGGGCTTTCAAAAGGAAGACGCATTCGTCTGTCAGAAGAGGATGTGGCCCTTCTTCAAAAAGCTATTCCCATGATCAACATGGTCAGCCCGCAATATCGTAAAAATGTTACCTTGACCTATAATAAAGTTTCCACAACCACCGAATGTGAAGGCGTGAATCCCGGATTTGAAGACATGCGGCGCATGTACCCCACAGAGGGAGGTAGATTCCTCAATGACGCAGATATTATCCTGCAGCGCCGAGTGCTCTTTTTGGGAGTAAAGATTGCAGAAGACATATTTGGAGGTGAAGATCCCGTTGGTAAAACGCTGTTATTGGATGGGATTCCATTTAAGGTCATCGGGATTATGCAGGCCAAAATTCAAACAAGCATGAATAATGGCCCAGACACCAGAAGGGCTATCATTCCCTATACGACATTTAGAACGAGATATGGCCGTCAATACGTCAATTCTATTGTGATTCGTCCAGTTGACCCGAATAAGCAAGAAATGGTAAAAAGTGAAATCTATCGGGTGCTTGGCAGGAAGCACAGGTTTGATCCGGAGGATGAACGTGCGCTCGGTATTTGGGATTTTATTGAAAATGAAAAAATGTCAAGAAAAATCTCTTTTGGCATGGCCATCTTCTTAGGCTCAGTAGGATTTCTAACCTTGCTCATCGCTGGTGTTGGCGTTGCCAATATCATGTATATTGTGGTAAAAGAACGAACGAGAGAAATTGGCATTAAAATAGCTATTGGAGCGCGCAGAAGGTATATTCTTTATCAATTTATATTTGAGGCTTTGTTAATTGCTTTTATTGGAGGCGCCTTAGGAATAATATTTTCTTGGATTGTGGTCTCTGTTTTCCGTTTGATTCCCGCCGAAGAAGGCCCAATGCAATTCCTTGGCAGACCCATTCTTTCCCAAGGAATCATGCTTTTGACCACGAGCGTTCTTACACTCATCGGTTTGCTGGCAGGACTTTTTCCTGCGAGAAAAGCGGCTTCCCTTGACCCGGTCGAGTCTTTACGGTACGAATAAGAAAAAATGATTTCACTTTCTATTCTGCAACTTCTTCGACGAATAAATACGAATATCGAAATTCGAAACAAATGTGTTTCGAGTTTCGGATTTCGAATTTGACAACCTTGATAGATAAACACTCACTCGCTTAAATGAATTCGTTATTCTTTCCCCACTCAATTATTTCTTATGCAATGCCTACCGGATTATCCTCTTGAATAAAATGGATGCCATGACCTACATCTTTGAAAGGATGGAATTAGAGTCAAGAATCGTTACTTGGAGATTTACCGATGTTTCCGCGCCACACGATTTGCATTTAATGACCGAAGTCGCCTGATGGACACCGGGCGTGAGGTTCTCAAAAAAGATTGCCCAAAATAAATTCGGGGCAGGCCGTCTATATAAAAGGTAAACTATAATTCAAACAACGTCTTATACAAGTGAGAAATGTTTGCTAAGGGTTTTTTATATTTTTTTCTTTGACTTTGAAAATTATTGCATTATTTTGTTAAGTTATGCAAATTAGATTGGCAACTAGACAAATATAGTAATTAGTAAAATTTGATTTATTATGGAGGTTAATCATGGCAAGAAGTAAAGGTTGGATTATATTTTTCATTGTGATAGGCTTTTTTATTTTTTTAGGTGGTCTGTTTTTTTTAGGGATTCGGGCTGTATTTGAGGACACACCAATTGTTAAAAATGATACTGTGTTGACAATAAATACGGCTGGACTTATTACAGAGCATTTTTCTCGAGATCCCATAGACCGAGAATTGGAAGGGGCGAATTTGCAAATGTACGACATTTATCATGCGCTCGAAATGGCTAAATTGGATCAACGCATTCGCGGGGTATATTTGTGGATTAGCAATCCAAAACTCGGCTGGGCAAAAGCTCAGGCTATTAGAAATGCATTGAATAAATTTAAAGCGCATGGAAAATTTGTAACGGCTTTTATGGAATCCTGTGATGAAAAGTCATATTATATCGCTCTTGCTGCAGATGAGATTTATTTACAGCCCCATTCATTTGCAGAATTCAACGGATTTGCATCTGAGATTCCTTTTTTTAAACATACCCTACATAAATTAGGTATGGAGGCCCAGGTGGTAAATGTTGGAAAATACAAAAGTGCAGGAGACATCTACAATCGCGATTCCATGAGTCCTGCTCATCGTGAGGAAACTGAGGTGCTTTTGACCGATTTTTATGATGAATTTGTACAAACCGTTTGTGAAAAGCGAGGAATTGAACGATCCCAATTTGAAGCAGCTTTGAATAAGGGTATATACCAATCTGAAGAAGCTCTGAAATTAAAATTGGTGGATGAATTAATATACGAATCCGCTGTGCTTGATAGGATAAAAGAAAAAATTTATGGAAAAGAAGCAATGAACAGTCAAGATAGAGCCTTACGTACTATAAGTATAGGTCGTTATGCTAAGATTCCACCAGAAGATGTTGGTTTAGGAAAAGGCCATAAAATTGCGCTTATTTATTTAATTGGAGGGATTGTTCCTGGTGAGGGCGGACATGACCCATTGTTTGGACGAAATATGGGTTCACAATCTGTCGTGCGCATGCTCCGGACTGCTAATAACAACCGATCGATTAAAGCGATTGTCCTCAGAGTGGATAGTCCTGGTGGTAGCGGCGTGGCATCCGATGAAATATGGGCTGAAATTGAAAAGGTTAGAAAAAAGAAGCCCGTTGTAGTATCTATGTCCGATGTTGCGGCTTCTGGTGGCTACTGGATTTCTATGGGGTGCGATGCAATTGTTGCCCAACCTTTGACCATTACGGGTTCCATTGGGGTGGTGAGTGCTCTATTTGATTTGTCTGGTACCTACGATAAACTTGGTATCGTATGGGAAACGGTTAAAAAAGGCGACCACGCCGATATGCTAACCGACAAAAGACCTTTAACCGAAAAAGAATGGGAAACATTTAAAAAACTCAATGACGATTTCTACAAGTTTTTTGTGCAAAAGGTAGCCAATGGCCGCGGTAAAACCTGGGAGGAAGTTAATAATATCGCACAGGGACGGGTTTGGACAGGATTACGGGCCATCCAGTACGGGTTGGTAGATTCATTGGGCGGGCTTGACGCCGCTTTGGCGATTGCAAAAAAGAAAGCCGGGCTTGATGCAGATGCGCCTACTCAATGGGTTGTCTATCCCCATCCAAAAGGACTTTTTGAATCGTTACTCAAGAGGTTTAGTGTTCGTTTGGCTAAACCAAATAACAAAGAATGGGCGATTATTCAAAATATACCCGCTGAATTAAAATCATTACTTTGGCAAGTTGCGGTCATGCGACGTGTGCGTAATGGCGAAATAATGGCCGTTACACCTTATCTGCCGGTAATTAAATGAACAACCATGGTAAACCCAGCGCCGCAGAGCCACAACCAGAAGAAAAAATCGATTCGGCGAGTCTCGGTGACCTTCGGCCCTGTTCGGTGGAAAGAAATTTTTAGACCACCGAAAATCACCGAAGTCACCGAAAAACTTTGTGTCCTTGTGGTTAGTACTTAAACAATAAAATCCTT
>JBHIAC010000188.1:0-5278 GCA_046758365.1 bacterium
AACACGCCGGTCAAAATATGGACTGGTTTTTTGACCAGTGGATTTATGGCACCGAGGTCCCAACCTATCTTTATTCCTACAAAGTCAATCGTGGCCATTCCGAATACTGGATAGATTTATCTGTAAAGCAGGAAGATGTTTCTGCGGATTTTAAAATGTTTATCCCGGTGGCAGTTGAATTCGCTGACAAAGAGAAGAAAACCCAGTTAATTTGGATGCGAGGCGTGGAAAAATCGTTTCGTTTGGGTCCTTTTAATGCACAACCCGAGAAGGTTCTCTTTAATGATTTCGCGGGGATTTTAGCCCGAGTTAAATTGAAATAGAATTTGACTTTTTATCCGTCATTGGGCCAGAATATTCATGAGGGCAGTAGGAATTAGCCTGGTCATCATTTTAATTCTACCACACTTGACGGTGTTTTTAATTTCATTGGTAAAAAATGTTGATTATTCAGTGGAAGGTGATTTTACCTCACCATTAAATCTGCAATTTGCTGAGTAACCTGGCTTAGTGATGGAAACGGTTTTTTGAAGAACAGTGTGGCCCCGCAGTTCCTCATATCTTTTATGGATGCATCCGAAAAGAGATGTCCGGACATCGCCACAAAACGAGCTTCCGGGTTTTGTTGACGGGCAACGTTCATAACATCCAAACCAGTGACCCCTCTGGGCATTTTAAGGTCACATAAGACTAAATCTATATTTTCTTTTTTAAGGACGTCAATACCTTCCAGACCATCCAAAGCGGTTACCACTGAAAAACCCATCCGCTCAAATCGACGTTTTAAAATATCAACGATAACTTCTTCGTCATCAACGATTAATATTTTTTGTTCTCGTTCATGCATTAAATGTTCGATTTATTTGAATTCGTTCTTCTTTCTGTAGGAATCATAATTGTAAATTCCGTTCCCTTTCCTTCTTCGGATTTTACAACTATTTCTCCATTGTGTTCTTTCACAATATTATGAGCTATGGCAAGTCCTAAACCCGTGCCATTTTCTCTTTCTTTAGTTGTATAAAAGGGCTTAAAAATATGTTGTAAAATTTGTTCGGACATGCCCATGGCATTATCTCTAATTTTTATGCAAATCTTGTGGTGGTTGTCAAGATAGCTGAAAATCGTTACTTGCTTTTCCCGGCCATCGTGTACCAGTTTAAAGGCATCTTTGGCGTTCGCAATGAGATTTTGAAAAACGGATTCTAATTTATTATATTGGCCCCAGATTCGCGGTAAAGCATCATTCAGAAAAAGATTAACTTCGATGCCTTCATTTACTAATTGTGATTTCAATAAAATTAATGAATCTTGAATGGCATTATTCAGGTTAAGTTTGCGCCATTTTGTATGGGTATCATCTCTGGTGTATTGCCGAATGTGGTTGATGATGACACGCATACGAGCCGCAAAAGTTTTAATGTTCTTTGCCGATATTTCAGCTTGACGCGCATCATAATAACCACCTGCCACGGCATCCAATATTTCATCGGCCTCTGCACTTATGACCGTTAAGGGATTATTCAACTCATGAGCGATACATGCACCCAGAGTTCCCAAAGCAGCCAACTTTCCAGCCTGAGCTAACTGAGCTTGCGCTTTTTTTAGTTTTTCTTCTTTGTCTCGAATCCGTTTTTTAAGATTCTGATTAATTTTATGGAGCTGCGCAGAACTCTTTTTTGTGTTCTTATATAACAGATCGTTATCGTAATTAAATTGATTATGCAAGGTTATTGAAACTTAAAGTTGTGTAACAAAAATTTTAAATTAATCTAATTTATCTTTGCCTTTTTATCGACTTTAGTTAAATATTTCTAAAGTAAAATAGGACTTTTTTGACGAATATACGGTAAATTATCTTGACAAATCTTGATTTCTATATTATATTATAAACCATGCTAAAATAATTTTTATGGGAGGATTTGAATGGCATCACATAGAGGTAAAATTGTAGTTTGTTATTGTAAAAATTGTCGAATTGAGCAAGAAATGAAACCCGTCAAAGAAGGATTTGAAGGAAAAATAGTTTGGTTGAAATGTTTGGAATGTTCAACAAAGATTTTTCTAAAAAAAGAAGAATTTGAAGAATTGCGTGTAGATTCTGGTAAGAAACGGATTAACAACAAAGAGAAACGTTATGTCGATTATGATCCGGTAAAAAAATTTTATGTTGGACAGTTAGTCTATCATAAAGTGTGGGATGATAAAGGAGAAGTATTAAAAAAAGAAGTCACCAACAGCGGAGGTCATTTTATTACAGTTGATTTTGATCGATTAGGCGAAAAAACCTTAGTTGAAAATACAAATGCATAATTCAATGCTTTAACGATTTGCGCAGTTTTTTATCAAATCGGGACGAAATTTAAATGAAACAAATTATCTTACGTAAAGTATAACCTATCAAATAAAATCTGATAAATGACCTTAAAACTTAAACTTATATATTAAAGAGAATATTTAGAACAATACTATGGCAAAGAAGCAGAAAAAACCTGATAGTAGGCCAAAACAGTCCATTGAGAAGTACCTGGAGGAAATTGGTGGATTTTCACCCCTCCCGCCAGAAGAAGAAATCGAATTGACACGCAGAATAAGAAAGGGTGATTCAATAGCTCTGGATAAATTGGTTAAAGCAAACTTACGATTTGTAATTAGCGTTGCAAAAGAGTATCAAGGACAGGGTTTACCATTGCAGGATTTGATCAGTGAAGGCAATCTCGGTTTGATAAAAGCTGCCCAGCGATTTGATGAAACCCGAGGCTTCAAGTTTATTTCTTATGCGGTTTGGTGGATCAGGCAGTCTATCCTGCAGGCTTTGGCCGAGCAATCTCGAGTAGTACGTCTACCTTTGAATCGAGTTGGTGCAATTAACAAGGTCGGCCGGGTTCTGGAGAAGCTGGAAAAGGTTTACGGTCGCGAGCCCAGCATGCATGAAGTCGCCGATAGCATGGAGATGAGCGATTATGAAGTGGCGGACGTGCTCAAAACTTCTGCCCGGCACCTTTCTTTGGACGAGCCTTTTAAAGAAGAAGAAGGCAACAATCTATTGGATATCCTGGAGAGTGACAAGTACGCGCCGCCGGACGATTCCTTGATGCAAGAATCGTTGAAAGAGGAAATCGATAAAGTGCTGGTGACTTTGAAGCCGCGTGAAGCCGAAATCATTCGTTTGTATTTTGGCTTAGAAGGCGATCGTCCGTTGACGCTGGAAGAAATTGGCGAACACTTTCAGCTCACCAGAGAAAGGGTTCGACAGATTAAAGAAAAAGCCTTACGGCGGATGCGGCATCGCTCGCGCTTAGAACCCCTGAGAAAATATCTGGGTTAATATTAACCTCCCTGAAATAAAATGCTCCTGGTAATGTTGCCAGGGGCATTTTTTTTGACCAAAGTTTGGTGAATATAAATATTCAAGGTTTGATATGAGTTAAGTAAAATTGTTTAGCTATTATATAAAAAAGGGGTGAATTTTTCCTTGCGTTTTATGCACAAATTAGTTAACATTTTGGGTGTACAAAAAGAGAAGGTTTGTTGGACACGGAGCGCAGCAGTTCGACTTTTCCCTTTGTTTTTCTCTAATGGATTTATTATTTAAGTTTTATGGCCGGTTTCATTTATTTATGAATTCAACTATAAGCCGAGAGAAGACTGCAATCCATCTAGCGTGAGTTTACTACAAATTGGCCATTCTGTTAACAATCATGTGTAAATTAAGCAAATAAAATCAATAAGTTAGAAAGAGAGCCAAATTGAATAAATACGTATACACTAATAATAAATATCATCGCATAATATAAATTCAATGCTTTCGTTATATTCATGTTATCATAATATATTAAAATAATAATGAGATATAGATATTTAAATTGCGCCGATTCAAAAAAGTACTTGACATTTAGCCCTAATATTATTATATTGTATACACTGATTATGGCTACCTTACAAAAAAGAAAATCACGGGGACACAATTATTGGAGCATTGTTGAGTCCCGCAGAGTTAACGGTAAACCTCGGCCGATTATTCTGGAATACCTTGGAACAGCTGAGCAACTTTTGAGAAGATTGACCGAGGGTATACCCAAAAAAGTTCGTAGCTATAGCCATGGTGCGGTAGCTGTGATGTTGGCTATTGCTGAAGAACTTCAAATTGTTGAGACTATCAATAAACATATAGAACATAAACAATTAAGAGATAGTTTTACCATTGGAGGTTCATTATTATTGGCCGCGATTGGAAGAGTCTGCCATCCAACCAGCAAAAGAAATTGGTACCAAGGATGGGCGAAACAAACCAGCCTGTCCTATCTGATCCGAATGTCCCTAACTAAACTGGATAGCCAGCATTTCTGGGATCAAATGGATATGCTGCCGACCTCTGCCATTCCGCTTATCGAAGAAGAAATAGTCAATACCCTCATACAAAAGTATGAAATCACACTGGATACTTTATTATGCGATACCACCAATTTCTTTACTTACATTGATTCTACCAATCAGCGCTGTACCATCGCCCAACGGGGTAAAAATAAACAGAAACGAATGGATTTAAGACAGTTTGGATTGTTACTGTTAGTCTCCCGCCAGGATTATATTCCTCTTTTCCATAAAGTCTATCAAGGAAATCTTTCTGATAAAACGGTTTTCAAAGAACAATTTAAAAATATGTTCAATCGTTTCAAAACTATTTCCGGTTCATTAGAAGATTTGACGCTGGTATTTGACCAGGGGAATAATTCTAAAAAAACATTAAACAACGTCATTGAAAATATGTACCTTGTCGGGGCTTTATCTCCCCTTCATCATAGAAAATTGATTGAACAAGCCAATCAAGCGATGACCAAACAAATGGTAAATGACAAGCCGATTGCTTGTTATCGCCTCAGAACTGAAATTTGGCAACTCGATTTTACCGTTGTCATCTATATTTCGGAAAAACTTCGTCAGGGACAAATTAGGGGACTCAACCAAAGCTTAACCAAACTTTTTAAACAATTAACTGAATTAAAAGAAAAGATCAGTCGTCCCACTAAAAAAGGCCCAAAAAGAAAACAAGAAAATTTAGAAAAAAAGGTTGCATCGCTTATTACTTCATACGTCTCTGATGAGCTCATTGATTGGCAACTTCATCCCAAAGAGAAAGATAGTTTTCAACTTGACTTTTGCATAAATCAAACACATTTTAATTTTTTAACCGAACAATGGTTTGGACGTCGGATATTAATCACCAATCGTCACCAATGGCCTACCGAAGAAATCATCTTAGCTTATTGGGGACAATCCA
>JBHIAC010000189.1:0-5137 GCA_046758365.1 bacterium
TAATACATATTATTTATCAAATAATAAATTTTGATAGGCTCTGGCTTTCCTTTTCCTTGATTTTTTGACTTCTCTTTTTTCCGGTTTGTGTAACAACTCCCCACCTTTTTTCATCAAAATAGAAATAATAATTAGTACACTGGCCATTTGAATTAAACCAAGAACGGCATCGATAGTCCGGCCGTTTTTTAAAATAATGGCACTGAGGCCCATGACGATAGATAAAAAGAAAATTAAAAACACACTTTGAATGTTGGATAAACCCATAGCCGCCAAACGGTGATGTAAGTGATCCTTTCCTACAAATTCCAACCACTCCTTAAAATTTCTGACTTGTTTAGTCACGATTCGAGCAATGCTAATATAAATCAGGTCAAATATCAAAACGCCAAAAATCAAAAGTGGCATGCTGAACGCCTTAATAGGATTGTTATTGGCCCATTCGCCCATCACAGCCAGACTGGCTAAAACAAAACCAATCAATGTGCTACCTGTATCTCCCAAGAATATTGAAGCAGGTCTTTTATATCTTAAATTAAAAGGCAAAAAACCTGCACATGCACCTATTAAAGATAAAGAAAGATACATCAAGAATAATTGATTGGTTTGAATGGCCACTAAGGCAAAGAAAAAGGCAGCGATTAACCCAATACCGGCACTTAATCCATCCATACCGTCAAAAAAATTAAAGGCATTGGTGATGCCTACAATCCAAAGAACCGTGAAAAAAATTTCAATAAATACTCCAAAAGCTTCATTTGGGACAAATTCGAGACAAATACCCGATTTTATGACGATAAGGGCTGCAATAATTTGAACTAAAAGTCTTAATCTGGCAGGGAGACCTTTTATATCATCTAAGACTCCAATTATTATCAAAAGTGTCGCCCCTACGATTATGCCCAGTATTTTACTCGGTATAGGTAAATTGAAAATCAAGGTCATTATAAAGGCCATATATATAGCCAGTCCTCCCCAGAGTGGTGTCGGGGAACTATGAATTTTTCTCGCCTCCGGAAAATCCAAAACAGCAAAACGAAAAGCCAGAAATTTTATGACAGGAGTCACTAAAAAAGCCAAATATCCTGAGAGAAGAAACAAATAGATACCTAAATGATTGATTGCAATAAACCAGTCGCGTAAATTGTGAGAGAGTAAAATTGAAAGCACCAATATTTTTAAAGCAAAAAGAAAAATGCTACGCAGACTTATCCCTAATGTGAAATCACTATACCCTGTAAATGGCCTTAGATAAGTAGAATCAATTTTCGATGCCATATCTTTTATTCCAGTAGGATACTTTTTTGTATTAATTCTATTATCGACACATCTTAAAAAATTTCCACTTTCTATTTTGGCTTCCTTTTTAATGATTCGCATTATTGTATTAAAGGTGTACTATATCAATTCTTTATGTGCAATTTGTATACCTAAGGTTACAACCAGGAATTTTAGTAGTTTGAATTTATCTAAATAGCTTAATAACAGGCTAAGTTATAAGAGAAAAGAAATGAGTGGTCCAGTCTAAAATCAGCTTTAATGAGTTAAAAATTCCCTATTTATGGAGGCAAATCCATAGGTTTATTTCCATAACTAAAGAAATTAATATTAAAAAAGACTTTTGATTGACCGATAAATAAAAAGAATGAAACGAGCTTTTGGGAATCCTTAGAATCCATTTTGTCTTGCTATACGGGATCTTTCTCGCGCCTTCTTGCCCAAAACGAAATCGGAGGCGTCGACTCCTCTCCCAAGAGCCCGGAATATATTACCGAACTATAACAGGCAGAGGAAGCATTGCGAAAAGTGCATGATAAGTTAGAAGTGCTGGCCACTGAACAGATCACAGAACATGAACGTCTTCTGAAATTGTCACATGAAATAATTGGTGTAGTGAATGAGGATGAGCTATTTCATCGTGTTTTTAATCGTCTAAATCAGATTTTAGCTTTTGATCTAGGTATTGCACTGGTTACATTGGATGGCAGCCAACAATTATTTGTGGCATTGACTGCACCTACAACCACTAAATCCATTGAATACGCTAAGGAACAATGCCTATCTGCCTTCCAAAACTTATCTATGATTTCTGTAGATAATAATACTCTTATTTCTAAAGTATTCCAATTATTCGAGTCAGGAGAAAAGCAAAAAATTGAATTTGAAAACAGCTATTCAAACTGTCAGGTACCTTTGAATATATTTGGGGAATTGGCCGGCATCCTAACAGTTTTTTCTTCCCAGAAAGAAATTTCTGATGAGCAATATCAAAGATTTCTTTCCGCGGTGGTTAGCCAGGTAAATATTTCACTTCAAAGACTGCAATATATAAAAAGAGTTGAGAAATCTCGTTTGGAATCCATTTTGAACAGCATGCGCGATGGTGTTGCCGTGTTAGATTTAGAAGGTCGAGTCATGTCAATTAATCCTGCAGCGGAGGAAATGTTGAAAAGTATAAATCCATACATAAAACTCGATGAAAAAATTAGAAAATTAGGTCTGCTTTCCATGGATAATATAATTGAGGAAATCAAAGAAAGTGGTACATCAAAATCTATTCGCCAGGAAATTACTTCAGAAGGCTCACCTACAAAAATTATCAACTTAATATTTTCTGAAATTAGAGGACCAGAAGATGAAATCTCAGGTGTTGTGCTAAACCTTAGAGATGTCACCGAGGAACGGGAAGCCCAGGAGCAGCTATTTCTGGCCTCAAAATTAGCATCCATAGGTGAGTTGGCTGCAGGCGTAGCCCATGAAATTAATAACCCCTTAACCAGCGTACTTGGTTATGCCCAATTGTATTTACTTGAGGACGGCTTGGACGCCCAACTCAGACAAGATTTAATGAAGATTTATGAAGATGGTAAAAGAGCTCAATCTATCGTTGAAAATCTACTTTCTTTTGCTCGAAAGCAATCTGATGAAAAGAAGGAGATGGATCTCAACCAGACCGTTTTGTCAGTAATAGAACTATTTGGCAAGCAGCTCACCCTAAGTAATCTCGAATTGAAGGTTGATTTGGAAAAGTTTTTACCTAAAATTAATGGAAACTCCAGTCAACTTCAACAAGTTTTACTAAACCTTATTCAAAATGCTAGAGATGCAATCCGTGAGTCGAAAAAGGGTTCAACTATTAAAATCACTACTCGAAAAAAATCAGATGAAATTATTGAATTGTCTGTAGAGGACGACGGACCGGGTATGCCAGAGAACGTTCAGAAACAAGTGTTTAACCCGTTTTTTACAACCAAACCTGTAGGTAAAGGAACTGGGCTGGGCTTAAGCATCAGTTACCAAATCATTCAAAAGCATGGGGGACAATTATCTGTTAAGAGTGAAGACGGGAAAGGCACACGCTTTGTAATCGAATTGCCTACTCTGAATTAGAGAACTTGCTAATTAAATTTTCTTGTAAAAAGAACAAAGACTTTACTGTTAATACTATAATTAGCTAAACTTGACGCCCTTCTTTTTTTTGCATTTTTTTTGTCTCTCTTTTTTGAACTTAGCCATATCATGTTTGCATTTCTTTTTTGTCTTTTTTGAATCTTCTGAGTCATCTCCTATGCCTTCTTCCAGGGTAAGTATCTGAGGTGACTCCCATGTCTTTTTATTCATCTTAATTCAAACCCTCAAGATTCTTTGAAACATTATTAGAATTCCAACTTGAACAATATGTAAAATCGCCCCAAATATTTCCGGTGGCAATGTAAGCCATAGGCCGGCATCCACCTGCACATCCACCACATGTTTTACAAAATCCTATGAGTTTTTGTGGATTAACATACTTATTCATCAACCAATCTAAATCTTGCCAGGCTTTAGCTAAGCCTTTTTCTAATACGCTATTCTTTTCTTTCAAGATGTTTGATAAAGTACATTGATACAGGTCGCCGTATTGAAAAATCTGACCTGAGTAAATATCTTCATCCCCAAGCGTGCAAATCGGACCGTGGTTATTTTGCTCGAGATCCATTGTAAAACTATCCAAGTCCGTTTCGTATTCTATACTTGCCTGCATGGCCTTAAGCTGATGATGCAACCAAACTATGTCATTGCGTGAGGGCTTTAAATTGTAATAATTAGCAGCCCCCCTACCAACGGGAACAATTTCGTCCAGGGTCGTCTCCTCAATTCCGAGTCGTTCTGCTAACCTTATAATGTTAGGTACATCACTAATATTTTGCCTGGTCACAGTAACCTTGAAATGCACACGGAAATCACGTTTTATTAAAAGTTCCGCATTTTTTACGATGCGGCTAAAACTAAATCCCATTAGCTTGTCATTGATGGATATTTCAGAACCGTTTATACTTAATTGAATGACATTTAGACCACAATCTTTTAGCTTACAGATATTATTTTCAGTTAATCTGGTACCATTGGTTGTAAGCTCCACCCAGATATTATGTTGTCGAAATTTTTGAATATAATCAAATATTTCTGGTACCAGCATTGGTTCGCCGCCTGTTAAGATTACTTTTAACACTTCGTTCTCAACAATTTCATTCAATATAATTTCCCGTTCCGCGGCTGACAGTTCAAATCCATCCGCACGGTATTTTTCAGCATCCATAAAACAAAAGGTGCAATCTATATTACATTTATTGGTAAGAACCCAGTAAATTTCCAGTGGAGACTTTAAGAATGGCATTTATGTCAACACCAAAAATTCTTTTTTAACTAATAAATCAACAAACTGTATGATATCTTTTCTAATTTCACCTGATTCAGCTTCATACAGTTCAGATACTTTATTTACAATTTGCTCCATGGTCCACTCGCCATTACAGCATTTCCAAACATCGGTGGCTGATTCATTGAGCAAGAACGGTTCCCCTTCCACTACATCGAAAAGCACAGCTCGACCGGTTTCAACACGGAAAAGAATGTTTTCCGTGATTTTTGGTTTATGTTGTTCGAGATTTTGATGAGACATATTGTAAAAGTTTTAATTAACATTGATATATCGGCAGAGTGTGGACAAAAATTAACTACCACATCAATTAAAATATTAAAACATAATCGTGGATTTAAAAAACAAAAAGCCCCCAACTTCCTCGAGTTGGAGGCTTTACCAGTGCCCCTAGCAGGACTCGAACCTGCGACACATGGTTTAGGAAACCACTGCTCT
>JBHIAC010000190.1:0-5025 GCA_046758365.1 bacterium
TCGAATTTGGTCTCTGTGAATTAAACTAAATGTTTTACTCTTTCTTGATCCGCGTATTGTAGTTGATACAGTTTGTAATAAATACCCCTTTTTGATAGAAGCTCTTGATGGGTGCCGGTTTCTCGTATTTCGCCTTTGTGTAATACAATGATTCGATCTGAATTTTGAATTGTAGAGAGCCGATGGGCAACCACGAGAGAAGTTCGATTTTGCATCAATCGTTTGAGCGCATCCTGAATTAACATCTCTGTTTCAGTATCAACACTCGAGGTGGCTTCATCTAAAATTAAAACGGCAGGGTCCGATGCAAGCGCTCTTGCGAAGGCTAACAATTGTCGCTGACCTACTGAGAGGGTTCTACCTCGCTCTTGAACCTCCTCATTGTACTTCTTAGGTAATCTTTGAATAAAATTATGGGCATGTACATCTTCTGCCGCCTGACGAATTCGTTCATCTGAAATTTCTTGGTTTCCTAAACCTATATTAAATGCCACAGTTCCATCAAAAATAAACACATCCTGCAAAACCACACCAATATGTTTTCGAAGATATTGTGGGTGCAATTCTTTAATGTTTACTCTATCAAACAATATCTCTCCCTTATTAACTTCATAAAATCTCAAAATAAGATTCATGATAGAAGTTTTACCGGCCCCCGTAGCTCCAACAAATGCTACCTTCTCACCAGGCTGAATATAAAAAGAAATATTTTTAAGAACGTAGTCATCTCCTTTATATGCAAACCAGACATCTCTAAACTCAATTTCTCCACGGATCTCTCTCATAATATGAGGCTTAGCAGGAGAAATAATTGATGGTTTTTTGTCCTGGAGTCGAAAGATGCGTTCCGAGGATGCCATGGCCGATTGCATGATATTATACTTTTCAGATAGGTCCATAATCGGTCTAAAAAACAGTTCAGCATATTGGATGAAAGCCACAAGAGCTCCAAAGGTAAGGGTCCCTTGAATTATGCGACCCCCACCGTACCAGACAATCAAGGCAATAGCCAATGCGCTGATTATTTGTACCGTGGGGTAAAAAATGGCATAGTAAAAAATAGTTTTCAAATAGGCTTCTAAATGATCTCTATTTAGTCTATCAAATTTCTGAAAATTTCTTCTTTCCCGATTAAATATTTGCACAACCGCCATTCCGGTGATATTTTCTTGTAGATTAGCATTTATGCGGGCAATGCGAACTCTGATCATTCTATACATCTCACGAACTTTCTTTTTGAATAAAAAAGTAGTGTAAAAAAGTAGAGGTAACACTGAAAAGGTAACCAGGGCTAATTTCCAATTTAATATCAAAAGAACAATTACAATACCAAAGAGAGTGAAAATATCACCAAAAATAGCTACCACCCCAGATGAAAGCATTTGATGTAAGCTATCAACATCAGTGGTAACCCGGGTAACTAAACGACCAACGGGATTTTTATCAAAAAAAGATAAATCTAATTTTTGGACATGTGCAAATATTTGACTACGCATGTCATACATGGCTTTCTGACCAATCCAATTAATTAGGTAGGTCTGAGAGAATTGCAAGATAAGTTGAAAAAATAGGATGGCCAGAAAAATTAACCCAATGAAGGTTAAGCCTCCAAAATCACCTTTAGCGATATATTCATCTATTCCAATTTTTGTAAGATAAGGACCTGCCAACTGCATAAGAGATGCCATAAATAGAATGATTACGGCAAATACTACGTAAAATTTGTACGGTTTAAGATAAGAGAGAAGCCGTTTCATCAATCGTCTGTCGTAGGCTTTCCCAAGAACTTCTTCTTCATAAATACTGTGGTTCAACGGTTCTGTACTCCTGAATAATGCAGAAAACTTAATAACGCAAAACAATTAAGGGCAAAACTATTATTATTAAAGTCGTTAATTGTTTTGCCAAAAATCATTTTGCCTATTTGTTTTAAAACTAAGTTAGGGACGGCATGTAGACCTAACGTATTATTTAATAAAAGACTACGTTTATTTTCCTTCAAGTCCTCAGAATTTAAAATATCCCAAATTTTGTCATTACAACTCCTCCAGAGCTTCCTGAAGAAGTTGTTTACGATATAATTCAGCGTAGAGACCCTCTATGGCCAAAAGCTCCTCATGGGTCCCCTGTTCACGAATTTCACCATCTTCCAGAACCACAATTAAATCGGCTTCTTTAACAGTAGAAATGCGATGTGAAACGATAATGCTTGTTCTCTCCCGCATGATAACACGAAGCCTTTTAAGGATTTCTTCTTCAGTGTAAGTATCCACCGAAGAAAGGGCATCGTCTAAAATTAAAATGCGGGGTTTACGAATCACGGCTCGGGCGATGGCAGTCCGCTGTTTCTGGCCACCAGATAAGTTAATCCCACGTTCACCAACCATAGTATCGAACTCTTTGGGGAAGTCTAAAATATCATTTTTTATTTGTGATAACACCGCGGCTTCTTCGATTTCCTGCATGGAGGCAGACTCCACTCCAAAATCGATATTTTCCTTGATGGTGTCAGCAAAAAGAAATGTATCCTGGGGAACATAACCAATATTACTTCGCAGTATTTGCAGAGGTATTTGGTAGATCCCTTTCCCGTCAATTAAAATCTGTCCTTCGGTTGCCTCGATGAGTCTTGGAATGAGATTGATTAAGGTTGATTTTCCACAGCCGGTGGGCCCAACAATAGCAACGGTCATTCCGGTTTCAATTTTTAAATTAATGCCCTTCAATACAGGGATACCATTATAAGAGAAGGATACATTTCGAAAATCAATCCCCCCAGTAATTTGCTTAATTAATGGATCAGTTCTCCTATCATCTTTGATATCAGGTTCTGCTTCAAAAATTCTGTTAATTCGCCCCAAGGAAGCAATGCCTTGCTGAATTAAGTTTATGACCCAGCCCAAGGCAATCATTGGCCAAGTGAGCATTCCTAAATAAGCAAAACAAGCCACAAAGTCTCCCAACGTGATCTGGTTAAGAATGACCAGCCGACCACCAAACCATAGTAAAATTAACGTACCTAAGCCAATTAAAAAGAACATAGAAGCAGTTAATACTCCTCGTATTTTTGCTAAATACAAATTCTTGTTTATGTAAATTCTGTTAAGTTTTTGGAAGCTTTCAATCTCAGAGCTCTCCTGCACATAAGCCTTCACAACCCGTATACCTGAAAGATTTTCTTGAACTTTAGAAGTAATGTCCGCGTATTGAGCTTGAATCTGTTGGTAAGCTTTATGCAGCCGCTTGGCCATACGATTTACAAGCAACGCCATGATGGGAAAGGGGATCATAGCCAATAGCGCAAGCTTGATATTTATGAACATCATAATAATAAATGCCGGCATAGACATCAATGTGTTGAACGAATACATAATGGCGGGACCAACCATCTGCCGAACCGCTTCTAAATCGTTGGTAGCCCGTGCCATTAAATCACCTGTCTTTACGCGATTGTAAAAGGACTGGGTAAGCTTTTGCAAATGGGCAAAGAAGTCATTTCTTAAATCGTATTCAATTTTACGCGACACGCCTATTATGGTTTGTCGCATAAGAAATCTAAAAACTCCTTCTATCAAAGCAATGCCTACCATCAATGCGGCATACTTTAACAGAATTTGCACTGTAATCGCTTTCTCAAGACTATCAATAGCGTACTTAAGCACCCATGGGAAGAGCAATGCAAAAAAGTTAGTTAGTACTACAAATCCACACCCCAATAACATGCGTTTTTTGTAACGGGCTAAATATTTTTTGAGGCGTTTTAATTCTTTTATAGGAAAACTCCTTATAATTAATTAATACAGACTTCTGCAAAATTAATTTAAAGCATGCTCAAAATGGGTGTACAGGCTTCAGCCTGCCTATGACAATATCAACCTAAAGGTTGTACACCCTATTTTACAGAAGTCTATTAATTAAATTGAATTTTTAAAAATACAAATTCTAAAACATAAATTCAAGAAGAAAGTGGGGGTAAAATTAATACCTCAGTCTCAGTGAGGAAAACCTCGTTCCCAAGTTTAACTTGGGAACGAGTACTGTTGGTTACCTCACCGTAACTGAGGTATTACGGGTAAAATGAATAGATGATTGGGTGTTTTAATATCAATTACATTTAATGGACTCTTGTTGTTTGGAAACAGAAGCGTGGTTTAGTCTGAGTGCTAATCACAAAAAGATTCTCCAAAATAAATTCGGGACCGGCCTCCTGAATGACGGGTAAAGTATAATTTAAACAATGTATTATGTAAGTATTATGAATTTGCTATTTGATATTAGATTTAGCTGTTGTCTTTTTTAATTTAGCTTTGAGAATCTTTGAATGACTTTTAATGAAGTTAAATACCTCCTCTTTTACCTTCTCCTTTTCAAAATCAACAGTAATAATGTGGTACGATTGCTCCAGATCTACTTTGCGTTTGTCTAAGGAACCCACTGAATTATATATTAATTCTGAATTAGAAAAAGGAATGGTATTGTCGAATTTGGAATGCAGAATTAAAATAGGCGCTGAAATTTCGGGAAGGTCATTTTGCACGTGATCCAAAAGTAAAAATAACTGGTCTGCTGCCTTAAGTGGATAGCGTTGGTAACTGGCAAGCTGTGATTTAGCTGATTCATCTCGAACATCCTCTCCCCCTCTTTTTTTATGAAACTTAATGATGCCATTTAAATTCCTTATCATAACTTTTTTCCATGTTGGAAGTTCTATCGCAGTCGACATTGAGATAAGGCCATTCACAGAATAGTGAGCAGCCAGATGCAGTGCCAGAGTCCCTCCCATAGAGAGACCACCTACATACACTTCTTCACACTTACCCAACAAATCCTGATAGGCGACTTTGACGCACTCAAACCAATCCCTCCAAGTATAATTAAATAAATCGGCGGAATAGGTGCCGTGCCCTGGCAACAAGGGAATTGAAACCGTAATGTTTTTTTGGGAAAGATATTCTGCCAATTCCAGAAGTTCGTTGGGACTTCCCGTAAAACCGTGTACCAGAAGGCAGCCAACCGCACCTTTTT
>JBHIAC010000191.1:0-5003 GCA_046758365.1 bacterium
AACTTAGATGTTGTTAATTCTGCAAATTTGGGGTTTTCGTCCATGTCTCTAGAGGCGTAGTCGGAAAAGCCCTATTTTACGGTTCAACGAGATGTAAGCTATTTTTTTTAGTTTAGCATTTTTCAAGAAACGGACTTTTCGACCACGCCTCTAGCTCATCAGGGTGATGTAGCTGTGTTCATCGTAATCCTGGTTTGAGTTAGAATGTATATTGAGCCTTTCAAACGAGTTATAAAGATTTGAAATCATGTCTGATTTAAACTTATTTCAAGTATTTAAAAACAGTGCTAAAAAATATGAAGACAAAACTGCCTTAATCTACAGATCCAATCATATTTCTTATAATAGACTTTTAGAGGCGATAGAACGACTAGCAAATAGCCTTTCCAAATTGGGCATTTCACCGGGTGACCGGATGGCCGTTATGCTGCCAAACATTCCGCAATTTATTATAAGTTATATTGCTTTACTAAAATTAGGTGCTTGGGTGATCCCTGTTAATATAATGTTTAAAGAAGGAGAAATTAGGTATTTGCTTGAGGATTCTGAAGCCAAAGGTATAATTGCATTAGACCGATTTTCTAATCAAGTTCAAAAGGCTGTCCAAAATTTAGAATTCTGTAATAATATAATTTATTTAGGGAATCATATTTCTAACGGGTCTCATAATTTAACCCAACTAATCGCTTCTTCTAATCCAATGTTGGAAGATATTGAAATTCCATTCGACAGTACTGCAGTAGTTCTTTACACCGCAGGGACTACGGGTCAACCCAAAGGCGCAGAACTTAGCCATAGAAATATTATGGCCCAAGTTGATTCTATTCGTCAAGTTTTAGTTTTAGAATCAAAAGACACGCTGTCATGTGTGTTACCTCTCTTTCACTCTTTTGGTCAAACTGCAGCCATGCATGCTCCTTTAGTATCTGGCAGCACAATAGTTGTTTTGGCAAAGTTTATTGCGGAAGAGGTTATCAAATCGTTTTGTAGAGATGGCATTACTATTTTTTTCGGCTTGCCCACCATGTTTCATGCTTTAAATCAATTAGAAGTTAATAAAGAAGATTTTCCACAGTTGAAATATTGTATTTCGAGTGGTGCAGCCTTATCGGATAAGTTGCGCTCTAGTTTTGAAGAGAAATTCGGCAAGCCAATTTTAGAGGGATATGGATTAACTGAAGCCGGTCCGCTGGTTGCAATCCAAAGATTGGATCATCCTCGTAAAACCAATTCGGTTGGATTTCCCATAGACGGCGTTCAAGTACGAATAGTTGACAGCACTAACAATGAAGTTCCAAATAATGAAATTGGTGAAATTATGGTTTATGGACAAAATGTAATGAAAGGTTATCTAAACCGACCAAAAACCAGTAAAGAAGTATTAAAAGATGGTTGGCTTAACACAGGAGATCTTGGAAAATTCGATGAAGATGGCTATCTTTATATTATAGATCGTAAAAAGGATTTGATTCTGAAAGGTGGATTTAATGTCTATCCTCGGGAAGTTGAATCCGTACTATCTGCCCATCCCAAAATCAAAGATTGTGTGGTTATTGGAGTTGAAGATGAAATTCAGGGAGAGGAGGTTAAAGCACTCGTCGTATTTAGAGAGGGTGAAACCTTAACAAATGAAGAATTAGCGAATTATTGTCGCGATAGGCTAGCGATTTATAAGTGTCCTAAATATATTGAATATGTAAAATATCTTCCTCGGGATTCCACTGGCAAAATTTTAAAAAGCAAGATACTAAATACTAAATTGTCAGATCCTTAATAAATAGATTAACGAGGGAATAATAAAATTAATTGAATTATAATCATTTAGGTTTCCAAAGCAAAGGGAGGTTTAAAGTGAAAGAGTATTCTCCAAAGGAAATTCGAAATCTTGCCCTTATTGGCCATGCAACCGTAGGCAAAACTACGCTGGCAGAGGCCATGCTTTACTCTGCTGGCGAAATCAATCGATTTGGAAATATTGACGACGGCACAACTACTTCCGATTATAATACAGATGAAATTGAGCGGAAAATTTCCATAAGTACTTCGCTGCTCTACTGTACCTGGAAAAATTGTAAACTTAACATTCTTGACACACCGGGATATTCAGATTTTATTGGTGAAGTCAAGGGGACTCTACGGGTAGCGGATTTAGCAGTGATCGTCTTAAATTCTCTCTCAGGGGTCGAAGTTGGCACGGAAAGTGTGTGGAGAATAGTTGAAAATTTCAAGATTCCTCGAATGTTCTTTTTGAATCGGATGGATAAAGAACATGCAGATTTCGATAAGTCTTTAAGTACGGCGGTTAATCGATTTGGCAATAAAGTACTGCCTGTCCAATTTCCTGTAAACCCAGGCGAAAATTTTGATACCATCGTTGATATTTTGCGAATGAAATTGGAGAAATTTGAAAAGAACGGATCAGGTAAATCGTCTGTGAGTGAGATTCCTGATGAGTACAAAAGTAAAGCTGAGGTCATGCGAGAAAAGTTGATTGAGATGGCGGCTGAAAATGATGATGAATTACTCGAAAAATATTTTGAAAATGGCACCCTATCTGATGACGAAATCAAACTTGGCTTGAAGAAAGGTGTGGCTAATCACTCTGTATATCCGGTGCTTTGCGGGGCTTCTTCAAAAAATATTGGTGTTCATAATTTATTAGACTTTGTGGCATATTATGGCCCAACGGCTGAGGATCGGTTGGTTGAAAAGGGCAAAAAACCAGGAACAGATCAGGAAGTCCAACGCAAATGTAAAGTGGATGGCCCTCTGGCTGCACTGGTTTTTAAAACAATCTCAGAAGCCCACATTGGGGAACTTTCATTTTTCCGGGTATTCTCTGGTAAACTATCCAGTGGTCAAGAAGTTTTAAATACGAGTCGTGGATTCAATGAAAAAGTAGGACAGGTTTTTATAATGAATGGTAAGAATCGAAAAGAGTTGGGGTATATAAATGCTGGAGATATCGGGGCCACAGTAAAATTACGTGATACTCATACTGGAAATACATTGAGTGATAAGAGGGACCCAGTTGTACTCAATGGTATCGAATTTCCTGATCCAGTGATCCGGATTGCGGTCGAACCTAAATCTAAAGGGGATGAAGAAAAAATTTCTACTGGTCTGCAATCCCTTCATGAAGAAGACCCTACCTTCGTAGTCTCTGTTGATAGTGAACTAAGACAAACCATCATTTCAGGACAAGGTGAATTGCATTTAAGTATTATAGTTAAAAGATTAAAGGAGAAATTTGGAGTAGATGTATATCTTGTAGAACCCAAAATTCCTTACCGAGAAACTATACGAGGTACCTCTGAAGCTCAAGGCAAGTATAAAAAACAGTCCGGCGGCAGAGGTCAGTATGGTGATGTCTGGTTACGTCTTGAACCTCTGCCAAGGGGAAAAGGATTCGAATTTGTAGATGCCATTGTCGGCGGGGTTGTTCCCTCTAAATATATTCCAGCCGTTGAAAAAGGAATTAAAGAAGCAATGGCTGAAGGGGTCATTGCTGGCTACCTGGTAACAGATTTAAAGGTTACTTTATACGATGGCAGTTACCACAGCGTAGATTCTTCGGATATGGCTTTTAAAATTGCGGGTTCTTTAGGCTTCAAAAAAGCTTTTCAAGAGGCTAAACCTATTATTCTTGAACCGATTTATGATGTTGAAGTTGTTGTCCCGGAAGAATTTATGGGAGATGTTATGGGCGATATTTCAAGCCGACGTGGTAAGATTTCAGGTATGGAAACCGAAGGCCCATTTCAAGTAGTTAAAGCTCAAGTGCCTTTGGCAGAACTCTATCGCTATTCTACATCACTTAGATCTCTAACCCAAGGTCGAGGGTTGCACCGCAGAAAATTTTCACATTATGAGGAAATTCCACATGACATCACCCAAAAATTAATTATTGAAGCGAAGAAAGAAAAGACGAAATGAAAACTGATAAAAATTCTGATATCCTCTGGGCCCCCTGGCGAATGGAATATATTTTAGACGATGAAGAAAAAGGGTGTATCTTTTGTATCAAACCAAAGCAAAACAATGACAAAAATAATTTGATTCTATATCGCGGGACCCATAACTTTGTTATTATGAATAAATACCCTTATAACAATGGTCATTTAATGATTGTCCCATACCGCCACCTCTCCGAATTTGAAGCATTGGCTGACTCTGAAAGTTTAGAAATAATGAGAATTATTTCTAAATCAATGACGGTTCTCAAAGAAGCTATTAGACCTCAAGGGTTTAACATGGGTACCAACATTGGTAGAATTGCGGGAGCCGGAATTGACGACCACCTTCATTTCCACATTGTTCCGCGCTGGGCTGCAGATACGAACTTTATGCCGGTTGTGGGGCATACAAAAGTGGTGTCCGAGGGGCTTTGGGAAACCTGGGAGCGGTTAAAAGCAGGATTTGAAGCTAAATAAACTCTTTTATAAAAAACATTTTATCTCAAGACTCCATCGAGTGTTACACTGCACACAGTTTCTTTTTGAGCACTATCGTAACAAGTAATATGTTAACTAACCCATTACTACTCTGCAAAATTTTTACTTGACTTGTTAAAATTTATTAATTATATTCACTTAACGTTACCTGAAACAAGTTATTCTGCACTCCGATTAAGCTGACACCTATTCCACCGGAACCTCATACAGATAGAGAGATAACTTAAACAAGGATTGAAAGAATTTTAAGTAAAAAACTCTCGCCAGGAATTGAGAATGAACGCGTTACTTACTGAAAACCAACATACAAACAAACCAAAACTGCTTGGCACGTTGGATACAGATAAAGACATCGTATGTCACAATCATATCTCCGGCATTTATCCCAGGTGCCGAGACCAGGTTCGCAGCGTCATTGACACTAAGCGTTACAGCCGGCCTACCGTAAAAGATACTTGAAAAATCGGATTAAGAATTATCTCACGGGTTGAATTAATTTGCATGAATAAAAAAAGGATTCGATCCCCAACTAAAAAGTTTCTGATATTA
>JBHIAC010000192.1:0-4979 GCA_046758365.1 bacterium
AATGCCATTTTACATGATGAACCAACCCAATTTTTAAAGAAATTTGCAGACATTCCACCTGAATTACGTCAAATTTGTCAAAAAATGTTGCTGAAAAATCCTGACCACCGCTATCAAGACTGCCAGGAATTAATTCAAGATTTAGAAGCTTTGCAGATAACATATAAATTTACGCTGAGTTATAACAATCTTAAAACCTATCTTGAAACCCCAAAAGATTATGAATCAAAAATATTTTCATCTAAAGTTTTAAAAGCGTTAGTTAATAAACAAACAAAATTAAAAAATTATATTTTTATCGTTTCGTTCTTTACTTTAATGTTGATTCTCGGTTATTATGGTTTATTTTTTAATAAAAGCCAGAGAAATTCAGGAAATGAGATTTTCCAAAAACCCCAAATAAATAGTAACCAAGAATTAGTTTCTACGGTTAAGGAAAGTTTGAGTTTAAATCCGCTAGAAAAACAAAAGATTCCTTTTGATAAAACAGCAGGAAGCTTGATCAACAATAAGAAATCAAAGGTACCTCCCCAGGAAGAGAAGTTAATAGATCAAGATAATCCTAAATTAAGTTCTGAATCGGATGTTTTGGATGAATCTCATCAAGAGTCCAATTCTAAAGATTTGGGTTACCTAACTATCTCTTGTATGCCATGGGCGCAAGTTTTTATTGACGGAGACTCCATTGGCACCACACCATTTGAAAATTCAATTCCTTTGACAGTTGGTCGCCATGAGATAGTCATGAAAAATACTGAATTTCCAGAATATAAAGAGTGGATTGAAATAAAAAACGATGAGAACGCAAATATAGAACTTTCACTTTGGTCGATGGTGGGGACGTTAAAACTTAAGGTAAGTCCCTGGGCTGAAGTCTATGTAGATGGAGAATATAAAGATACGGTTCCTCCTCAGGATCGTCCTTTTATTTTGTTTCCAGGGCGTCATACTCTGCTTCTGAAACATCCTGTTCTTGGCGAATGGCAAACACCCATTGAAATTTCAGCCGGCCAGTCCTTGGAATTAAAGTTTAACCTCAAAAATTTAATAGCCCAGTAATTAGAGCAAAAAATGGAACACTAATTGCTTGCTTTATACAGACAAATGATAATTTACATTAAAATTGTGAAAATTTTGCACAAGGTAAATTTAGGATAAGATTATAATGGAAAGGGCTGTTTATTTTTTGTTATTAATTATTTCTTTACTGTTAAATAATTCTGCTCTGAAAGCAAAAGCAGGTTGGACATTTAAAACACCAATGCCTACAGCTCGCTCAGGCTTTTGTGCGGTCGTTTTTAATGGTAAAATTTATGTTTTAGGTGGCAGAAATAATAGCGGAGAGGTTTTGAATTTAGTAGAACGTTATGATCCCATTAGTAATACTTGGGAAACTGGGCTTCCGTCTTTAAAAGACGAAAGAGAAAATGCTGCGGCTGTAGTATTTGATAACAAGATTTTTATCTTGGGGGGACGCAGTCATAATAATGGACATAGTGATGATGGAGAAGTTTTAAAAACAGTTGAATTTTTTGACCCAACAAGAAATCAATGGGAAGAATTTAAAGACTTAAAAAAGAAGCGAGAAGGGTTAGCGGTGGTGGTTTTAAATGACACTCTATATGCAATAGGTGGCTTTAACGAAGGAGAGAAGTTTTTAAATGACATAGAATTTTATGATGCAGATAGTAAAAAATGGGAGAATTGGGACAAAATTAATTCTCGGCGTTTAGATTTTGCAAGAACTGCTTTTGTTGGAGTCGCTGTGAGAGATTCAGCTTTTGTAATAGGAGGGTTCAGTAATTTGGGTCCTTTAAGGTTTGTCGAACGCTTTCATCCTGCTGCTGGTACGGCTGAACGCGGCGAATTGTTCACCCCGCGTGGAGGCCTGACTGGTACGGTTGTTAACGACACCATATTTGTCATGGGGGGTCGAGACCCAATCGTTCAAGTTTTGAATACCGTTGAATTTTTTGTCCCACATTTAAATAGATGGAAGGAGGCATCGCCTCTCAATTTGGCCCGGGAAAATTTCGCGGCCGTCACAGTAAATAATAAAATTTATGTTATTGGGGGGCTTGATCCTAATAAAAATGTTTTAGCTTCGGTAGAAGTGGCCGACGTGACGGATATTGTTACTTCCGTTTCCACAATAGACCATACAGTGCCTTCAGAGTTTAGCCTGAAGCAGAATTATCCCAACCCTTTTAATGCTGGAACAAAAATCAAATTTCTAATTTCTTCAAAGAGCCGTGCTGCAGCAGTTAAATTATCAATTTACAATTTACCAGGCCAGTTGATTACAACCTTAGTGAATGATCGACTAAAACCAGGAGAATATGAAGTTCTGTGGGAGGGCACTGATCAAAAGGGATTGCCCGTTGCCAGCGGCATTTATATTTATACGCTGCAGCAGGGGCAAAATAAAGAATCCAAAAAAATGATGCTTATTCGTTAAGCCTGAATTATTCATAAACTCTACCGCAAAGACACAAAGGTCATTAAGAATATTGAACTTATGTTACAGAGAATTTGAAAACCCAGTTTTTAAACCTCAGCTTCTGCCGGTTGTTGTAATTCTTTATTAATGCTTTATTTATAATAGCTTTGTTTACTTTATGTCTTTGTGGTTATAAACTATTCAGAAAGATATGAATTTATCCATTAAGAAGGTAGTTTACCTAATTAGTATTTTAATATTATACCTACCTACTTTCGCTTTAACTCAAAATAAAGATGCTGAGCTTTTGGAAGAAATGCGAAATGCTTACCATCAATTAGATTTTACCGAGGCCGAGATTAAAGCTAAGTCGGCTCTAAATAATTACCAAAGATTCTCAGCAGAGCAGCTTACTGAAATACACAAAATTCTGGCTCTTATTTATTACTCTCAAAATCAAATAGATGAAGCTCGCCAGCATTTTAAGGCTGCTCTATCGCTTACACCAGACTTGAACCTTGACCCTTTATTTGTTTCACCCAAAATAATAGATTTTTATAATCAGATAAAAGAAGAAAGGAGGCTTACTGTAAAAAACAATAGCAATGCAAAAGCAGAGGTTCGTTATGTTCTGGTCCAAGACCCGCGTCCGGCGGCCGCATTGCGTTCCATGATATTGCCTGGTTGGGGACAACTTTACAAAGGCGAGAAAACTAAAGGACGGCTATTAATGGCTTTGTGGGGTGTTGGCATCACGGGTTCGGTGATTTCACATCTGGCCCGAGAACAGGCCAAGGACAAATATTTATCTGAAACCAATCCTGCTAAAATTGAATCCCGGTATAATACATTTAACAATTTTCATAAATTGCGGAATAATCTTGTAATATTCTCTGCTGGCGTTTGGGTTTACAGTTATATCGATTCTATCCTTAAAGAACGCCCACACAAAATTGAAAAGTCGGCTTCAAAAAAAGCTCTGGTCATTTTTCCATCTATTTCCCCTGATTATGCTCAAGTAAACTTTATCATGACGTTCTAAAATTCCTCCTTTTCTTTTCTACACTTTGAATTAGTTCTTTAGTAATTTGTTCGTCTATTGGTTTCCCCATTCTAAAGTAAACTCCAACATTTGCAATTTTTACACCTGTTTCAAAGGAAGTATGGTCTGAAGTCACAATAATTGGGATCTGGGGACGATATTTCTTAATTAATTGTATTGTACCCAGGCCATCCAATTCTCTGAGGTCTGGATCGAAGATTACTAGGTCAAATTCATAATCCAACATATATTGTATAGCATTTCTACAACTGTTAACCACAATAACGGGATAGTCTTTTTCGTTGAGGATTTCAAGCACTTTTTCCTTTAGAGGATCGTCCCTGGTGGCTAGTAACACACTCAGTTTTTCTATATTCTCCATTATTACTTTATTCACTGTTTGAGATAATTCCGTGACAGTATATGGTTTAGGAAGAACACCGCTGAAGCCATATTGCTGAGGGTTGGCCATGACCGAATCATAGATATCACTGCTTGAAACAATGGCTTTTATTTTAGGATCCATATCGATCAATAACTTAATGGCCTCCTTACCTCCCATACCACCGGGTATATTTAAGTCCAAAATAACCACATCAAAAGGCTTTACAATTTCTTTGGCTAATTTGTATATCTCGATTGCTTCAGTACCATCTTTAGCACTGTACACTTGATATCCAATACGCTTAAGCATCCTGCTGGTTCCATCTCTAACTTGCTTTTCGTCATCCATTAAAAGAACATTTCCCTTACTGATAAGGGATCTTTCTTCTATAGCCTTCTTTTTCATAATCATATCCTTTTTATATGTTTTCTTTTGGTACAGAAACCTGTCTGGATAGAAGATAGATTTGAGAGTTCGCACAAAAAAAATAAAACAAGTTATTTAAATTTAATAGGATATCACTAAAGGGTGCCCGGCCTCGCACGCAAGCAAAGCCCGGCCCGGCGCCCAACTACAAAGAAGTCGGTCCAAAGATGGTGGGTTTCGTCAGTCTCCGGGACTTCTACGGACAACGGGGAGTGTAGCCTCCATCCGGATCCTCGAGATGGACATTGACGCCCAGCTTTACTCTGATCCCATCAACGTCGAGCACCAGCTTGAAATGACCGTTGCCGATGAAACCATGCCAATCCGGTTCGATTGCACGATGCATCTCGCTCATGTTCACGGTTAGAAGACTATCGCTAGACGGAGGATCAGTAGGGGAGAAGTCCCACGTTCCGCCAACGTCCTTGGGTGGCGTCCAAACCTTGTTATTTTCATCAAAGCTAACGAACATGACAGGTACAGTTGGTGGGTCAACGGACCAACTTACTGTAACCGTGTCGTTGGTTCCTTTTGTATAGTCGAAGCCGCCGAAGCTGGAAGTCCAGGTAACCACTGCGCCGTTGCTAAGCGTCTTGGAAGACTCAAAAAAGATATTTGGACATTCTCCTTGGGCTTCCGTAGTGGAAAGAGTCTTTTGGGACAGCTCAGTTACAGCTTGTTCCTGA
>JBHIAC010000193.1:0-4935 GCA_046758365.1 bacterium
TGAACATTCCGCGTACCACTCTGCGTGACAAACTTGCCCGCCTGAAATTTCTCAACAATCTCCCTGGCACGTGACGGATTTATTGCTTTAACTGACGGTTTATCGACATTCTCACCTAGCATACTAACCCCTTTTTTGTCATATAATTATCCAAAACATCCAACTCTTCACTGACGGCTGGACGTCTCACTATCCCCTCCCTTCCGCTTTGGTTCATCGCCATAACTTCTATATTTTCTGATGATTACTTGTAATTCAGTTCACTTGGCATGAATGTTGTGTTTTTTAGACCTATAAAAATTTCCAGTGGAAAAGTACAGCTACGTAGGTAATATCATGTTGAAGAAAACGCGATACGCACCAAAATTTACCATGAGCAGGATAGTCCCAATCGTGGGGGTGATTTTACTGTTTGTTTTCTCATGCACTTATGAGTCTAAACAACCTATAAATTTTAATCATAAAATCCACTTTCAATATTTTGTCAATGGCACCCATAGGACTGCCAAGTTCAAGATGCATGAGGAAATGCTCGGAGAAGTCCCTGAAGAATTGGAGAGAGGTGAGTGTGAGGAATGTCACGGGAGCTTCGCTGAGGCAATAGAGGATACGCCAGGAATAAAGGACTGTGCGGGCTGCCACCAAATTTTTTTGGAGACAGATCTACGAGAAAGACCTGCGGTCAGACCTTGTGTCGGTTGTCATAGAAATGCTATCCAGGGCTATAAGGCTTCTATCCCCAATGTAGAAATCTGCAGCGCCTGTCATAAAGAGGCTATTACAGAAGATCCAGAAGAAGATAAGCTCATGGTTTATATAAACAATAACCAAAGAATTAATTGGAATAGAGTCAATAATAATCTAACCGGCGACACACATTTTTCGCATGAACGTCATGTAGCTGTTAGTCATGTGGACTGTCGAGACTGCCATGGTAAGGTGGACGAAGCCTCTATGTCCTTGGCGCTAAGAGTGAATCTTAAAATGGAGAATTGCATGGACTGCCACGAGAAAATGCTTGCCAATAATGACTGCTTAGCGTGTCATTATTAGAGATGACGGAGGTCAGGAGGAAACAATGCCAACAATTACTCGGCGAAATTTTCTAAAGATCACCGGTTTGTTCGGAAGCACAGTTGCATTAGGGACGGGATGTCGACCCACGGCTATTACCCAAGCTTTGGGGAGAGCTGGGGAAGAAAGGGTAGAAGCAGAAGAGGAGAAATGGATAAAAAGTGTCTGCCTGCAGTGCCCAGGTGGATGCGGGATTCAAGTGAAAGTCATCAATGGCAATGCCATTAAGATTGAAGGCAATCCCCTGTATCCAACCAACCAAGGACGCTTATGCCCCAAGGGCCAATCCGGGCTGCAGGTGCTGTATGATCCAGACCGCATCAAAGGGCCCATGAAGCAGGTGGGCGAACGCGGTTCCGACCGATGGGTATCCATCACCTGGGATGAAGCGATTGGCCTGGTAGCTGACAGACTGAGGAAAATTAGAAATGAAGGGCGTCCTCACACCCTGGCAATTATAGGAGGTCGGTATCGAGGCAGCATGCATGATCTCATGAAGCGGTTTCTGGAGGCCTACGGCTCACCCAATGACCTGGGGCACAGTTCAATCTTGTCCGATGGTACAAAACTGGCGCACTACTTTACACAAGGTTGGGCCCATTATACGGCATACGATTGGGAATACGTTAACTATGTACTCTGCTTTGGGGCCTCTCTTTTGGAGGCCTGGAGACCTACGACTATGCTATTGCGCATGTATGGTCACATGAGGCGAGGGAGACCCGGATTTCGAACGAAGATAGTCTGCATCGACCCTCGTTTTTCAGTAACCGCCTCGAAAGCAGACGAGTGGATTACGATCAATCATGGAACAGATAGTTGCCTGGCTTTAGGCATTGCTCATGTCATTATAACAGAAGGACTTTATGATCTGGACTTCATCGAAGAACACACGTTCGGTTTTGAAGACTGGACAGATGAAAAAGGGGATACTCATTTAGGATTCAGGAAGATGGTATTGGAAGACTATTCTCCTGCAAAAGTTGCGGAAATAACGGGCGTTCCAGTTGAGATCATTGTCAGAATTGCGCGAGAATTTGCCGAAACCAAACCAGCTTTTGCTGCGGGTGAGAGAGGCGTCAGCATGCAGTCCAATGGCGTTTTCAACCGTATGGCCATTCATTCTTTAAATGCTTTGGTGGGAAACATTGATTCGCCGGGGGGCGTTTTAAAACAGAGAAGACCTCCGTTTCAGCCATGGCCTGAGGTAAAACAAGATTATGTTAGCAAACAGGGTCTTTCAAAAGCTCGTGTTGATGGTGCAGGCACATCCAGGTTCCCATTTGCTGCCAATATTTATTCTCTTTTGCCTTATAACATTATCCATGGAAAACCATACCCTCTGGATACGCTCTTTCTCTATTACACCAATCCGCTCTTTTCAGCTCCCCAAGTTGAACGTTATTATCAGGCTTTTTCTCATATTCCATTTATTGTTAGTTTTTCCCCTTTTATGGATGAAGCTACCAGTTATGCGGATCTCATCCTGCCCGATCATACTTATCTTGAAAGATGGCAAGATGACGAGATTGATCCCAGTGTGGGGTTCCCACTTTTCGGCATCAGACAACCCGTGGTAAAGCCCCTTTATGATACCATGAACACGGCTGATGTGATGATTAAAATCGCAAAAGCCATTGGTGGAGGTGTAACAGCGGCATTCCCTTGGAAAAATTATCAAGAAATGATCAAACATCGAGTCCAAGGTGTTTTTAATGAACAGAAGGGGTCAATCATTGCCCGGGATTTTGACGATTTCTGGGAAAAACTTCTGTTAAATGGCGGATGGTGGAATCCTCCTTATGAGTATGGTAAGTGGGAAGAGGTATTTGTTACACCATCAAAAAGATTTGAATTTTACTCTCATATTATGAAGCAGAGATTAGAGGAACTGGCAGTGAAGCAGGCAAATGAAAAGGGATCCGAGACGGCGCAGGAATTGGAAGAAATATTGCAAGGATTAAAACTCGAGGCTCGTGGCGATCGGGTCTTCATGCCGCATTATGAGCCGGTAAGATTTGTGGGCGACAAGGAGGAATTTCCATTCTATTTAAGTACTTATAAGACGATGACCCATGCGGAGGGAAGAGGAGCCAACCAGCCCTGGCTGCAAGAGTCATTTGGTTTACAGGTCCATATGCAATGGGAGCAGTGGCTAGAAATAAATCCAGAAAGCGCGGCAAAACTGGGCATTGCTGATGGCGATCCCGTATGGGTAGAATCAAAAATTGGCAAGATCAAGGTTAAAGCCAAACTCTTTGCTGGCGCCAAACCGGATATTGTCAGCATGCCATTCGAATATGGCCATAAAAAATGGGGACGCTGGGCTCAAAATCGTGGCGCAAACCCCAATGAAATTCTGGCCGCAGAGTTTGATTATCTGGGTGGGCTTTGTTCCTTTTATTCTACTAGAGTTAGAGTTTATAAAGCATAGCCTGGAGAAACCACAACCGGCAAGTTACTAAGAGCATTGCTCAAACTGATAGATGAACACTAACGGATATTTTATAAGAAAGGACACCAGAGCCACGTATTACGCTGTCATTTAGGAGGAATCTTTTCAAGCAACAGGTAAGATGCCTGAAAACCACATTGTCATGTTATACAAAAAATTCTTTCAGAATAACATCGAGTACGTTTGGGCTTTGTGTATGTCGCTCAAAAAGTAAAAATATTCGTAACTATTCAGGCAGGTGTCTATCGCAAGAAAATAAATAAAGGAAAATCAATTTATGGCAAAATGATTTAGGGCAAAATAATTGGTTCAAAGAACATTGAAGTATTTTTGACCTAAATTATTTTGTCTTTTAATTAGTGGCTGAATAGTCACCAATACTATTTACATGACGCGAGTAAGGGGTTCGCCTGCTGAACCTTTGTAAAATCACAAACGGAGACAATCCATGCCTAAATGGGGAATGGTGATTGATCTAGACAAATGTACAGCCTGTCAAGCGTGCACGATTGCATGTCTGGCAGAGAACAATATTCCCTTTGCAGAACCTAAGGAGGCCAAAAAGGGCCGAGCGATTTTTTGGACGGAAGTTATTTCGAGCCTAGAAGGTGAATATCCCTATGCAAAAGCTCATTTTATTCCTCGTCCCTGCATGCATTGCGAAAATCCACCGTGTATCAAAGTTTGTCCGGTTCATGCCACTTACCAAAATAAAGAAGGAATCGTGGGACAAATATATAACCGTTGTATAGGATGTCGATTATGTATGTGTGCCTGTCCTTATACGGCACGGTCATTCAATTGGTATCATGCAGAATGGCCTTCACCCATGGATAACCAATTGAATCCAGGGGTGTCGGTTCGATGCAAAGGTGTAGTAGAAAAGTGTAATTTCTGCATCCAGCGCATCCACAAAGTGAAAGAGCAGGCAAGAAAGGAAAAACGAAAGATCCGCGATGAGGAAGTGGTAAAACTGCCCGCCTGCTGCCAGACGTGTCCTGGAGGCGCACGCTATTTTGGAGATCTGGATGACCCAGAAAGTACGATATCAAAGTTGGCCAGAAGTTCTCGGGCTTTTCGTCTGTTGGAAGAAATGGGAACCCATCCCAAAGTCATTTATTTGAAGGAAGGATTTTAGGGATAGATTCAGGGATTTTTCCCAGACTTTGCTTGAAAAATGGAATAAAGAATTTAAATATGGTTCTATTGTTTCATTGTTTCATCATTCTAACAATTTAACAATAGAACAATGAGACAATGGAACCATTCTGTAATTCAATAAAGGTCTCGACAATCTTTTGTCGATGTCGGCGCTATAAGTGCCTAAATAAGAAATTACCTTAAAACGTAAATGTAATGAATAATAGAGAAGGGATAAATCTTCAAAACGCCTTCAAGCCATTATT
>JBHIAC010000194.1:0-4728 GCA_046758365.1 bacterium
CTGTCTTCTATACTAGTTGCACTTTGGACTGTCTCTTCTGCCAAAACTGGCACTTTCGAGAGGTTGATGTGGCTCGTACTTCCGGGATGAGCGCACAAGAGCTGGCTGATTGTGCCGATCCACGAACCTTTTGTGTGTGCTTTTTTGGTGGGGACCCGGCTTCGCAAATGCCCCACGCCCTGGCCTCCGCAAAGCTTTTGACTTCCCGTGGGGTGGCGGTTTGCTGGGAAACGGCGGGCACAAGCCATTCCCGTCTGCTGGACCGGGCGATTCAGTTATCGCTGGAAAGCGGTGGTTGTATTAAGTTCGACTTGAAAGCGTACACTGAGGCACTGCACATTGCCCTCACTGGATGGAGCAACCAGCAAACCTTGGCCAATTTCGCCCGTGCCGCCCAGTGTAATCACGAGCGCCGCAATCCGCCCTTAGTCATTGCAAGCACCCTCCTCGTTCCTGGTTATGTCGATGAAGAAGAAGTATGGCGCATCGCGCGCTTTATCGCCCAGCACGATCCTGATATTCCTTATTCACTTTTGGGCTTTGCACCCAACTTTCTGATGCCTGATCTCCCGCCTACTTCCGTCCGCCACTCTGAGGTAGCCCGCCAGACAGCTCTCGCCGCTGGTCTGCGCAACGTACGCATCGGCAACCGACACCTGTTGGGCCATGATTACTAAGATGAACAAACAGCACTCCCCGTTCTAAATCCCAATCATATATAAATCCCTAACCCGGCGTAGCCAGAACCAAAAAGGGAAAAGTTGTTATGTTTTTCAGTTGGCAAAATAATTTCAATAATTTTGCCGTCAATCATTTTGATAAACAAAGTTTTGAACATGCTTTTGGATCTTTGTTTGATAGGCAAAGATTTAATTGATAAGCGCCTAATTAAAACTGTTTATTTTATACCTTGATATTTTATATAATTTTAATTAATATTTGTTTATATAAAAAGGATTCCATTATTAAATGAAAGCCATGGTGGAACAACGCAAAAAATTTAAATTACCTTTTAAAACAGATAGCGACGTTCGAACAATACGTTCAAATATTTTTTTTTACCCGGCACGCATTGTACTGCTGAGTTTTCTAGTAATCATTACTATTGGGACCACTCTTTTAATGCTTCCCGGAGTTACTATTGGTGAACCGCTTAACTTTATCGATGCTCTATTTACTGCAACTTCTGCCACCTGTGTAACTGGTCTCATAGTCGTGAATACAGGTACGAAATTCACGATGTTTGGTCAGGTGATTATTCTTATGCTAATTCAAATCGGTGGTTTAGGTATTATGACTTTTTCCACCTTCTTTATCTATCTTGTGGCTGGACGTCTCTCCATCACTGGACGTGATGTTGTGCAGGATACACTCAGCCAGCACACCATGTCCGATTTGTTTCATTTATTAAAATCAGTATTTTTAGTAACAATTTCTATTGAAGCATTAGGGTGGGGGCTTTTAACTATGAGGTTTATGAAAACCTACCCCATGTCAGAGGCTTTTTATCTGGGGTTATTTCATGCTATTTCGGCCTTCTGCAACGCTGGATTTAGTTTATTTACCGAGAGCTTTAAGGACTATCAGGGAGATATTTTTGTGAATGTGGTTTTGGCCTGTTTAATCATATTAGGTGGCTTGGGCTTTATTGTAATTTTTGATTTGTATAAAAATCGAAAACCACTCATGCGCTGGAATTTTTCAAAATTAACCTATCATACCCGCGTTGTGTTATTTATTACATCGATATTGATTGTTTGTGGTTTCATATTTATCTTCGGTTTAGAGTATAACAACAGCTTGCAAAATACGTCATTATCAACTAAAGCGGTGGCGTCTTTCTTTCAATCGGTAACCGCTCGAACTGCTGGTTTTAACACTTTAGAAATAGATTCACTTTCCAACTCAACTTTGTTTTATTTGATGATTCTCATGTTTATCGGAGCTTCACCGGGATCTTGTGGAGGTGGAATTAAAACCAGCACTTTTGCCGTTTTAACCGCTTCAGTCATATCAAGATTTCGGATGCAGGAAGCAGTGAATATCTTTTATCGCCGTATTCCCAGAGTCATTGTTTCACGAGCTACTTCCGTGGTTTTTTTTTCTGCCCTAACTGTTGCATTTTTTACCATGACACTTTTAATTACCGAATGGTATGGCATTGCCCATACCCAAAGCCGTGGTACGTTTTTAGAATATTTATTTGAAGTTATATCAGCTTTCGGAACCGTGGGTTTGAGCACCGGGGTAACCCCTCTATTAAGCAAACTGGGACGGATTCTAATAACTTTGTTGATGTTCATCGGACGATTAGGTCCACTCACCATCGCTTTGGCCGTGCGTGGAAGAGAAACCGCGCCAAGATTTAAATATGTTCAAGAGAGCATTTTAGTGGGGTAGAAAGTGATATGAATTTTGACTTAGATTCGTGAGAGTGGAATTCAAACAATAGGCAGTAGGGTGTTTTTCAAACTTAAGTAAAGTAAGGTATAGGGGTTTTAAAATGAAAACATTTGCCATAATTGGCCTTAGTACTTTTGGTAACTATATGGCTCAATTTTTATCACAAAAAAATTATGAGGTTATTGTTATTGATTCTGATGAAAATAGAGTTGAAAAAGTAAAGCCTTTTGTTACAAAGGGAATTATAGCCGATGCTACCGACAAAGAAATACTAAAAAATCTCGGCTTAGGGGAAGTGGACGCAGTCATCGTAAGTTTAGGAGAAAGTATCGATGCCAGTCTTTTGGTAGTCCTGAATTTAAAAGAGCTCGGGGTTAAAGATATTTTTGTAAAAGTTTTGACTGAAGAGCACGCCAAAATTCTCAATATCATTGGTGTCTCGGAAATTATTTTTCCTGAGCGAGACCGAGCTTTCAAGCTCGCTCAGAGAATTGACAATCCCGATGTTTTAGAATATATTCCTTTGACGAAAGGATACAGCATCATCGATTTAGCCCCACCACAAAGTTTTACAGGAAAACAGTTGGGCGAATTGGATTTGAGAAATAAATATGGCGTGCAAGTGATTATTATCAAAGAAGTGATTCCTGATAATGTAATCCTCATTCCTAAAGCAAATCATATCATAAAGGATAGTGACATTTTAGTGGTCATGGGAAAAAACGAAGATTTAGAACGACTCAAAATACTTAAGTAAATCACAATGGTAATTTAATATCTAAGATTATAAATGAATTATTTAGGGAGGTGTTAAAATGCAGAAGAATATTTTAAAAAAGAAATTCATTTCAATTTGTTTAATGATGATTTTTATATTCAACTTAAACCCCTTATTAGGGGATGAAGCATCTGATTATTTTTCCTACATAACTGCATTGGAAAATTTAAAGAAAAAAGAATTTACAAGCCTCGTAATTAGTGAATTGTTTGAGTATTTAAATCGATTCCCCAACGCTTCCAATTTGGATGAGATGCAATTTAAAATTGCAACTATTTATTCAGAGAACAAGGATACGATTCGTTCATTATTTTTTTATATAGAGTTTATTTATCTTTACCCAAATTCCAAACATATATCCGTGGTAAAAGATAGGGTAAGAAGCCTATTGATTAAAGAAAAAAAATTTAAATCTCTTAGAGAAAATATTGAGAGGATAATAAATCCCGCAATTACAGATTCAACTAAGGAGGGTGTTTTATTTACTTTTATTAGGGACATGAACGAATACAGATTTAAACATATAACAAAATTATTAATAGATGTCTGCGATCAATTTCTTAAGATTTATCCCAATTCATCGAAAACCGATGAAGTACAATTTTGGAAGGCTGAACTATTGGCCTCAGATAAAAAATATAGGAAAGCGTTGGCTGAATACATGAAATTAACCTTTTTATATGATGTAAGTATTTTTGTTACCTCAAGCAAATTGAGAATGGCAGAGCTATTTACCGACAAACTTAATTTGCACCAAAATGCAGTTTTAACCTTAGAAGAATTTCTTTTAGAATTTCCAGACGATCCTCAGGCTGCTTTTGCACAATATCGCATGGCACAAATTATTGCCAAGGAAAAGAATAAGTATCTTGAGGCAATAAATGCCTACCAAGCTGTGGCAGAAAAATATCCCGAAAGCCTGGAAGCAGTCCCAGCTCTTTTTGAGGCTGCAGGACTTTATGAAGATAAATTCAAAGAATATGACCAGGCTATAAGCGTCTATTACAAAGTCGTGCAAGATTTTCCCAACGACATTAAGGCGCCCTATGCTTTGGCAGAAGCGGCCATTATTTATGAGAAACGCTTAAAAGATTATACTAATGCTGCTGATGTTTATTTTAAAGTTTTTGATAAGTATCCAGAAAGCAAAATTGCACCCGAGTCGCTTTATGCAGCGGCCGAAATATATGAAAAACAACTAAAAGATTTCAATCAGGCCATGACGCTTTATCGATCACTGATAGACCAATATCCCAACATTAAAATCGCCAAGAAAGCAAGCAAAAGAATTGAGAAGCTATCTAAAGAAATGGCAAAATAATAATAATATTTTACGAATAAAATTGTCACTTTTAGGGCAAAAAATTTTTCATCGTAATGGTCCTAAAATATCAAATAACAAGCACCAAATAACAAATAAACTCCAATGACAAAAATTCAAAATTCCAATAAATTTGATTTAGAAGAAGGAATCAAACTTTTTAAAAAAGCCATAAAGATAAAGAAGATATTTTCCGCTTTCATTGAAAAATCGAAATCGTTTTAGT
>JBHIAC010000195.1:0-4716 GCA_046758365.1 bacterium
GTCATTGCTGGAACTGGCATTGATAAACCCGCTATCGATCACTCAGCAATTCAACGGGAGCGGATAAATCTGCTCTTGCCGCAGATTATGAAGGAACAAAGCGTGGATATGTGGTTGGTGTTTACCCGTGAGAATGCCGAAGACCCTATCCTTCCAACCATTGGCATTAGTCATATTGTTGCCCGCGGGGCTTTTATTTTTTCTCTAAAAAATGGGGCATATAAAAAAATAGCAATTGCTGCCAGTTACGATGTTTCTCCCATTCAAGCTACTGGGCTTTATGATCAGGTTATTTCATACAAGACAGAGGGCGTGAAGCCGCATTTAAAGAAATGGATCGAGAAGCTGAATCCCACCAAGATTGCGATCAATTATTCACGAGATGTGACCATAGCTGACGGCTTAACGATAGGGATGCGAAATTATTTGGAAGAAACCTTGGGAGAAAAATACACCCAGCGCTTTATTTCGGCAGAGCGTCTCATTGTTTCTTTAATTGGTAAAAAACTACCCATGGAACTGGAAGCCCTAAAAACAGCCATACTTGCTACCAAGCAAATTATTGCTGAAGCCCTCACCTCTGATGTAATAGAAGTGGGGGTAACGACTGAAAAGGATCTGGGTAATTTCATGGCACGTCGAACTAAAGAGATGGGCATGGAAGTGGCGTTTATGAGTGTGGTGGTAGGTCCCACCCGCGGACATTCGGAGCCTACGGAGCGGGTCATTAAACCCGGGGATTTGATTCGAATTGATTTCGGTGCCCGCTACGAAGGTTACGCGGCTGACATTCAGCGCACAGCTTATGTCTTGAAACCAGATGAAGAAGAACCGCCTGCAGAGATACAACATTTGTGGGAAGTGGGTTTGAAAGCTAATCAAGCCTGTATTGCAGCGATCAAGCCAGGGGTGACTGGAAATGATGTCGATAAAGTTGGTCGTCAAATATTAATCAAGGCGGGCTTTGAAGGCTACCCCCATGGGGCTGGTCATGCCATTGGGCTTAAAGTTCATGATGTTGGCGCCATTTTGGGACCCGATTGGAAAGAGCGGTATGGCAATACGGTATTCTTTCCTTTAGAGGTGAATCAGGTTTATGCGGTGGAACCTATTCTTTACACGCCTGATCCACGTACAGGAAAAGAAATAAATATCAGTCTCGAAGAAGATGTGATTGTAACCAAAGAAGGTTCCAAGCTCATTGGTAAACCCCAGACTGAACTGATTGTCATAGAATGTGGTTGTTGAGTTTTAAGAGTATTTGAAATGAAATTTTTACACAAACAGATAATTATTTTACTTATTTTCTTCGCAATAATATTTGGATTAACGGTTTATTTTGCCTTTTTGGGCATCTATAATTCCACAGACAAATTATCAGAGCAATCGACTTATTTATTAGCTGCTCAATTTAAACCAATTTTTAAATTGAAATTAAAGGGGATTAACCTTAATAAAAAGTTACCTGAGGCAAAGGAGATAAAATTTCGTCAATTACTTTTACAGGAGTTAAATAAATTTGACAGTATTGAGGATATTTTAATTGTTAACACCGATAATCAAATTATTTTCTCATTAAATTCAAAAACGGAAGGTCAAATTTATCAAAGTGGTAAATATTCAAATGATAATAATGTTTCAGGAATTAAGTTGAGTAAGAGAAAAAAAGCAGGTGCTTATGATGCTGTTTTTCCAATTGCTAGTAATATGAATTTGAGGGGGGTTTTATGTGTAAATTATGCCTCTGAGAATCTACGCCCTATTATTCATAATTTATCCATCAAGTTCTATTTAATTGGGTTTGCTGGGATTTTGGGAATGATATTGGTGTCTTTCATAGGAGCGCGGCTATTAAAAGCTCCGATGAAAGATATTGAAAAAGCGATGACGTTCATTGATAAAAGAAAATATGGCTATCGCATAAAAAGGAAGAAAGACGAAGAATTTGCTGAAGTTTATCAAAAAGTCAACCTGGCTTTGAGTAGATTAGAGCAACTGAATGCAGTACAAAGGACTGCCGTACAAAAAAGGAACGCCATATTAAAGGAGATGCAAACAATATCAAGATTTCTTGACATCATGGCCCATGAGATAAAAAATCCTCTTCATGCCATGGGTATCAATTTGGATGTTTTAATAACGAAGATCCAAAAAGGTCAATCGAAAGAAGATGTTTTGAAACACTCCCGAATCCTTGAACAAGAATTAGATCACCTTCAAGAAGTAATTCGCGGATTTTTAAGTTATGTTCGTCCAGGCGTCCCTCAAAAACAACGAACGAATTTGAACAGTATCATTAAAGAGGTTTGTCAAATAGTAGCTGCGGAGGCTAATAAATCTAAAATTAGCTTAGAAACCAGGTTGGGCAAAAATTTACGAGATATCTTACTAGACCGGAGACAAATCCAACAAGCACTTCACAATATTGTTATCAATGGAATCCAAGCTACAGGTGAAGGCGGGAAAATACTGATCCGTTCATGGGCTAAACGAAAAAAAGTTTTGCTTTCAATTAAAGACACTGGGGCCGGTATTTCAAAAGAACACTTAAAAGAGATATTTGACTTATATTTTACGACAAAAAAAGGTGGTACTGGACTGGGTTTACCCATCACTAAACGTATTGTGGAAGCCAATGGAGGTCAAATGCAGTTGGAGAGCAAATTGGGTAAAGGTACAACTGTGACTATTTGGTTTCCTGCTGTTTGAACATTGGTTCGAGTATTTACCTCGCTGATTTACAATTCACCACTTTTTGGTGAATAAATTAACGAAAATTTATTCTAATAATTAAGAACTTTAAAAATGGAAAATAACACTCAATACAAAATTCTAATTGCTGATGATGAGGAATCCATCACCGAAGGGCTTTCCGCTTTATTAGAGTTGCAAGGATATAAAACTGTAACAGTTAATGACGGAAATGGGGCTCTAACATTACTGGAAAAGGAGCCATTTAATTTAGTTCTGGTAGATTTAATGATACCCGGTTTAAATGGCTTACAAATTTTGGAAGCATTGAAGAAAAAAGAGGTATTGACAGAAGTCATCATCATAACTGGCAAAGGCACCATCTCAACGGCAGTAGAAGCCATGAAAAACGGGGCTTATGACTACTTGACCAAACCTGTAGAACCCGACCGATTGCGCACTATAATTCCGAAGGCCCTCGAACATCACGATTTAGTAGTGAAAAATAGAATGCTTGAGCAGACAATTAAAAACCTCTCTCGTTATGAAGATATGGTTGGTCAAGATGAAACAATGCGTAAAATTTATCAACTTATCGATGCAGTAGCCGATACGACGGCCAATGTGTTACTAACCGGAGAAAGTGGTACTGGAAAAGAGTTGGTTGCTCGAGCTATTCATAAGAAAAGTAGCCGGGCCTGTGGCCCTTTTGTGGCGGTGAATTGTTCAGCCTTTCCCAGAGACATTTTAGAAAATGAGCTATTTGGACATGAGAAGGGTGCCTTTACCGGCGCCCTCAATGAAAAAGCTGGCTGCTTTGAAATGGCTAACAGAGGGACCATTTTTCTCGACGAAATTGGTGAGATGCCTGCGGATACCCAAGCAAAAATATTGAGAGCTTTGGAAGAAAGAAGCTTCCGACGGTTAGGTGGAACCAAAGAAATTGAGGTTGATGTGAGGGTGATTGCTGCAACAAATCGTGATATTAAGAAAGCACTTGAGGAGGGAAATGTGAGAGAAGACCTCTATTACAGACTGAGTGTTGTTGAGATAGAACTCCCGCCATTGAGGGAAAGAATGAGCGACCTGCTGCCTCTTCTAGGTGAATTTTTGAAAAGATTTAATCAAAAGAATAACAAAAATGTGAAAGGTTTTTCTCCAGAGTGCCTTGAGGTTTTAAGAAAATATCATTGGCCTGGAAATGTAAGGGAATTAAAAAACGTAGTAGAAAGAGCAGTCATTCTTAGTTCAGGGGATACTATACATTTGCACCATTTACCCAACCAAATGTTTAAGCCGCCTTTGAAAGATAATGCTGTCAGTGTTGAATTGGGAAGGACGTTACACGAAATTGAAAAAGAAGTCATTTTTAAGACCTTAAAAATGACCAATAATAACAAGACTAAAGCTGCCCAAATTTTGGACATTAGTTTAAAAACGATGCACAACAAATTAAATAAATATCTTCTGGAAAAGGAGATTGAAGTAGGAATCAAATCTGATAATTGATAAAATCATCGTTACCTCTCCAAGAGATCTGACCTAAAAGTCCCCAGATTCTTTATTAATTTTTATAGTGAAGGTCGAGTCCTATGTTTTAAGTTATTATTTTGTAGAGTGAAGACACTCGACTTAACGGAGTACGTGATTTCTGGCTAGACCTCTATAAAAAATCTTCATTCTTTTCATGTAACATTTACATTAGTTACACGATCTTCATCTCAATTTCAGCCATAACCTAATTTTGTAATGGAGCATCTTAAATTATAATTACAATATTTTCAAAGTAGTAAGTTGTGCGACAATTTATATTTAATTTTGGCACCTACTTTGCATAAAGTTAAATCAAACAATTGAAGAAGGTACTAAGAATGTGTCGCTAAATTTCACCACCCAATTCAAAAACAAAAAAATTAATTTTAGAATCTAAAACAAAAAACAAAGATGTAAAAGTGGAATAATAAAGATAAGACAGACTTCTGCAAAATTAATTTAAAGCATGCTCAAAATGGGTGTACAGGCTTC
>JBHIAC010000196.1:0-4610 GCA_046758365.1 bacterium
TTTCGTATCCATGAGGCTTTATCTTTTGCCGGCGTTGAAGTGGCCGGCGCTGGACATACCCATCTACCGTTGAAAGAAAAAGCAGTAGAACCAGATGAAACAATTAATAGGAGTACACAAGATCATGGTAAAAGAGAAGTACACATTGCTACCAAAAAAATAATCCTATCAATGGATGAGGGAGAAAGCCGATTAAGTGAGTATATGGTCATGAGGGGCGGATGGCAGATTAGTAATGTGAATGGGAATAATATTTTAAAGGCAGAAGGTGATGGTTTCTTATTGTTTCCATGGGTAGAAGAACATGAAAACATATATTTACAGCATGATTTTAAACTAAATCAAGGAAGCTATAAAAATTATTTTCGTATGAGGGATGATTTAAAATATACGATAAATATTCGTGGTAATGAAATAACATTACAGAAAGAAATTTCTGAACATGATATTATAATTCTTGATTCAGTTAATAAGGAAATTAACCGAGAAGAATGGCATAATATCAGAATAATTGCAAAAGATAATCGGTTAATTGTTTTGCTGGACCAGAACATTCTTTTTAATATTGTCGATCCAGAGCCAATCATTGGTGGGCGTGTTGTATTTGAAACACAGGGTGAATCACAAATCTTAATTGATAATATAGAGATTGCTGTCGATTTTGATGATTCCCTTGTCATTGGTGAATGTTTTACAGAAAACTTTGAAAATGAATCTCTATTACTGTGGAATTTCTCGCAGCAAGTTGATTTTGGTTCAATTGTATATAACAAGGTGTTGGTTCTCAAAGGCGAATCAAAAGCTTCTTTAAATATTACACCTCAGAGTGAATTTTATACATTAGAATTCTCCTATATTCCAGGAATTAATGAGCGCATTCTAAATGGTGAAATTATCTTGCAGAGTATTGAAAATGAAATGGAAGCATATAAATTAATATTTACAGGTCATCAACTAATTTTATCGAAAATATTAAACAGAGAGGAAATATTGATAACCGCGACAGACTGTGTTTTAAAACCAAATTATATTCATAATATCTACATTTACATGTTAAGAGATTATATGCATGTCAAAGTTGATGAAAAGGATATTATATTAGTTGAAAACATTGAGCCTTTTATACCTAGTAAAATTTTATTTAATTCGCATGGTTCAGAAAATAATTTTATTGGAATAAACAATCTTAAAATTGAATCATTGGAGGAGAAATTTGCTGAAAGATTAAAAGACGTACTAAAAGTACAAGCGAAACCTGAGAAGCCTTATAATGACTTGTATGAAAAATCAAAAATACCTACTATGGGAAACGTTATACCTTTAAAGGTTGAAATATTTGATTCATTTTATAATGGCAAGAAAAGAACATTCATGGACGGTACTATTAATCCAGGACCGGTGCCACCAAATTTTGTTCATACCTGGGCGATAGATGTAAAAAATATGGATAAATTTAATATCCACTTTAAAAAAGTAAACTTGGCTCCAGATGATGTTCTTAAGGTATTTATAAAAGAAAGCTTTATACAAAAAAACGCTAAGGGCCAATATACTGCTCCCTTACCTTTGTTTTATGCTACCGGTAGTAGTACCTATAATCTAACAGCAAATCTTAAAAATCTTAAAGGCAATAATGAAGATATCGAATACACCTGGAACTCTATTAAAAAAACATATAAGAGAGTATATATTCAACTTGAAACCTCGGAAACGAAGAAGAACAGAGAATTTGTCATAGATGGATTAGAAACGCTAACGCCCACTGGAACAGAGGAAGCACTCTTAGTCGGTGATAATATCCGATACGATGACTGGAATCCTGGATCAGTTATTCAGGTTGAAGACGTGAAATTACAAATGGGGGGTAAACCGATAAAACTCATTAAACCATTGAAGAAATTTTGGGTAGGACAAGTTACCCATCCAAAACCAGAGAGAAAAGATGGCTGGTATCTTCTTGGACAAATTTTCAAAGAAGAAGGACAAGGGTTTTTTGCATTGGCTTATTACAATGAAAGAAAAAGTAGGGTTCGGGTATATTTATATAACTATGGTGTTAAACAAGGGACAGGATATAGTGTGCGATTTTCTCTAGCAGGTTTATTTAAAACCCCTGCGGCAGGATACAATAAAAAATGGATAGATCAGTTTCAAGAACTAAAAGGAGCCATTTTCCCAATGCACCCTAACCCAAAAAGATGGTCAGATTGTGTTATTGTATTACCTGGTGAATATAGTCTAAAAAGTAGTGATCCACGATGGTCATATAATAGCTGGATTTCTGTTGAAGTACCGATGCTAATACCGATGGCAGAAAAGATCCCGGCTTCGAAATTAAGTCCTTATCAGAACAACAAATCGCCTTATGGAAGTTCTTATTACAGGTCGGTGTATGATGAAAAGCTGAAAAACAATTTTAGAAACATATTATTTAAAATTCAAGTTGCTTCTTATTATAAAGGACAGATAAATGGCCATATAGTTGCAAAGGCTATTGGCCAGGCTATTCAGGGTAAAACAACTAAATTTGCAACTGAAATGAATAATTGGCTAAGTAATGGTTATTCAATTTCAAAGACGGCAACTGACGCGTGGAGCAGTATTAATACATGGGCAGAACAAGAAAAGCAGAAAACATCCGTTACTGATTTTCTATCAAAGGGAGGAGATATAGTCGAATCATTAGTAAGCATTGGATCAGGGATTTTTTCTCAATCATGGGGTTCCGTGTTTTCAGGATTGGGTTCATTAGGAAAAACAATATATTCATTTTTTAAAGAGCCAGAAATTCTGAAACTTGGAATGGAACTCGATATGCAGGGGATTTTGAAAGGGAAAGTTATTATTAAATCAACTCCTCAAGAAGCAGTATTTTTTCTACCTGGAAGATTTTCAATAGAAGAAGCCTTCCGTTCTGGTATTCAGATGGAAGTTCAAGCACTTGTTAATAGTTTTATCCCGCGATATGACCGCAGAATGGGTTTATTTGGCTATATCTATAATCCTGGTGATATTACTTTTAATATATTAAGAACATCTTATTCGGATTTTGATTTTACTTATCCCACTCAGTTTAAAGTCAACCCAAAACTGGATACAAAAAAAATGTGGACATTAAGTGGTCTATTGAGATCATTATATATCGATTATACACTTCCAATTATATATAATCCTTATGGTGAAATTGTTCCTGTTAAACCGATAACTACGGGAAATCTAAAAAAAATAAATCATAAACCTGAATCTGAATGGAATGTTGAAGATTCAAAATGGTATATAAAATATTACTGGACTTATGACGTGTCCTGGAAAAATCATGTTACACCTGAATGGGATGACTCATCATTCCCGACAAAATCAGAATATAAGGAAGAGGCCTATAGCATGAGGGTTCATGTTTTTGGTTATAATGTTAAGGTAGGTTGGGGCTCTAATATTGTCTCTTATGAAACGCTTCCATTTGGAACTCTAATGCAAGTGTTACCTAAAATAAGTTATGCCCCGCGTACATTTAATTCATTTAAAGAATTAAAATTCTTAAAAGTTCATACCAATCATGTTTTAACTTGGTATAATAATAAAGTTAAGAATCCAAATTGGAAATCAAGTTTTCCAATAGACGATGTGATGTATTACTGGGATCAGCCCTACTTTTATTATGGAAGAAGTAGAAAAGATAATAATGGCAATGTCCCTCGATCTTACGAGACGGCACATTTTAGATCGCCAGTAACAATAAAAACAATGACAGCAAATTCGTTCGACCAAACACCTTCTTCTACAATTTATACAAACAGGAGTAGTGTTATGAAAACTCAATAGCACTCGAGTGATAGACGTTTTCTTATTGAAATGAAAGCATAAAAAACTCCGTTCGCCAGGAATTGCATAAACTCCTGGAATACCGCTAATGAATAAACAAAAAAGTCTTCAGTTGCCTTTGGGCGTATCGCTCTTGAAATATTGTGAGCGTTCGAGTCCGGACGGGGCACGATCCCTGTGTTTGTATTATGGCAGTAGTGGAAGATCTATCCCGTTAATTAAGACCATGATGTAGTCAAATCAAGGAGGTGATAGAAATGAAAAGAATATTGTTATTCGCTGCAATAATCTGGGTATATGCTTGCCAGGTATCCTTTGCACAATATCCTGGCGATTTTTCATTTACAGAAGTGCCAGATCCACTTTCTGGTACGAACACTACATATCCCCTGAATGAAATGGGAGTTCCCGCTATTGGCGATTCTTTTGTTGATCTCCACTTCGGAACAATTCTCACTCGTACGACAGTAATTAATGGCTATAGAGGAAGACACGAATACTCTCGTTTTGACCCTTTTAATAAGGAGCAATCCATGATTATCCTAGATCCGGAGGAGTTGTGGAATATCTATCGCACTCAGTCACTTCCTTATAACCAGCCCGGGAATCTGGTCAGGGCGGTACATCTGGAAGAGCCTCGATGGGACCCGAATGATCCCAACTTGATCTGGGGGCTCGATGGGTTCAGCATAAAGTCGGTTGATGTGTCCACCGGGCAAACAACCATGATTAAGGATTTCTCACAGGATGCAATCATGGGGCCTATTATCACTCAAGAAAATGTTTAC
>JBHIAC010000197.1:0-4605 GCA_046758365.1 bacterium
TATTTATATTACCAAAAATCAAGTAATTCAACAATTTAACAATGCAACAATAGAACAATCCCCATTTATTATTCCGGGATAAATAATATTTTCTTGTAAAAAAAACAAAAATTTGATTGATAATACTATAGTAATTATAATTTAAGTTACCCACAGCAGTTATTCTATTTGTTGTTTGGAAATATTAAGGATTGCACTACCTCATCTTGGGAGGCATCAACTATGGATGGTTTATTGAAAGTCTTGCTGGTCGAGGATGATTATGACCAAGCGGAACTCGTGGGGGGTAGTCTGCGTAAATATAATCCGCAAATTGAAATTGAAACAACTAATTCGGGGGACTCCTGTCTTACTAAACTTGCAAATAATCACTACGAAGCAATAATATTAGATTACCACTTACCCAAAGTTAATGGCTTAGAAATTCTCAACAAAATAGAAGAAACAGGAATCGATACTCCTGTTGTGGTAGTCTCCGGTAAGGGCAGCGAACAGATTGCCGTTGAAGCTTTTAAAAATGGGGCCTTTGATTATAGAATTAAAGATGCCAACTACTTGTCTGTACTACCTAAAGTAGTACAGCAGTCCATAGAAAAGCACCACTTGGAAACTAAACTTAGAGAATCAGAACGCAAGTATCATAATATTTTTGAAAAAGCAAATGATGCTATTATTATAATTAAGCCTTATAATTTTATTCTATTAGAAGCAAACATAAAGGCCACCGAAATTTCAGGATATTCAAAAGACGAGCTTATAGGCATGCAGTTTATGGATTTGTATTCCGAAAAACATAAATTTAAAGCCGAAGAGTTAATCCACAAAACTGTGGCCAATGGCACCCATAGAGACGATAGCCTGTCTATTTGTTCAAAAGATGGTCGATTGATTCCTATTGATATAAATGCCAGTGTGATACACTTTGGAAACTATCAATATATTTTAGGAATTATAAGAAACATAGCAGAGAAAAAACATCTTCAATCTCTTATTCTCAATAGTAAAAGAAAGCTACAATCTATATTTGATGGAATAACAGATATTATTTATCAGGTGAACCATGCTTATGAAATTATAATGGTTAACAAAAAATTAGCGCAACTTTGTAATACCCAACCAGAAAAACTTATTGGGAAAAAATGTTATAAGGCCTATTTTGGATACCATGAGCCATGTATTGAGTGTCCTGTAACAGAGACGTTTGAAACTCATGAGCCAAAGTTTTTGGAAAAAAATTATGATGGCCAAATATATGAAATGTGTAGTTACCCCATATTTACTGGGGATGGCGAGAATGAATCGGTGGTTGTTTACTCGAAAAATGTAACTGAAAAAAAGAAGCTGGAGAAATCCCTTATTCAATCAGAAAAATTAGCCACCATTGGGCTTCTTTCTTCGGGTATTGCTCATGAACTAAGGAATCCCCTCAATATTATTGAAACAGCTCGTTATTTTATTCAGGAATTTATGAAAGATCGAAACCCTGAAGTTATTGGCAAATTAGAAATCATTAGAAAAAATGTTCAGCGCGCCTCAAAAATAATTAATAATTTGTTGGAATACTCTCGGCCTTCTGAGCATGAACGAGAACATATAGATTTAATTAAACTTATTGAAAGTACAGTAGCCCTTATAGGAAAAGAATTGGCAGTCCAAAATATTGAATTTTCAATGGTATGTCGTGAAAATTATAAGGCCTATTTTAATATTGATTCCCTCAAACAGGTCTTATTAAATATTATTATTAACGCGGTTCAGGCAATGCCAAAAGGGGGAAAATTAACCCTTGAGATCGAACAGCAAGAATCTAAATGGATTGACATTAAAATAAGCGATACCGGAATGGGTATCCCAGATGAAAATTTGCCCTATATTTTTTCTCCATTTTTTACTACAAAAGAATTGGGTGTCGGAACCGGATTGGGTCTCTATATTTCCCATATTATTATTGAAAGAGAAGGAGGGGAGATTAAAGTTGATAGCGAATTAGGAAAGGGCACCATATTTACACTAAAGCTTCCGGCAACGGAAGAAAGCATTAAGTCTTAAAATAATATACTCTTTTTAATATTATAAAATCACGCATTTTAAGCCTCAGATAAATTTTTGTATATTCGGAGTTTTTGTTTGACAAAATCAGATTTAATTCTTACATTTAGCGGATTTGAAATTAAAATGAGTTAACATTTTACTAAAATTTATCTGAGGCTAATAGTGACACTTAAAGAGATTTGTAATCCAATCAAAGAAGACCTTTCTGCATACGAAATAGAGTTTAAAAATTTGTTAAAATCACATGTTTTTTTAATCGATAAAGTCGTTAAGTACATTGTTACAAATAAGGGCAAACGGCTCAGACCGATTCTTGTTATATTAACAAGTAAGCTCCACAACGGCGTTGCTCTTGATTCTCGTAATTTAAAGGCCGCAGCCATCATGGAACTATTGCATACGGCCACACTTATTCATGACGATGTTATTGATCAATCTCACCAGCGAAGAGGAGTTCCCTCGATTAATTCGATTTGGAAAAATAAAATTTCCGTATTAATTGGAGATTATCTTTTTTCGAAGGCTCTTTTAGCCATGTTGAGTTTAAAGAGCATGAGCGCCTATGAAATAATTTCTGAAACAGCCGAACGCATGAGTCAAGGAGAGCTTTTGGGAGTAGAACGTAGTAAAGATTACTGGATGGAAGAAGAAGTTTACTTCAAACTTATTGCAGATAAAACAGCTTCATTATTAGCTGCAGCTTGCCAATTGGGGGCGGTAGCTTCAACAGAAAATAAAGAGGATATCGCTGCCATGAAGGAATTTGGTGAAAATTTAGGTATTGCTTTTCAAATACGGGATGATCTTTTAGATATTTTAGGAGTGGAAAAAAATACCGGAAAGCCTTTAGGGAATGATATTCGGGACAATAAAATTACCCTTCCACTGTTATATGCCTTAAAACAGGTTCAAAAACGTGAGGCACGACGGGTTATTCGAATGATTAAACGGGATACTGATAGACATGTAATTAAAGAAATCGCTGCTTTTGTAGAAAACCATGGTGGCAAAAAATATGCTATGGATGTAGCCAACGAATATAGCGAAAAGGCTTTGCAAACTCTAAATCGATATCCAGACTCTCCCTATAAAAATTCCTTAATTAAATTGGTGAAATTTATTACGACTCGCGAAAATTAATGGTGTGAAAAAATTCCCTTTGGTACTGCTTTCCCTAATTCTGGTGTTGGGTACTAGTTGTGGCAGTCGCAAAATTCAACTTTTTGAGGAGAAATTAATGGACACTTTGGTGTCCATTACTATTTATGCTACCGACGAAAAAAGCTTATGATTAAAAAAATTTTTTAGTGGAAGCCGGTGGTGACCTAAGAGCCTTTGCTGGAGAATTGACCAAGGGACGTCGAAAAATTTGGATTCATCATCCAATGTATTTGTCCTTGGCCCTGAGCTGGGTTTAGAATTCATTGAGAAGAATCCGGCGATAGAAGGTCTAATAATTTTTGAAAAAGATTCCAAACTTAATTGGAAAGCTTCATCTGGAATAGCTAAAGAGTTAAGATTATTGAAGAGTAAATAAGGAGAAATAATGCCTAGAACGTTAGTAACAGGCGGGGCAGGTTTTTTAGGCTCACATATTTGTCAGTACTTGCTTAACAATGGACATGAAGTTATTGCTATGGATAATTTACTCACTGGAACAGTTGTAAACATTGAGCATTTGGAGGGCGAACAATTCAAGTTTATCAAACATGATGTTACAGAATATATTTACTGTGCTGGAAAAATTGATTATGTGCTGCATTTTGCTTCTCCAGCCAGCCCAAAAGATTATATGGAACTTCCCATTCAAACTCTAAAGGTAGGTGCTTTGGGAACTCATAAGGCTTTGGGTCTGGCTTTAGAGAAGAAGGCTACATTTTTATTGGCTTCCACTTCACAAGTTTATGGCGATCCACAGGTACATCCGCAAAGAGAAGATTATTGGGGACATGTAAACCCTGTCGGCCCTCGAGGTGTTTACGATGAAGCTAAAAGATTTGGTGAGGCTATAACCATGGCTTATCGTCGATATCATGGATTGAATACAAAAATCGTGCGTATTTTTAATACTTATGGACCACGCATGCGGCCTAAAGATGGTAGAGCCATGCCAACGTTTATTCCTCAGGCTTTAAAAAATCAACCCATCACGGTCTTTGGTGACGGCTCTCAAACCCGAAGCTTTTGCTATGTGGATGATATGATTGATGGAATATATCGTCTTCTAGTTTCAGACTATCATGAACCCATTAATATTGGAAATCCTAAAGAAATGACTATAAAAGAATTAGCTGAATCCATTATAAAAGTTACCGGAAGTAATAGTGATATAACATACAAACCACTACCCATTGATGATCCAAAGGTTCGCCAGCCCAATATTGATAAAGCAAAAGAAATTTTGGGATGGGAACCAAAAGTGAGCCTTGAGGAAGGTTTGAGAAAAACAGTGGAATGGTTCAAAACTCAAAAGAATCTTTAGCGTTTAGTTCAGTATTTATCACAGCGCCGCAGAGCCGCAACCAGAAGAAAAACTTTGTGTCCTTGTGGTTA
>JBHIAC010000198.1:0-4487 GCA_046758365.1 bacterium
GAATTAAATCAAAGAACAAGATACAACTTAATATACGAGCGGACGAGAGGGATCTAACTCGTTGGACAGTTTTGTGCCCTCTCAAAGGTTTATTTTAACAGTAAGTTATGTGCTCTTAAACCTCTCGCCGCTCACGCCCTCGTTATGCCATAAGTTCGAAGACGCGGTGTATTGAGATGGAGTAGAGATGGTTTTATATTTACAAATATTTTTTACAACTCTTGCAGTTTCCTTCGGAATTTTGCATCTCATAATTTATTTCTACAATCCCCGCTCCAAAAGCAATTTGTTCTTTGCAATTTTTTTGTTTTTCTATTCGACGAATATTTTTTTCGATTACCAGTCTTTTTTGGCAACAACGCGGCAAGAAGCTCTTGGGTACTTGCGAATACACCGAGGCGTTGTAGCTTTTAATCCTATATTCGCACTGCTCTTTACTTATTATGCATTTGATTTTAGAATTCCGAGACACTTCTGGTTGATTACAGCTTCATTGCTGATTGCAGGTTTTTTTGCAGTTTTGGATCCAGTAAATAACTTTGATTACTTACAATATATGGGAATTATTGTAACCCTCGAGGCAATAAGAATTTTTAAAGCAGCCTTAAGGAAAAAACTTTATCAGGCCTGGATAATTGTAACCGGCTATGGACTTCTTTTCCTGTTCTCCTCTTACGATTTATTAATGGATCTGAACTTGATAAAGCCAGTAGGCAATATCGTTAATGGTTATCCTGTTGGCTTTTTATGCCTAATTATTTTTACCTCAATATACCTGGCAAGAGATTTTGCAAGGAAAAATAAAATAATTATCACTCAGGAACGTGAAGCCCGCGATATGGAAATGTCACGTATGCTGCTTGAAGCTGAGGATAAACGAAAAGCCAGGGAATTAAATGAAGCACGAGATTTACAGTTGTCTCTTCTACCGCAATGTATAAATAATTTAGAAAACTACGATATATGTTTCGATATGCGAACCGCCTTTGAAGTAGGGGGCGATTATTATGATTACCTTGTTTCGCAAAACGGGGAAATATTTTTAGTAATTGGTGACGCAACAGATCATGGAATGAAAGCAGGAATGATGGTATCGATTGTTAAAGGTCTTTTTTTATCTCAGGTCACCAGTATGGAGAATAAGGCTTTTTTAAATCACTGCTCAAGCACGATTAAGCAGATGAAATTAAAAAATCTTTATATGGCTCTGATGCTTTTGAAGATTAATGGTCATCAGTTAACCGCATCATCAGCAGGTATTCCACCGATATTCATCCACCGTCAGAAAAAGGATCAGATAGAGGAATATGTAATGAAAGGAATGCCTCTTGGAGCATTTGACTCGTTCCCATATGAAACCCTGGAAACAAAACTGGACGTGGGAGATACGGTTCTCCTTATGACCGACGGACTTTCCGAATTGTTTAATAAAGATAATGAAACATTCGGCTACGATAGAATAAAGGAGATATTTTTGCAGAATGCCCATCGACAGGTAAATGAAATCGTTAACGCATTATTTTCAGCCGGGAAAGGCTGGTTGAAGGACCATAAACAAAATGATGATATAACTCTTATTGCACTCAGACCCAAAAAGGACACTGAGCAGATATCTTGAAAAAAATTGAGTCTTTTGTAAAAAGCTGGAAATGTTCCGATGTTTAAACCAGACAAACGCGAATTTTGGTCAATCTGTCAGGGTGCTGTCAGACTGAAAAAGGAGTTCTAAAATGGTTAGGACAATAGCTTTTTCGCTAATTGTGATATTTCTCAATCTTAGTATAGCCTTTCCTCAGGCCAAAATGGCAAGTGATAATGATTTCGGAGTGACGCTTGGATTAAATGAATATCAAATAAGAGACGAGGTTTTAAGTGACGCGAGACACAGGGGTTTTCTCGCCTCCCTGGGTCTTTCCTACAGCAAGTTAAAAGAAATCTCTATTAACGAGCTGAAATTCAATCTTATCATTAACACTCTAAAAAGTCGCTATGAAACCGAAAAAGCATCGGTCGCTGTTAATCCTTCGATGAATTACAGCTATCTTCGAAAAGCGAGAGACATCAGTAAAAATGTCAATCTATATCTTGGAGGAATTATCGGCTGGAATTTGCATATGGACTTTTACGAAGAGTGGGATGAAAGCCATATTTATTGGCTCAACTCCTATTTCCTGGGAATTAGTGAGCGATTATCGTATCAAAAGTCTGATAAAAGCACGATCAACTTTGATATTAATATTCCTGTCGTTGCTTTAGTTTCCAGACCGCCAGAGAGGTTTTTGTATAAAGAACTTAATCCTAAATTCTCCTGGTTCATTAGCCAGTTTCACGATGATTTGACTTTAACTTCTCTTCATCAACATTTTGAATTTAATATGATATTAGAATACAAATATGGACATCCTCATAAATTTAAGAAGAGCTTTTTCTGGAGTTTCTCCTATATAAAGAATAGTATGTCCTATTCTAAGAATGTTAGTATTCTAACTCACACTTTTGGCGTCAGTCTGCTTTTTTAAAAATTCTTGTCAAACAGGAGTAATCATTATGAAAGCCATTAGTGCAATTATAGTAAATTTTTTGTTCGCTTGTATATTTTCGACTTGTATAACCGATCCGGACATAAAGCTAAAATCTGAAGGATACATGCCGGAGCAACTTGATGATGGGTGGGAGATATCAACACCACAGGCAGAAGGTTTTGATCTTAACAAAATAAACAGAATATATGCAGACTTATTTTCAGAGAGCATATATCCGACTGCCCGCAGTTTACTGATTGTCAGAAATGGGAAATTAGTAGCAGAAGCTTATTGTAAGGATAAGGCCGATAGGGACAATTTTCAGGCGCTACAATCAGCGACTAAGAGCATCACTTCAATGACAATGGGAATCGCTGTTGATAGAGGTTTGATAGATTCGTTGAATATGACCGTTTTTGATTTCATCCCGGAATATTTTGATGATGATATGCGAAAGCGTAGCATTACTTTATATCATGCCCTGACCATGCAAACTGGATTAGCATTTGTCAATGATGACCACACCAATGAATTTTTCAATTACTCCGGAAGTAGTGTGGAGTATGTATTAGGTAAGAACTTGCGGTTTGCACCGGGTTCCAGTTTTTATTATAACGATGGCGATCCCCAATTGATCTCGGCAATTATTCAAAAAGTTGCGGGTATGACGATGGAACAATTTGCCGATGAAAATCTCTTTCATCCCCTTGGCATACATAACTATCAATGGGAGCATCACTCCGATGGCATAACTTTTGGGGCGATTGGATTATGGCTAACTCCCAGAGATATGGCTAAACTCGGTAAACTTATGGTTCAAAATGGAACTTGGAATAATGAGCCAATTATTTCAAATGAATGGATCGAAGAGTCTACACGAATCCACGCGAATACCAATTATGGTTATTATTGGTGGAATTACGAGGGAGGCACTACCTTTCTCGCAGTAGGTCGAGGAGAGCAGATTATATATGTTAATCAGGAAAAAAACTTGGTGGTAGTGTTAACTACCGATTCCTTTAGCGATGAAAGATTATCGCCGGGTATTCGAAGTCTAATTGATGATGCGGTTGACGCAATTATAGAATAGTGGGCGTACAATACTGGATTCACCTTGCATGTATGCATAACTTTTGGCTCAACCCGACAAGCTCATTTAACATGATTTTCGAAATGCAGTACTTTTAGGTAAGCTCGTTGTTTTGTCCAAGTTCTGTATTTCTTCATCGCTTGCGGGTTAGCCATGTTGTTAGCCCTATAAAAAAAGTGGTTCTAACAAACGTTCATTGATAACCGATACCATTGGGGTGAAAATCATAAGAATGCCGAGCGGGGAAGATAATGTGATAAGCCAAGCAAGGAAGAAAAGGATAACCACCCCAAATACTACCCCCCAAAAAGATACTGACGTTAACTTGGTTCTAAATATCATCTTGTGGTTATCTGAAAAAAAGTAGCAACGGCGGGAGCAAAAAAATAATTCGTGGGTCAAGCAGGGGAAGCAAAAAAGATAAACCCAACATCCCCTGAACCCCATATTGGCGTAAGCCGAGCAGGGAAGAAAAAAAAGCCACAGATTGAACACGGATAAAGTTAGCCTGGAATATGAAAAGATAATATAGAAATCCGTGTTTCATCCGTGTGAATCAGTGGCAAAAAATATATAATTCATTGACTGCCAGTTGGTGGGTTAGTTATTATTTTGGTGCTTTGGTGTAAGTTTTGTGGGCTAACCATTGCATTCAGTTGACAGAAACCGCACTGTGCGAATCCGTTCCGCTGGATGCCCGCATCAATCTAATAGCAAATCCCGACGTCCAGTGCACCGCAGGTTTCTGCAACTGATGCATGACGTGTGTGCCAGGCATGGCACGTAGCTAGTAGGGTAGAAGTCCCTATACCAGGTATTCGTGGAGTCCCGACTTGAAGCATGTCGGGATTAGGAGAAGGGCAAGGGCGTCGTCG
>JBHIAC010000199.1:0-4445 GCA_046758365.1 bacterium
TATCCAAAATAGCTATTCACCAGATCAAACAAACCAGGAAGCAAGTAGGGACTCTCTACGCGGTCAACACATTAGGAGGTGTTTTCGGATGTTTTGCTGCTGGATTCATTTTATTGCCTGCTTTAGGAATTCGAAACACGGTTTTTGTTGCTATCTTTCTCAATTTACTTGCTGGCACAATTGGCTACTTGAACAGCAATCGCATCTTGCACTTAACTGAAGATAAGATTCGATCAGAGCAAGAAATCAAGAAAAAGAAAGCAAAGAGTAAGGCCTCTACGCTTCCTCAATCACCAGCTTTGATTTTTTATGGAGTAATCGGGTTTTCTGCACTCGCTTATGAAGTGCTTTGGACCAGGGAATTAACCATTACCTTTTTTTCTTCTACCTATAGTTTTACAGTTGTGTTGACCGTATTTCTTATCGGATTGGCATCGGGTAGTGTTGTTCTGCCCAGACTAAAAGTAATATCCCGATATCCCTGGTTAACTTTTGGGGCAATAGTTGGATGTATCTCATTGGCGGGACTGCTTTCCATTCCACTTTTAGATAAATTGCCCCAGGCCTTATATCTTAACAATATTGATAAATTAGGCGCTAATTGGTACTCAGAAATAACCGTGAAATTCCTGGTTACGTTCGCTGTTCTCTTTCTCCCGACTTTTTTTCTGGGAGGATTGTTACCCGTTGTATGCGGAATAGTTTCTAGAAAACTTCCACAATTGGGCAAAGACGTGGGAATAACCTATTCAATCAATACCCTCGGTACTATTGTAGGTGCTTTAGTTTCTGGTTTCATCCTCTTACCCCTTGTTGGTGTTAAAATAAGCATTTTTATTGTTTCTCTAATTACCCTTTTCGTTGCCACTCTTATTCTTTTTTTCTACAGTGAAATGAAAAACAGTATCATTTGGATTTTGGCTATATGGCTAATCGCTGGTGGGTCCTATTATTTTTTGAGTTCACAACAAGGTTTTAGAGAGTTGTCTCCAAATCAATCCCTTCTCTACTTTAAAGATGATATCAGCGCTGAAGTCAAGGTTGTGAGAAATTGGTTGGGAGATACCCAACTCTATATCAACGAAAAAAAGCAGGGTGGGACCGACGTAGTACAGACGGAACGTTGGGCCGGTTATATACCCTTATTACTGCATCCTAAGCCTGAATCAGTGTTGGTGATTGGTTTGGGGACGGGAATGACGGTCGGGGCGGTAAGTCGTTTTTCTGTAAAACAAATTACGGTGGTCGAATTAATAAAAAGTTTAACGGAGAGTTCCCATTTTTTCAGCTCGGTAAATTACGATGTTCTTGCAGATCCTCGGGTTCATTTCATCGAAGGAGATGGGGTTAATTACTTATTCTTAACAGAAAATAAATATGATGTTATTTTGAGTGATATTGTTCATCCCGATGATGTAGGGGCGGGGAATCTTTATTCAATAGAATTCTATCGTGCTTGTTTGTCGAAACTCACACAAAGCGGAATTTTTGCTCAGTGGGTTGTTCTTGACCAATTTTCCACAAAAGAGTTAAAAATCTTCTTTGCCACTTTTGTTGAGGTATTTCCGAAAGTTACCCTTTGGTTTGGATCAGAAACCAATAAATTTAAGAAGTGTTTGTTAGTGGGCTCTAATGAGAGTTTGCGGTTGAATCCCGAAGAATTGCAGGATAGAATGGTAATTAACAATATGGATAAAAAATTACTTAGTCGAGATGATCCATACGCTTTTTTAAGTTTTTACATTACAGATAAGAGCAATCTGCAATTCTACACCGCCGGTGTTTCATTTAATTCAATTTGGAGACCGATATTGGAATACTCGATCCCCAAGAATCGATTTAAACAACATAAGGGGCTGCAGAATATTAAGATGTTGTTGAATTGGACATCTCCAATTGATCCTTTATTGGATATGTATAATAATTCTTTGGAAGAAGTCGATTCTAAGAAGACTATTTTAAAAAAATACAGCAAGGCCAGGCGTCTAATCTACGAAGGAGAATTGCTTCGTCTGAAAGGAAATCTAAAAGATGCTGAATTGAAATATAGCAAAGCTCAAGGATATCAGGCTGATCAAATCGTGCTTGCCTATAACTATTTTCAACTTGGAAAAGAGTATTCAATAAACAAACAACGCGAAAAAGCGCTACAAGCTTTCAAGCAGGCTGTTATTCTGGATTCCAGTCTGGCGGTGGCCCATAGAAGCCTGGGAATACTTTTGGGGATGGATTTACGTTTTGCTGATGCCGAGAAGGAATTACTGAAAACCATCGAATTGAATCCAAAGGATCATATTGCCTATCGCTCGCTTGGAATTTCTTATGCCATACAGAAAAAGTATGAGCAAGCTTTAAAAATGTTGGATATTTCATTGAAATTAAATTCCTTTCAGGCAGATGTAGCCTATGTTCTGGGTACTGTTAATTTACAACTCAAAAATAAGAAACTCGCTACCTACTATTTACGAAAAAGTCTAGAAATAAATCCTAATCATCAATTCAATCAAAAGGCCAAAAAACTTTTAAATTCTTTATATTAGCAATAATGGTCTCAAGCCTAACCTGGCCAAGCCAGAACCAAAAAGGCATAACGATTGAGGGCAAAACAATTAAAAATATAAATTTTGCATTACATGATTGCTTTAAATGCAAATCTCAAAATGAAAAATGAAAATTGCAAAATCTAGGCTGCTCCGATAAATCATTTTGCTCTTTGCAATTTGAATTCTGAATTTTTTTCTTAATTATTTTGTCTTTTAAAATATTTGCCCATTGTGCAACGATTTCATTGTTAAGGTACTAACTTATTTTCTTGCCAGTGGCGTGCGATATAATATCTTGTTTGCCAAACCTTGGGCTGCCCTTATGATTGGCTAAACTTAACCCCTTATGACCGTCAAGGCTAATTTTGTCAAACCCCCTTGATTTTCAAAGTCAAAACTGCAGCACTTTTTAAATCCACGATTCTGATCTTATGGTTGTTAGTATCTGCAATATAAAGTCTATTTGCAGTAAAAGCGAGTCCTGAAGGCTCATAGAATTGGGGTGAAGTACTGTCTTTACCTCCAGGCTTACGGGTTCCCAGCCAGCTTTTACATTCCTGCGTCTGAGGCCAGATGCGTTTAATTTTATGATTGTAGGTATCTGCCAAATACATAATACCATCCCGATACGCCAAACCCAACGGATGCTGAAGTCGGACAAAATCGCCTTGGCCGTCTTCATCGCCAAACTGAAACAGGTTACCACCAACCACCGTCTGCACTTCACCGGTTTCTAAATTAATGGAACGCACACAACTGATTTCACTGTCAGCTACATAGAGAAACTTTCCATCTCCTGTGAGGCCGCTGGGCTGCGCAAAGGCTGCCTCCATTCTGGGTCCGTCGATACGTGCTTCTTGACCTGTACCGGCAAAAGGTTCCAGGCGTAATGTGTTCATATCCATAACCCAAATTTGGTGTGAACCGGCCATGGCAATAAATACTAAACCACCCATAACAAACAAATCCCATGGTGAATTGAGGGCGACTTCTCTTCCAACCCCGGGAATGTTAAATATTTTAGCTTGCTCCCCTGTCCCGGCGATAGTGGTTACTGTGTGGTTCTTGAAATCCACCTTTCTTATTAAATGATTTTCCATATCAGCCACAAGCAAATCACCATGATAGAGTGCCATTCCTTGCGGGTGAAAAAAGGAGGCTTCATTAAAAGCTCCATCTTGTTTACCGATAATTCCACAGCCTACAATTTCTTCAATACGGCCATCTAAATCTGTCACCACAATTTGATTATGATTGGAATCGGAAATGTAAAGTCGGTTATTTTCTTCGTCAGCCAATATTTTTCCGGGGTAGCTGAGGACTTCATTCGGCTGATCCAAAATTTCTGGCTGCAAATGTAAAGGTATACGGTTGAGCTTGTCCGCTTTTCCGTAGATATCCAGAGCCACTTCAATGTAATTGTCCAGAAGCTCACGATTCCCTTCGCCAGAAAAAGTTGCAATTAAATATCCTTCTGGGTCTATTATCATGAGGGTTGGCCAGGCCCGAACAGCGTAAAGCTGCCAAATTTCCATGTTAAGGTCATTTACCACCGGGTGTTTGACATCATACCGGAGCACTGCCTGGCGGATATTTTCTTTTTCTTTTTCATTGAAAAATTTAGCCGAGTGGACCCCAATGACTACCAGTGGCTCATTACGATATTTGTCCTCTAAATATTTCAAGTCAGGAATCACATGCATGCAGTTAATACAGCAGTAAGTCCAAAAATCGAGAATGACTATTTTACCGTGTAAATCAGCTTTGGTTAAGGGAGCGGCTGTATTCAACCATTCCAAACCCATGGGAAAATCCGGGGCATGAATGCGGTGCTTCTGCCGCATGGTGTGAATATGATCGCGTATTTGCTCCTGGCGTTGAGATTTATCGTAATTCATTTTA
>JBHIAC010000200.1:0-4441 GCA_046758365.1 bacterium
ATGGCTTTTCTGATGTTGCCATGAATAGCCTGGGTTGAATTGGTCAAGATGGCTGTATTCGAGCAAGGTGCAAAACGATTTCGAAGTTGAATGACGCCATCTACGATTTCAGTAAAATCAGGATGTAAGGTTGGCTCGCCGTTGCCGGAAAAAGTGATATAGGCCGGTTTAGGATGAATCGTACGCAAAGCTGTTTCCACCGCCTTAAGAACCTCCGGCACACGGGGCAAGAGAACTTTATTTTCTATTTTTAGACTATGTATTTTTGTCCAACTGTATTGACAATAGACACAATTAAACGTGCAGATTTTTTTCTCAGTAGATAAGAGATTAATGCCTAAAGAATTTCCCAATCGTCGAGATTTGATTGGCCCATAAATAATACTCGTTTGTAATGGTAGAACCATTTTTAGTGCTTCGTATTAAAAATTTAATGCTTTAAGGGCTTCACCCAACCGAATGATGCCTTTTTCAATTTCTTGTTCGTTCAAATTAGCGATGGATAGACGAAAATATTTGTGGGGATGAGAACGATGAAAATAATAGTCACCTGGTGAAACTAAGACCCCGTGTTTTAATAACATTTCTTGAAACAATGATTCATCAGGATAAGGAGTTTTGAGAGTCACCCATATAGTATATCCACCATCAGGTTGCGTCCAGGTTACACCTTCGGGCATATTTAGTTTCAGGGTGTTCAGGGCGACCTGCATTCTTTTGCGGAAAATACGATGCATTCTTTTAATGTGAAGATCATAATATCCCAGCCGACAAAAAGCGGCCACAGCAGCCTGGAGCACCAAATTACTGCTAATATCACAAAATCGTTTGATGGCGGTAAGACGCTCAATGCATTGTTCATCCGCGGCAATCCAACCAAGACGGATCCCTGGAAAAAGTACTTTGGAAAACGTACCTAAATAAATGACGATTTGATTTTTGTCCATGGACTTAATCGGAAGCACGACCTTACCAAAATATTTCATTTCTTCCTCAAAACCGTCCTCGACAATCGGCACGCGAAATTTTTCACATATAGACAGCAGCGCTTCACGATGGGCCTGATTGGTGGTAATTCCCGTTGGGTTGTGGAAATTAGGAATCGTATAAATGAAAGCCGGATTAAATTTCTCTAATTGAGTCTTCAGATACTGTAAATCCATACCATTCTCTCGCATAGGAATTTCAACCATATCAATCTGATAAAATTGCAAAAGTACCAAAATATTGGCGTAAGTTGGCGCTTCAATAACTACCTTCTTGCCGGGAACGGTTAAAAGTTTCAATATCAACTCTAACGCTTGTTGCGTTCCATTCGTTATGAGAATCTCTTTGGCCGAAGCTGCAATTCCATGTATTTGTAAACGCTGTGCAATGTGTTCACGCAATAATGCGTACCCTGCACATTCACCATATTGCAGAATTTTGGAGTCTTCATTGATTAATACCTGATTCAGACATCTTCTAAAATCTTCAACCGGAAAAATACGGCTGTCTAAATCCAATTGCGACAGGTTGATGATGCCTGATGAGTCATTGACTCTGTATTCGGGTGAATAATTTTGAAAAATACGATAAAGATTATTACATGCAGGGTTTGAAACTTGTGGCCAGGAAATCAATCCTTTATCGGATTTGTGATTTTTTGTTACAACTTCAGGTCTTTTTCGAATGGTGGTATAAGAACCGGGGCTACTTTCAACATAGCCTAATGCCAAAAGTTCCAGATAAGCGTGACAAATAGTGGAGCGGTTTATCCCTAATTTTTGCGCCAACTGCCGGGTTGAAGGCAATCGCGTACCATTTTTGAGTACACCTTCCTCGATAAGTTGGATGATCTTGTGAATAATTTGTCGATAGATTGGCGTGCGGCTTTTACGATCAATCTTTATTAAAATCATATCTTTTATTGTAAATAAAAGCTATCATTAAACTCTAAAATGTAAAGAAAAGATTGGTTGGTGTCAACTACCAATTATTGATTAAATCAACCCATCCAATTTAATCTACATCACTAAAAATTCCCAGTTGCGACGGAAGAGACCGCGATTTATCAAATGCCAAGAAAAATATAACAGGAATTAATTAGCTTGCGAGGTGCAGAGGTTTGATACTATTCACGCTTCCCTATTCACTACTACGTTTGAATCGAATTAAGATAGAATTGAAATGGAGGAGTGAATAGAAAAAGTTAAAAGTGAATAGGAATTAAAAAAGAGGGGGACGGTGAAGGATTTAGCAGATTTAAGGATTTATCAGCTTGCCGTGGAGTGTGCTGAAGAAAATTGGGAAGAAGTTTCTACCTGGGACAAATTCACCAAATGGACAGTTGGCAAACAAATCGTCGACTCTGCCGATGATATCGCCGCCATCCCCGAAGGGTCGGGAAAGGCTATTACCGATTCACGCCTAAAGAACAGGCCAAATTCTTCCGCTACGCTTTGAGCTCTGCCAAAGAAATCGCCCTGGGAAGTGTAAAGAAACTCTGATAATTTACCTATACACTACACAAACCATCAATTTCATCAAATCCTTACTTTATCCCTTTTTTCTTTTCTCTATTAACTTTTCACTCAATTCATGAATCAGCAACCATCGCCACTTCCTTTTGATAGGCCGGTTTGATGCGCCAAAGTGGTAGACCCACCAGAATAGCCACAAACAAAATCACCCCTGCGGACCAATAAGGCCACCTCATTCCTAACGCACCATAGCTCCAGCCTCCCCAAAGCGGTCCTATTATTCTGGCGAATGTAGAAAAAGAGCGGCTTACTCCCAATACTGAACCCTGATGTGCTTCGTCAACAGATATGGAAACCAAGCTGGTTAAGGTAGGAGTATTTAAACCCGTGCCAACACCCAGAATAGTCATAAAAAATACTAAAACAGGTATGGACTTAGCAAAAGGGATGAGCATCAAGCCAAACATGCTGAGACCGGTACCGAAAATAGCCAAAGGGCCATCACCAAAATTCTTCGATAATTTACCGATTAATCCCCCCTGAAATATTACCGCTAAAATCCCAACAAATGCAAACACATAGCCGTTTTGAACCACATCAAAACCAAACAACTCATGCGTATACAGTGGAAAGGTCACTTGCATATTGGCAAATGCAAAAACAACTAAAAAATAAACAAATATTGGTCGGGCCACTTCTTGGGTATTCATTGCCTGTGCCATGGGTTTCAATATGCTGTGTAATGATTTTTTTTGAGGATGTTCAATATTGTTGGCGTTAAGTGATTCGGGCAGTTTTGAGATGGCCAGAAGCAAAGCTATTAACGAAAGTATGGCCGCACCGTACCCCGGTAAAGAATAGCTATATTGACTCAAAAAGCCCCCTACAGCCGGGCCAATAATAAAACCAGTGCCAACCGCAGCCCCGATTAAGCCCATTCCTTTGGCGCGATTTTCTTTGGTTGTAATGTCCGCAATGAAGGCCATGGCAGTTGAAATATTGGCCGCAAAAACTCCAGCCGCAAACCTGGCCACGAAAAGCCAAAATAGAGAGGGCGCCCAACCAAAAAGAGTGTAAAATATTACGGATCCTACCAAGCTCATTAAAATAATCGGTCGCCGGCCAACCCGATCGGATATCGCTCCCAAAATAGGATTAAATAAAAACTGCGTAACCGAATATGAAATCCAAAGTAGCCCAATTACAAATGGCGCGGCGCCATAAGATTTAGCATATAATGGCAATAAAGGTAAAATTATGCCAAAACCAATAAGATCTATTACGACAACAAAAAAAATAATTCTCAAGGAAGCTGTTTGTTGAACTTTCATCGAGTCGACAAATATATTTAAGGTATTAGAAAAATAAGCGATAAATACTATACATTCAATATTGTAAATACAGGTCTGTTTGTCAAGTAAAATATTTATTTACTTACGGTCTGGTATGATAAAAATACCAACAATGAATAAGATTAAACCAGGCAATTTTTACCTATTTTTAAAAAAAATTGCGAAATTGAAAATACTTCTTGCAAAATTAACCATTAATTATTATAATAAAAATAGCAATTCAGCACTTCAACCTACCACCTATTTTTATTTGATAAGAGACTTCCTTTTTGGACCAGTATTAATGGAGGCGAGCAATGGAGCGAAATAGGAGGCACACCGCAACAGCCATTCTAATAGTGACCACTGGATACAGCTTATTCTTCCTACTAAAAAGTGCTAATGCACAAGAAACGGAGCATGCTAATTCTTACTATCCGATGTTCCAACAAACTGTAGAAAAATATCACAATGAAGAGTTTGAGGATGCCATTAAAATTGCTACCGATATCCGCGAGCAGTATCCAGACGAACCAGCCGGTGCATTTGGATTGTTAGTGACTTATCAAATAATTATGCGAAATTACCGCACCCGGCTTTATGAAACCAAATTTGATAGTTTACTAAATCTTGCGATTAAACTGTCAG
>JBHIAC010000201.1:0-4427 GCA_046758365.1 bacterium
AATTACAAGTTTTTGGACCCTGACGACAGAATGATTGTCTATGAACCGGATACCCACAAGGAAAATCTATTGACGGCTGACTATGTTGTAATTTTAGACATAAGCGACTGGGAGCGGCTCAAGGAAGTAGGTTTAACGGTAAAAGATTTGCGAATCAAGAAGATCTGTATTGATCATCATCCTCCTCAAGACAAGTTTGGTGATATTAATTTGATAGACACGGAGGCTTGCTCAACTGGAGAAATCGTATACGATTTAATTCGGTTTTGTAACGGCATAATAAATAACAGGATTGCCGAGGCTCTTTATACAAGTATTGTAACCGACACAGGTTCTTTCAAATTTTCAAACACCAATGCCAGAGCCTACACAATAGCTGGTGAATTAGTAAATGCTGGGGCGAAACCTCAGGAAGTTTATCAAAAAATATATGAACACCAAGCGGTTAGCAAAGTTAAGCTGTTGGGATATGTTTTGTACAATCTGCAGTATGAAGAAAATGGTCGTATTGCCTGGATTAAAGTCTCAAAAAACACTATGGATGCAATTGGAGCAAAACCTCAAGATACAGAAGGATTCGCTGATTTTCCGAGAATGATTGACGGGGTTGAAATTATCATTATGTTCATTGAACTGGATAAAGATAGGATTAAAGTCAGCTTACGTTCCAAGGGAAACTACGTTATTAATCAAATAGCTCAAAAATTAGGTGGGGGTGGACATGCTTATGCTGCTGGTGTACTTGTTAAAGGGAGCCTTAATGAGTATATTCATAAAATCTTAGAAGAGACGATAAAGCTTTTCAAATAGACTCAACTATATTGATCAATCTTAATAGAGTTTACTAAATGTCTGATAGAACAAGGGCCATTGAAAGTATTATCAACTTAGCAAAACAAATTGGACCTCGGTTAATTGAGATTGAGCAGCAGCTACATAAAGATGTTTACTTTGGCTCCAAAGAAGCAAACACCGCTGATTTTATCATCCAAGCATTAAAGAACCTGGGCTTTGAAGGCAGACAGATTACGAAGAATGCTATTATTTTGGAGCTTCTGGGAAAAGATCCGTCACCCACCATTGCTCTTCAAATAAATATAGATTCATCAAGATTTGCAAGATCCTTTGACAACGTATTTAGTTTCAATGCAGCCAGAGACATGGAAAATGTTAGTCTGGATATTTACGCTGCCACCGGCCTGGGAGTAACTTGGGTTCTAAACCATTTCAAGAGTGAAATCGCGGGAAGAATCCGTATTCTTTTTCTGCCAGTTCAAGAATTTCATTCAGGGGATTCTTCCAAGATGATTAATGAAATAGCCTTTGAAAATGTTAAAGTCGGTTATGGATTGTATATAGATCCTACCATACCAATTGGAAGTGTAGGGATTAAGTTCGGACCAATCGTACCCTCTAAAAATACTTTTTCTATAGAAATTACTTCCAAAACAGCAGATATTGTTAATCCCAGAATGGCCGTTGATAAAATCCAGGTTGCAGCGCAAATTATTACCGCCTTAAATCAATTAAGTGGGCGCAGGATAGATCCGCTTAAGCCTGTGAACATTTCTATTTATTCTATTCAAAATGAATACTCGAACCAGGAATGTTCAGGTTCTGTACTCATGCAAGGCCTATACCATACATTAGATGCAGATGTGCAAGAGCAAATTCCATCGTTAATTGAAAACACCGTTCAGGGAATTAGCAAAGCCTATGGAGTAGAATATAAACTTGAATTTACTGGAAACTCACCGATTTTACCAAATGACCGAGCCACAACTATGAATCTAAAAATGGCCGCTGAAGAAATTCTAGGTATGGATAAGGTCATTAACATAAAATATCCCGACGTAGGTGTTGAGAATTTTACCCATTATTTAAAATATGTGCCTGGCACCCTTGTACATCTTGGTGCAAAAAGTTACCAAATCCCTCAAGAATTCCTTCAATTCAATATTTTCCATATAGACAAACACGGCTTTGAAACAGGAGTCAAAGTATTGAGTTGGGCATTGATTAGATTTCTTACAAGTTATTCAGTTAGTTAGGTAATTTGTGTAGCACAAAGGTCTGGTATTTTGTTTTTAAAGAATTAACCTTTGGGTTTTTATATCATCTCAACTTGCCACTTATTATCCTGAATTATTTATAAACTGCGACGGGCGCAGAGAATGCAAAGTTGTTACTATTATACTGAAAAGTGATTTATTAAAAAGCTTTAACATTCATTTTTTTTATTGCTTTTAAATTTTGCTTACATTAGCTTTTTTAAACACATTCTAAATCGAGACCTCTCAATTGAAAGAAATAGCTGACAATTTTACCAACCTCTGCGAACAAAACGATCTTGCGGAAGCATTAAGAAGAACAGTAAAACATCTAAAAAACTTTGTAACTTTTGACTTAGCTGCTTTTGCTATCAATGACAAACACTCAGGGGAGACTCGGATATTTATCGACCGAAATGGACATGATAGCGAAATCGAAGTAAAAAAAATTGTTTTACCCTATGTCAAAGATTTTTTACTTTTGGGGGGAAACTTAGTAGCTGTTTCATATCTAGATGAAAAAGAAAATGTGCAATTCATGAATACTATTTTTGGCCAGGAAGACCAGGAGATAGCCTCGAGTATCATTTTTCCGGTAAACCTTCCAGACTATGGTCAGGGAGCTTTGGTGTTGGGAAGTTTTACCGAATCTTTCATTAATAAACGCACATATTTAAAGCATTTTAACATAGATGGGTTGTTTACTTTAAATCTAAAAAAAATTACGGATCCCAAAACCAAAAGTCCTAATCATTCTAAGTCAACACAAGAAGATTTATCTGCCTATTACAAGACGCTTTTTGATAATTTAGGTGCCGCGGCAGTCATTTTTCAAACAGACGGTTCTATAAAACTTGTAAACCAATTATTCTCACAGTGGATAGGCTTGCCGCCAAATCTTCTAGAAAATAAGAAAAACTTGTTTGATTTTATTGCTGAGGCAGAGTATCCAAAGATGCATCGTTCACTTATCAATTTTTATGAACTTAGTAAAAGCCACCCAAACACTATAGAATGTGTGCTTATAAACAACCGTGGAGAAGAAAAGATTGCCGAGGCTTCTTGGAGTAGGTTACCAAATTCAGAAGAACGATTAGTCACTTTTAAGGATATAACACTTTACAAGTTAGATACTATAGAACTTCGTGAAAAAGATAAAATTCACAGCTTAATAGAAGGAATTTCGAGTGTCGTCTATTCTAACTTGGAATTTAGTAAGCTTTTTAGTACAATTTATAAACAAATTAGAAAAATCATCGATTCTAATGTTATTAGCCTGGCATTAACAAATAATAACGTGATAGAGATGAGAGCCAAATATTGGGATAGCAAGGTTGACTTATGTAAAAACGAAATCGCTTCAGTAGAAGAGTATATACATTATTTTCCAATTTATGGCAAGCCGAAAGCCTATCTTTACGATTATGAAAGTTTGCCTTTAGTGTACAAATTGTTGGGTAAAGAGATCAAATCGTATTGCATTATTCCTTTAATATTGAAGAAAAGGCTCATTGGTAGCTTAAATATTGGCAGTATATATCCAGAAGCCTTCTCAAAGGACCACACAGAAATTCTAAAGAGGATGGGCACACACACTGCAAACGCTATTGTTAATACCAGTCTCTATGTTGAGATAAAAGAAACAAAAGAATACTTAGAGAGCCTCCTTGAAAGTTCTGTGGATGCTATTATTACTACAAACAAATTGGGAAAAATAATTCTATTCAGTAAGGGTGCGGAAAAGATTTTAGGCTATTCTGCAGACGAAGTCATTGGGAAAAAAATCAACAAATTATTTCTGGAAGGTAAAAGGACTTGCGACAGCGTTATGTCCTATTTGCGCCTTACGGGCAAACTTCAGGATTTTGAAAACCAATTTTTAAGCAAAACAGGCAAAACAATACCGGTAAGATTGTCGGTATCTCCACTGCAAGACAAACACGGTCTGTTGACGGGTATTATTGTAATTGCTAGAGATATGACTGAAAGCAAGAAGGCAGAAGCTGAAATTCAACGTAAGACCGAAGAATTAGAAAATCTCTTTTATTTGATTTCCCATAACCTTAAGTCTCCGATTGTGTCTATTCAAGGATTTGCAAGTCTACTGAAGGGAGAACATGGAACCGTGAATAAGGAAGAATCTCTTTATTATATCGATAGAATTCAAATGAATGCTGTCAGAATGGAGAGGATGATTCATGATATTCTTGAATTTTCAAAAGTTGGGCAAAGACAAAAAACAATCAAAAAAGTATCTATCCAAAGAATTGTATCCAAAGTTTGTTCTGATTTTCAATTTCGGATTGAGAATAGAAACATAAGGTTAGAAATTGCAAGTGATCTGCCCACTGTTTTAGCCAATCGAGAAGATTTAAT
>JBHIAC010000202.1:0-4410 GCA_046758365.1 bacterium
TAAGCCAATTTTCCAATTACCCTCAAGATACCAATTGCGAGTCGTCCTGGACCACAGCCTACATCAAGAATCTTAAAGGTATTATCGCAGCCGAAATAATCAACGAGACGCTGCGCTTCCTTTTCAGCCGATTCCAGATAATACGAATTATTTTTGAACTTGGGTCCACAACATCGTAACTGCCTTGCAGGAAGAGGAGATCCATTGTAAATGACATAATCTTTTATGGGGAATATGGCTCTCATCATTTTCGATATTCGGTATCGCATAGACTTTTTCTTTTTGGCTCGCGCAGACTTTTGACAATCATTGAGGTGTCCTTGAATCCCTCAAATACTTTATATAGCCCTATCAATGCACCCTTGATTGGAGCAAACGAGAGCGTAAAAAGGGAGCTTCTTGCAGCATCTAAAAACAGACCAATGCACAACCAGCCATAGCACAGATTATTTAACAATTTGCCACAAAAATTCTTTTTATGTAAATAAGACATTGAAACTATTTTGCATTCATGGTGGTCTTTATCCTTCACGCGATTTAGATAATATGCGTTGGCGGTTGATTTTCTATGGATGACAAACGTATCCAATGTAATGGCAAATTCGAATCTTGAACTTGCCCGAATAAAAAAATCTTGATCCTCACAAATACCAATTAAGTTTTCGTCGTATTTGATACTCTCAAAAACCCGACGTTTTATCAAGAACCATCCGCCGCCGATGGCGTCAAGTTTGACTAAGACATTGCTTGATTTTTTTTGTAAAGCTTTTGAGGTCAACTTCATGTTGTGATAATAATACCGAAAAGGGCCAATGTAAAATAATCCAAGCAAAAGCAGCCGAAATTTATTTATTTCTTCTCCCGGTACAATCCTGTAACCTGCAACCCCGTCGAGCTGGTTTGAATTTTCCAATATAGAAAGGCATGTTTCAATATAATTGGGCTGGATGGTAACATCATCATCGAGGAAGAAAATATAGTTTCCACGACTTTGCTCAAAACCCCTATTGCGTGCCTGAGAAGCTCCAGATATTTGCTGATCGTGAATATAGACAATATTCGGTTGTATATGTAGTTCATTAATTAGTGCTTTAACTGCACGGTTTGTGTCGTTTGAATTGCTCTGGTCAACAATTACAATCTCATCCGGTTGGCGAGTTTGGGTAAAGACAGAACGTAACGTATTTATGAGATCCGTTGTTCGGTTCTTTGTTGGAATTATTACCGATAAAGAAGGAGAATCCATATTGACTCCATATATCTTAGGCGCTTAGTGATCCAACATCGATAAATTTTGGGATTTGTTTAGAATTTCGTGCTTAGCATTTTGGATTTCCTTTTCGCTTTACTGCGTCAGCCACCTTTTCGCAGCATTGTTTCCGAAAAGGCTTAGTACCTTAAAAGTAGAATCTTTGCTCTTTGTACTATAGATACCCTAAAGCTTTTAATCGCTTAAAGGTTTCTTTCTCCAATTTTGATGACTCGTTTGCTTGTCGGCTTTTTTCACCCACTACTTTCCTTGAACCCCAATATTCTTTGAACCTTTTAAACTGTGCAAGCGTTTTAGGATTTTTATCGATTAAATTATTCAATTCCCTGGGGTCTTCTACAATGTTATAGAATTCCTCATTCCCTAAACTATCTTCAATAAACTTGTACTTTTTATTTCGAAATGCTACAATCTTTTTATTCAACCTTGCTAAATTGACTTCTGGAATGCCAGTTTTTTTAGCTATCACCTCCAGGGGAGGGTTGGTACCTAAAAGTTCAGACACGGCAATTCTGTCGTTCAGATCAGAGGCAAATATATTTCTTCCTTCGATTTGCTCATGTGGTAGATGATTCTCAAGACCCGCTAAAGCCGCTAAGGATGGAAATAGGTCACTGAGTTGGACAATATTTTCGTTCTTTGAGGCCTTTGAGAATGCAGAAGGAAATCGGATGATTAAGGGAATATGGATGAGTGTATCATACAGGCAAAAGAAATGACTCATCAACCCATGTTCGCCAAGGTTTTCACCATGATCTCCAACTATGATTAAAATAGTATTATCAAGATGATTTGTCTGATAAAGTATGTTATATATCGAGGCGATCAAAGAGTCGAGATAATTAATTTCAGCATCATAGAGCGCCGTTAAAATTTCAAGGTCCAGGGCGCTTTTTTTTTCAATGCCGACTACATAGGGGAATGGGTCTTGATTTAAACCTTCAATTTGTTTGTCGGAAAATTTTCCGTCAAAAAATCGAGAAAGACATTGGCGCGGGGGAGTATACGGAAGATGAGGCTCTAATAGGTTCATAAACAAAAAAAAGGGTTTCTCTGTATTTCTTTCGGTGTGAAACCACTTTTCAAAAGCCTTTAGGATTCGTTTTCCACCCAGGTCATGTCTATTGTGTAAAAATTGACCGTAAACTCCATTCACCAGATTTAACAATAAATTGCCTCTAAAAACGTTTTTAGAAACCTTGCAAATCTTTTTGAATAGATTCACATTTTTAATGGAGCGGCTGGTGACATTTAAATCATTCGAGGTTTGGAGTAACAACCAGATTTTTTTAACTACTTTAAAACCTCGGTCTAACCCAAACTGTTCATTTATCCATGAATTGTTGTTGATGGCCACGGTCTGGTAATCCTGGTTGGAAAAGAACTGAGCCATAGTAACCAAATGGTCCGGAAGACGGTCAGTCCATTCGTTAACGGAATGAACAGAAGGAAAGGTACCGGTGAAAAGACTCGCATGGGCCGGAAGGGTCCAGGAGGAATTACTAATCGCATTTGTAAATAAGACACCCTCTTCGGAAATTTTATCCAAATTAGGACTTGTTTGTTTGGAATATCCGTAGCAGGAAAGATTTGTCGCACGTGTTGTATCCAGTACAATCAGTACTATATTGGGCTTTTTTGACATGGCAGCTTATCTTGGTTTTTTAATGCAATTTAGGCAGTGACGGTACCGAATTAATTTTAATTTCTTGGCTTTTAGAAAGAATTTTTCTCGCTAAGCGCTTTACTTGATTTGGCGCTAAACCATAGAATACTTTGGTCCAGACATAAAAGTAATACAATTTCGGTAAACTAAAGGAAAATATCGCCAACTTTGCCACCTTAGCGAATTTCATTTGCCGTACTAATTCATTGTAATTAGTATGCCAATAGCTGTTGGGTCGAATATTTCTGACTACAAGCGGTTCGGATAAGTTGGCAAATTGATATTTTTTCCCTATTCGTGTCCATAACTCCAAATCTTCAACCGCGCCATAATTTTCATCATACCCCCCAAAATCTTGTAAAACTTTTGCACGCACCATGACGCTGCTGTGTTCAAGTGGTACATACTTCACCATCTCGTACTTTATATGACGATCCTTTTGTGGTGGAATACGAATGAATTTTTCATTGCGCATATTATCATTGTGATAAACAGCCGTTCCTAATACCGCCACTTCAGGATTTTGATCCAAAAAATGCACTTGCTTTTCCAAACGGGTAGGTAAAGAGAAATCATCGGCATCAATTCGAGCAATGTATTTACCCACAGCAGAAAAAATTCCTTTATTGGATGATCTTATTACGCCAAGATTGTTCTCGTTGTTTATTAAATGGATTCTTTTGTCCCTAAAAGAGCGGATTACTGTTTCAGTATTATCTTGAGAGCAATCATTTATAATGAGAAATTCGAAATCAGTATAGGTCTGATTCAAAATGCTCATAATGGCGGTGGCAACCCGCGTTTCTTCGTTGTAAACAGGCAGTATGACACTTACTTTTGGCATGTTATTTATCTTCAATTTATGTTTAATTTCCCATGGTCAAATCATCGTTCATCAAGAAGTGAATCCATACCTACGCTTAAGGGACTGGCCCAAATATGTAATTTTTGAAAGCATTAAAGGCGATAAAAGTGATAAGAAATACCCGGCAAAAGTAATAAATGAGCGATTGCCAGATTTCAGTGCTTGAGCAAAATTTTTCTTCGCTTGTGAAATTTGACCATTCAAAGCGTATTTAATGGCTGCCGAGCGGTGTATATTTGCAATATAAATATTCAATTTGTCTGCAAGGGCTGGACTGTCTCTTATTGCGGAATTTATTACCTGTAACTTGCCTTCCATCATAGTCTGAATATTCAATTCTGAAAAATTTAATTTATGCAGTCTTTTTTTGATCAGGATCTGGTTCAGGTAGTGAATTTCAAAATATTTTGCAATTCTAACCCACAAATCGTAGTCATCGGAGCCTCGTAAATTTTCATTAAAATATCCAACTTTGTCAAAACAGCTTCTACGGACCACGGCCGATGAGTTCGTTATGAAATTGCCCAGAAGTAATCGCTTTACTTGTGTTAGAGGTTGAGTATTTTCAATATTTAAGAGCTTTTTGCCAATTAAATTTCCAGACTCATT
>JBHIAC010000203.1:0-4399 GCA_046758365.1 bacterium
GGATATTTATGATTTGATCCAGTGCGATGGTATTGTCATGGCATGACAAACATGCTAGGGAGACCCCTTGTGGATTACTTGCAATGTCCATATCAAGGGTTGGGCTGTCGTACATATCGTACGGCCCGGTTGGGGTACTGCGGTTCCACAACGGCGCTTCGATGTCCGTGTTATTGTTGTGGGGTGTATGGCAGTACACGCAGATTTCGCCATAGTCAGTCAGCGGCATGGGAGGGGACGCACCCTCGCGCAGGTTATGCGGGGTATTGGCTACTTTATTACCAAACTGGGCATAGATATTGCCAAGCCCTACAAAGCCAACCAGGAATGCGAAGGCACAAATGACAATAAACCACTTTTTCATGTTTTCTCACCTCCTTTCTTTTTTTGTAATCAGGTCTTTTTCTTCTTTGGGCTTATCACCCAGATATTGATAGACCTGTATCCTATTGTTGAATTGATCTACCACATACACCAGGTTCTGCTCATTGATGTACATGCCGGCAGGAAGCCGTAAATCAGCAAGACCGGCGCCAAAAGAACCAAAGTGAAGTAGAAGTCTGCCATCTTGATCAAATATCTGGATTTTACTGAAAGCCGCGTCAGACACGTAAATATGCCCCTCGCTATCTAAACCGATTCCTTTTGGTCTGTAAAAATTGCCGGGCAAATTACCGACTTCACCAAAGGTTTTGACAAACTTTCCGTTTGGAGTAAAAACCTGTATTCGGAAGTTAAGTGTATCGACGACATAGAGTAGCCCATCGGGACCAATGGCTATTTGCGTTGGAAAACGAAACTCACCTTCATCGTCGCCTCGGTTCCATACCTGGTCGAGGGTTCCCTCAATGAGCTCGTTTGCATTTTGTGGTTTTTCACCTCTTTTGCCGATGGTTAATAGAAGGTTACCAGTTCTGCTGTTGAATACCTTTACTTGGTGAGCCCAGGTATCCACAACGTAAACTATCGCTGGTAGTCCATCCCCTAGTTTAGAGTTGACAGCGATTCCCGATGGACGGACAAGAACCTCCTCGCCTCCGAAAGCCGTCAAGAACTTCCCGTTGGCATCATAGACTATGACCCGTTGGCCACCAGCGTCAGTGACATAGATGCGCCCTAAATCGTCTGTGGTTACTCCGAGCGGATTGAGCAAACGCCCCCGACCCTTCTTCCCAAGTATCTCCAGGTTTTTGTTTTTAAAATCGAAAATTAAGACTTTACGCCAGCCGGTGTCAGCAACCAACACGCGGCCAGATTGGTCGGCATGCACTGCTAACGGTTTCTTGAGTGCACGAAGAGGTGTCCTTCCAAAAATACTTTCGAAGATGCGTTGTGTCAACGACCGTTTGTGGCCAACATCCATTTCGGAGTGAATACTTTTAACGAATTCAATTCTGGGTGGGTCGGGAGGGAGTGGCCAAACAAAATCTTCTGGGTCTTCTGCATGAGTGGCCCTACGAGTACCGCCACACGCAACTAAATTTAGTGCAAGCAAGACAATGCTTAGCTTAACCACAATACTGCTATGATGGTCTATAAGCCTCATAGTTCCCCCGATCAAAATTTTTATTAAAGATTTTAAAATAGAAGCCGATAATTATAATTTTATTACATTTTATTAATGCAATCATAGTGCCAGAATTAAATATTTCTAAAGAGTTTCAATAAATATTTGTCTAAATATAAAGCAGTTAACTTTTATAAAATCAATAATTGAAAGAAACTGCTCGTTAAGGTGTACAAAAAACAAATGGTAAATAGCTCTGAAATTATTTAGGACTGCGCCATATCACGCAATTGATGAGCTATTTGACACAATCGCTTTGTACTATTTGAAAATTCCTATTGGTAAGAGAAATTATTAAAAAGCCTGGGGAGGATCATTTCGTGAAAGAGAAATTCTTAGTTCAAAAGATGATATTTCTTCATTTTGTAGCGCAGGGCGTGGCGAGATATATGCAATAAATGGGCGGCGCGTGACTGATTGCCACCCGTGTGTTCCAATGCCTGTTGAATAAGTTCTTTTTCGACGCCACTCAAGGCGATCCCAGTCGTTGGCAGATGTAAGATGTCAGGAAAAGCAGATTTTTGCTTAAGGGTGAGTTCCAAAGGTAGATGCTGGGGTTGAATGGTTTCAACATTTTCCAGGATCAGGATACGTTCCAGGACATTGCGCAATTCACGTACGTTTCCTGGCCAATGATAATTCTTCAAAATCTCAAGGGCTTCAGGTGAAATCCCGGCTACCTGTTTCTTAAATTCTTTATTAAATTGGTCAATGAAGTATTTCGATAAGAGTGGGATTTCTATTTTCCGTTCGCGCAAAGGAGCAAGATGGACAGGAATGACCTTGAGTCGATAATAAAGATCTTCCCGGAAAAGTCCCTCTTTAACTAATCGATCAAGTGCCCTATTGGTTGCGGCAATAATGCGAACATCCACTTCGATATCTTTTGTACCACCGATTCGCTTGAAAGTTTTCTCTTCAATAAATCGCAACAGCTTAATTTGTAGGGAAGGTGAAGCATCCCCGATTTCATCTAGTAACACGGTACCCTTATCAGCTAGCTCAAATAGCCCTTTTTTAGCAACTTTGGCATCAGTAAAGGCTCCCTTTTCATGGCCAAACAACTCGCTTTCCAGAAGCGTATCAGGCAGCGAGCCACAATTCATCGCCATAAATGGATATTGAAAGCGCTGGCTTTCGTAGTGAATCGCTTTGGCAACCAAATCTTTACCGGTGCCGCTTTCACCAGAGATGAGAACGGTTGTGGCATCGCTTTGAGCGATTTTACGGATGAGGGTAAAAACCTGCTGCATACTTGGGGATTCGCCAATGAGGTTGCTGATGCCGTATTTTTGCTTGAAATATTGGCGCATTTCAGCGACTTCCCGGCTTAACTGGTGACTCTCCAGCGCTCGATTCAGTATTAGTTTGAGTTCTTCATAGGTGAATGGTTTTTTGACAAAATCATTAGCTCCCAACTTGACGGCTTGAACAGCCGTTTGCACAGTTGCATAAGCTGTCATCATGATGATAATGGCCTCTGGTGTTTCCTGCTTAAGTTTTCGCAAAACTTCCAGCCCATCGATGTCTGGCAGTTTCAAGTCAAGAAGGACAACATCTGGAGCATGCTCACGAAAAGCGGCCACTCCACTTTCACCATCTACGGCAACTGCTACCTCGCATCCATTGCTCTTTAAGTCACGTGAGAGCGACCACGTTACCAACTTGTCGTCATCAATAATGAGAATTTTATATTTGAACATAACAAATTCGTGCTAAATGAAACGCTCCTAAAAAAGCTGACACCGAAAGCGTTTGCATAAGGGTCAACTTAAGCTTTTCTGTAATATCCCCCTTAAAAAAAGGGGGCATAGGGAGTTGTTAAAGCCTATTTTATTATATTAATTCATTCATATTTAGATGTGGTTAAAGCGTCTCTAAACCACCGATTGGCAACTCAATAGTAAAGGTCGTGCCAAGGCCGACCTTGCTATCAAAGGAAATCTTCCCATTATGACGCAAAACGACTTCCTTACACAGCGCGAGACCTAATCCCACACCTTTAGCTTTTGTTGTGTAAAATGGTTGGAATACTTCATCCCGTGATTCCTCTGAAATGCCTACACCCGTATCTTTCACTGAGATGCTAACACTTTTATTTTCCATATGATAACCCGTGCTGACGGTTAAACAGCCGCCTTGTGGCATTGCCTGCACGGCATTGATGATGAGATTTAGCAACACTTGTTCTATTTGTTTCGGATCAACCAGTACTTCAGGTAAGTTAATATCCAGCATACTGTCGGTCTTTATCAACTTCATATCAGGCTGTTGGCGAATAAACAATAAAATCCTTTCAATAATTGCATTGAGATCAGTTGGAAAACGTTCAAGACGACTTTGCCTTGCAAAAGTGAGTAAGGACTCTAGATTCTGTTCCACGCGATTTGCTTGTTTCACGATTTCCTCAAAAATTTCTTGCCGATTATCATTGGGCTCCGTCTCACGCAAAATTGAATTTACTGCAAAAACAATGCCCGAAATTGGATTTTTAATTTCGTGTGCTAAACCGGCGGCCAGTTCCCCGATTTTGGCAAGTGCCTCAGCTTGCAGCAGCTCCTGGCGATGATGTTCCAATAAATGATTTCTGGCTTTTTGCAATTTATCAGCCATGGCATTCATCCCAAGAGCTAATTGACCCAATTCGTCGCGGCTGGAGGTTTCTATGCGAGCTGAAAAGTCACCGCGCTCAATTGCCTCCATGCTGGCCCTAAGTTCTTGCACCGGTCGATCCACCGAACGTATAAATAAGACTACCGTTGCCAAGGAAAGAAGCACAATGACCCCCAGGGCGATTCCGCCGAGTACTAAATAGTCTGATTTGAGAGCATG